>JBBIGV010000005.1:0-86009 GCA_037447335.1 Ignavibacteria bacterium | reverse complement strand
AAGCATTTTCTTGCCCTTATGTCGTGGGTCCCTAATGACAAATCTGGGATAAACTCTCAAAGTCATCGTCGCTTTCATAAATATCCAGAACGTATTCAAGGTCTTCCTTAAATAAATTCCAGTCGTATTCCTTATAAGCATACTCTTTTATTTCTTTTTCTGTTGTCTCGGAAGGTATGATCACATCGAACCGATCCTTCGTTAGATGACTATGTTTATAATACCTGGGTGGATAATTCTTATCAGATAGTATTTTAATTTTGCTAAAAAGTGATGAAAGATGTTTATGATTCCACTGATCTTGATAGATTTCTGTTTCTTCCTTGTCCACTCTTTCACTAGCAGATAATCTATCAGCTTGCCTGACAGTTTCTGTTAAACCTTTCGCTGCTGCGTTATGATGCTCAGAAATTATATTCTTTAGCACATTAATATTTTCTTGTCCGACTATTTTTTCAAATCGGTGCAGAAATCTACCCTCATCTATAAGCTTAACACCCAGATATTGATGTTTCTCTTTCCCCGGATTTCCAGTGCACCGCTGCTCAAACTTCCCAATATCATGGAACAGTGCGCCAAGTATCAAAGTTTTTTCTTCTTTCGTCATTTTACTTCTCTGATTTTTGATTCAAACTTAATTAAATAAAAATATGTTTTCAATCTCCACAACGTTTCCGAAATGTTTCTTTCTGCATTAAATAGCTTTACGTCTTGCGGCGTAACTCCTTTTCTTTTCTTCCACTGTAAATCCAATTTTCTTCATCGGTGCTTCGGGCCGTGCTAACAATTGATTTATTGCTTCGAAAATAACTGCAATCTGTTCATCGTGTGTTTCTAACCTTAATTCAAGCTCTCTAAATTTTACCGCAAGTTCTTTATGTGTAAGCAGAATTTCCCGCAATCGAACGAAGGCTCGGACTACATATACGCTAGCTTCAATTGCCAGTTGGGAATTTAAGACGGATGCGAGCATAATTGCACCATGTTCAGTAAATACAAACGGAAGATTGGGTGAATATTTAAGATTTTTCAGGTGGTCGCAATTTGCGACTACCTCTGATTTTTCCTGTTTGTTTAACTGAAACATAAAATCCATTGGAAAACGGTCTTTATTTCTTTTTTCCTCTTCATTAAGCCGTTTAGTTGTAATACTATATCGCGAATAAATAATATTTTTTATACGGATTTTCAGTTACGCCAGTATTCTTAGTCTTCATAAATAAATGCCTTAATTATTTATTATTCATTGTTAATTATTCTTTGTTCACTGCCTCCGCCATTCCAAAGCCCATCGAATTCTTCTCACCAAATCCGCACTCATATCCTGTGCGAATCAATTCGGGATTCCCCTGCAATTCAAAAGGCGCCAGTAATCCCACTACGTCAATTGGATTCTTCCCATGCTGGTTTATTGTTATTTTTTTTGTAATGCGCTCTGTCCTTTGTAAATAATTAACATCCCACGTTAACCTGACAGAATCATTTATCTCCTCATTATAAATCGCCTGGTATTTATTCTGCAAATTCCGCGTAAGTATCCTGTTGGCTTCTTCTGTATCTTCGGCTCTGAGGTAATATTGGCTGGTCTTTCCGTTATGCATTCTGTAGCTTGAAAGTACCATTGGTGTAAGCAAACTAAATGAAATTTTATCAGTAAATTCGGGGACAGGTATAGTCTCAACAAATTTTATTCTGAATCTTATGGGGAAGTTCAACTCTGAAAGGTCCACAATCTGACTTTCAAATGTGCCAATCACAAAATTCTTAATGAAATCATCAATCAAGAATGAGCTTACGTAAAGATAGGCGACTGGCTTGTCCAGCCTGATAGCATGTTTCAGATTTGTGTATTGTTCAAATCGTAGAGCAAATGTAAAGAGCTTGTAAGTCTTTCCATTCTGCTTGAAACCCAGATTGTGCAAAAACCCAGAAAACTCCGGCGAGCCAAACCTAAGCATCTTATAAATCGCAGCAGATAAATGATAATGGTAGTTATAAAAAATCAGATTACCGGCATCTGCACTTAATGTTAATTTCAATCTCACAAGCGAACCCCGTATTGTGAAACAAAAGATTAACTGCCAGCATCGTGTCATACCCCCGCCGCATTTACTGAAGGGAGTGAGTGTTCATCTAAAATCAAAGAGTAATTCGTAAACCCGCTCCAATATAGAAAAATTAATTTTGAGTTTCTAATTTTTTCAGCTGCCATGTTCCCAAATACCGGCAGTCGGATTCGGGACTTGAACTCGTTCTGCATGCGTTTTGAATGCGTTACAGCCTCGACACAAACCCGAAATAAAACTGACGGAAACCTATTCTTCAACATCTGCATTGTCAGTTTAACATATACTCTTTCTTTGATGAATGGTATTCCACCCGGCTTTAATTTTTGTAAAATTTATTCTCGATTTTTGAGTAAAAATACCCTATCTTGCACATAATTAATTTGTGAATGTTAATAGTCTTTTTCGGGCAACACCCCATTAATTAAACTAATATGCTTAAAACTAATATGCTTAATACTATATCTGATGGGGTTCAAATGAGTTATGTTTATACATTACTTTCCAAACAGGGCTTTAAACGTTCTGTGAACGAAGATTCTGCAGGTGTTTTTAAATGCCAGGACGGTTTACTGAGTATCGTTTGTGATGGCCTCGGTGGAAACAAAGGCGGTGCAGCAGCTTCAAAGCTCGCAATGGAAACAATTTATAATTATTTTGATTCTTCAACCGAATGGGATTACCTTGAACGTATGCGGAATGCATTCCTTGCCGCAAATGACGAGGTCATTCGGGTCTCGCTTGCTAATCCGTCATTAAACGGCATGGCTACAACGGCTGAAGCTATGTTTATTAAAGATGATACAGCCTATTGGGCACACATCGGTGACTCGCGCATCTACACTCTTAAAAACGGAAAACTAAAGCAGCTTACTAAAGATCATTCGCTTGTTCAGAAAATGATTGATGAAGGATTCCTAACACTTAAACAAGCCGAAACGCATCCGAACAGGAATATTATAACACGTGCATTAGGCGATAATTTTGAAGTTGATGTTGACCTCAGCAAGATGAAGGTTCACAACGGTGAAAGAACTTTTTTCCTGATTTGTACAGATGGAGTAACTTCAGAAATATCAGACCAGGAAATTGAAGATATAGTTATAAACAATACCGACATCAATACAATATCTGACAGGATTAATACTATGGTTGAAGCCCGCGGGGCTTCTGATGACTTTTCTTTTGTAATCATTTCTAAGTAATTCAAATGATCGGAACAGTAGTTGAACACTACCAGATTCTTGAAATGCTCGGTGAAGGGGGAATGGGTGTCGTTTATAAAGCCCTCGATCTGAAACTTGAACGTTATGTCGCTATTAAAATACTTCACTCCCAATCCGTTGCTAATCCCAGGTTTGTCGAAAGATTTAAAAGAGAAGCACGCAGCCAGGCAAAGTTAAATCATCCCAATATAGTCCCTGTTTATGGTTTTACAGAACACCGCGGTATGCTCGGCATTGTTATGGAATATGTTAAAGGCGATACTATCGAACAGCTTCTGGCTAAACGGGGAAGATTTTCAATTACCGAAGCTGTATTTATTATGCAGCAGGTTCTTGCAGGAATTTCCTTTGCTCATGAAAAAGGATTTGTCCATCGCGATATGAAACCGGCTAATATTATTATCAGCACAGATGGGGCAGCTAAAATTATGGACTTCGGAATAGCCAAATCTCTTACCGAAGATAAGGGAATTACGAGAACCGGGGCTAAGATCGGCACTGTACTGTATATGAGTCCTGAACAAATACGCGCAGAAGAGCCTTCGGTGCAAAGTGATATTTATTCGCTTGGTTTAACATTTTACGAGATGCTCTCAGGCAAATCGCCTTTCGACTTTCCTACCGAGTTTGAAATAATGGAAGCACATCTTAAACGTGAACCGCAAAAGCTCTCTTCTGTATTCAGCGATATTCCTGCCGAAGTTGACGATGTTATTTCCCGTGCAACTAATAAATCTACAAGGAAGAGATATCATTCCTGCGCCGAGTTTTTGTATGATCTTGAACAGCTCTCTTTTGTTAGACGAACTCACACTCATAGAAAAACAAAAACTAAAAAACAAGAGGCTGTTAAACCATCAAAAGCCGGTAACATCATCAGCTTTACGCTGCTAATATCAGTTATAGTTGCACTCTTTGTTTATTTCTTTTCCGAGATATCTGACTTGTGGGAGGCGAATTCGAAAAGCGATGAAGAATTGCTGTCAAGAGAATCATACAGATCAAATCCGGGCTATATTCCGCCGACAGACTGGATTGAAACAAACTCAACTGTTCGGATTGATATAAACTCAATAGTCTTTGTTGACGATATGAAAGGCTTTGCGGCGGGTAATAACGGCATTATACTTTATACTGCTGATGGTGGTAATGGATGGATTAAGCTTAACATACCTTATGAAAATAATTTTCACTCAATTTATTTTTTAGATGAGAAGTCAGGCTTTGCCGCAGGTGAAGATGGTTTGCTGATACGTACGAATAATGGAGGGAAATCATGGTCTCAGATAAACACAGACATAAGTGCAACTTTGTTTTCAGTTTTCGGTACGCCGGGTGCAACTAAGATATTTGCTGTTGGGGATAAAGGTTCGATTTTGAGATCAACTAATAATGGTGAAACCTGGCTGGTTGTTAAACCCGGTTTAGAGACGCTGTTATATAATGGTGCATTTGCAGACGAAACAAACGGCTTTACTGCAGGTTGGGAAGGAGTTCTTTTGAAAACTACTGATGGAGGAATAAACTGGAATAAGGTTAATATCGGAACAGACAAGTATTTGAAAGATATTTTTTTCGTCAATGAACATACGGGATTTATTGTTGGTGGAGGTGGGGAGATTTTCAGAACGGATAACTCCGGCAGCAGATGGCAAAGAATAAATTCCGGTTTAATATCGGGCTTGTTTGCTGTTAAGTTCAGAGATTCACAAAATGGATTTATTGTATCCAACAAAGGCGAGCTGTTATCCACAACTAATGGCGGGAAAGACTGGCAGTTAAATCAGACCGGTAAATTCACGGCGTTAAATGATATTTCGTTCACTCCATCCGGGAAATCCTTTATTGCAGGCGCTAACGGTATTATTCTTACAAGGTGATGACTCTTCAAATTGCTTTTTAATCTTCTTAGTCTTTTATTTGAATCGCATATTTAATAAAATGTTTTGTACTCCTGAGAGGTGAAATGGATAAATTTGTAATAAACGGCGGGAAAAAATTATCCGGTGAAGTTGAAGTAAGCGGTGCAAAAAATGCCTCGCTTGCGTTAATGCCTGCTTCAATACTTGCTGCAGGTAAATCTGCTCTTTATAACACGCCGCAGTTGAATGATGTTTACACGATGATGAAGCTGCTTCAGAAGATTGGAGTGGAGGCTGAATTTACCGGGCACACAATAACTCTGGATACAACAAACATAAATAGTCAGGTAGCTCCCTATGAGCATGTTAAAAAGATGCGGGCATCGGTATATGTTTTAGGCCCGCTTTTAACGCGGTTTGGTTATGCAAAGGTTTCACTTCCCGGTGGATGTGCATGGGGTCCGCGTCCGGTTAATCTGCATATTGAAGCAATGAGAAAACTAGGGGCTAACATTGATATTGAAGGCGGATACATCATAGCCAAAGCAGACAGATTACAAGGCGCTAAAATACATTTTGATATTTCTTCTGTCGGGGCTACAGGTAACGCATTGATGGCAGCGGCGCTCGCAAAGGGTGAAACTTCCATAATAAACGCTGCAATGGAACCGGAAATCATAAACCTGATCGAATTCTTAAAAAAAATGGGAGCAAAAATTGAAGGAGCAGGCACGTCAAACCTCAATATTTGGGGTGTTGATGAATTATCCCCGTCAGAAATAAATACAATCCCGGATAGAATTGAAGCAGGAACCCTGCTGGCAGCCGGAGCCATTACGAAAAGTAAGATATCTGTTAAGAATATCAATACATCATATATCGAATCTGTTCTTTCAAAACTTAAGGACAGCGGCTGCAGGTTAATAATAAATAAAGACTTAGTTACTATTGACTCAACCAACCTTTCGATAAAACCGACAGATGTAATTACTTCTGTTTTTCCGGGATTTCCCACAGATATGCAGGCGCAGTGGATTGCGTATATGTGTTTAGCTGATGGTGTCTCAACAGTTACAGATACTATTTATCCTGACCGTTTTAAACATGTTCCGGAATTGGTGAGATTAGGAGCAGAAATCTCGGTAGTTGAAAACCGGGCTATAGTAAGAGGTGTTAAAAAACTTGAGGGAGCAAAGGTAATGTCCACCGATCTTCGTGCAAGCGCATGCCTTGTTCTTGCAGGACTGGCAGCGGAAGGTACTACCGGAGTTTTGCGCGTCTATCATCTTGACCGCGGCTACCAGCGTATTGAAGAAAAGTTGAGAAAACTTGGGGCAGACATTCAAAGAGTTGAAGGTAAAGAGTACTAAAGTGCCTGCTCTCCGAAAGCTCATATTGTGGAATAGCTTTATTATTTTATATCTGCTTCTGCTAACGGGATTTAACCTGCTTCTGTTATCATTTCCTCTTACAAGTGTACTTGGCTATGAGTTTTCTGCGTTGAATAGTCTGGCGATTGTGATTCTGTTTGGTCTGTTCACAATAGGATTTTACGCGCAAATTGATAATTCAATTACTGCTCGAAAAATAAAAGTGTGGATTTTATCCGCGGTTGTTTTTTTAATCATTCCACTCTTAATATCATTTATAAATCTTTTTTATTCGAAACCCTGTTCGCTTTCTGACGGCTTAACCTTTTATGCTGTTCTTACACTGCCTTCGGTTATAATAGGCGGTGCGATCGGAATGGCAGCTTTTGTTTTACTCAAAAGGTTCCGGAGAATTTTATTTTTCATCATTTATCTGATTATCGCTTTAATTCCGGTAGCGGAAATTTATTTCCTCCCTCAGATATATTTTTTTAATCCGTTGGTCGGATATTTTCCGGGTAACATTTATGACGAGGGTTTGAGTGTAAGTCTGCACCTGGTTTTTTACCGTCTTCTCAACATTTTATATTTTACAATGGTTATACTTATTTGTATTAAAATCTTTGAGAATAAGAGAACATTAATTAAATCAGTCAGTTATATCTTCATCATAATAATTGCCGCCCTGTTCATTTATTTATCACCACAGCTTGGTTTTTCAACTGACAGAGAACGTGTTTTAAATGAATTGGCGGAAACTATTGAAACGGATAACTTCATCATACACATCACAACGGGTACTGATGAAAATCTTAAAAAGATCATTGTACTGGATCATGAATATTATTTCATACAACTAGCTGAATTTTTTAATGAGAAGCCGGCAAAAAAAATCGAATCATTTATATTTGCCGACAGTTCACAGAAGAAACGATTGCTTGGTGTAAGCGCTGCCGATGTAGCCAAACCCTGGCTTTACCAGGTTTACATTTCACAGGATAGTTATGAAAGAACTCTAAGGCATGAGATCGCTCATTGTTTCAGCGCTGAATTCGGGTCGGGATTATTCAAACTTGCTGAGAACTTCAATTCTTTTTTGATTGAAGGAATTGCTTCGGCAGCAGATCCGGTTTTCGATCATAATCACGTTCACTTTATGGCTGCACTTGCTTATCATAATGGTTATAAGGTGGCACTTCCCGATTTATTTAAAGGCTTCAACTTTTTCTTTCAGACATCTTCGCTGGCTTATACTTATGCAGGTTCATTCGTAAGTTTTCTTCTGCAGAGATACGGAATTGAAAAATTCAAAACCCTTTATTCTAATATAAATTTTCAAAAAGTATATCAAAAATCTATTGAGCAGTTGAGTAATGAATATTTTGAATATCTCAACGGTTTTGACTTAAAGGATTTAAAAGGCAAAGCAGATTTTTATTTTGGAAGGAAGACAATTTTTTCAAAGGTTTGTCCACGGTATGTTGCACACAGGCTGGAGAAAGCATTCAGTCATTTTCATGCAGGTGAAATTGACAAAGCAGAAAAGTTTTTCTCCGGACTTGTGCAGTTAACAGATAATTACTACGCAATAACCGGACTTAGCGACTGTTATGTGATGAAAGATAAACCTGATGAAGCCGCTGCATTATTGTCTTCAAAATTACATGCATTTGAAGGCACATCGTTTTACGCAAATGCTTTGCTGAAATTGGGTGATTACCATATTCGAAACAGAAATTTTTCAGAAGCAGTTAAGTTCTATAATGAAATTATAAATCTGAATCCGTCACGCCACCTGAATTCACTCAGTAAAATTCGTCTGTTCCTTGCGGAGAGTCCGCAGTTATTATCAGATTATATTCATGGCAGCAGCTATGACAGATATTCCATTGTCAAAGAAATAAATAAGGAAGAATATGCTTATTTTTCATTCCCTGTTTTAATAGAACTTTCGGGAGCACTGGAAGAAGATTATAATTCTTTCATCCGCAATTTTGACAAAACATTATTGGTTATGGATGAGGAAAGCAGCTTTGCCGTTTATAAATTATCTGATTATTTTGCTGCAAACCTCGATTTTACACGCGCAAGAAAAATGGCAGCGTTAGCATTGCGGTTCAATGAAAATGAGGAGTTCTCAAAGATACTTCATGAACATTTCAATCGAACTAACTGGCTTTTCCGGAATGGTAATGCTTATCTCGAAAAATTTTTCAATAACGGACTTTAAATATGAATACAACATCTGAAACAAAGTACACAAAATTTCTTGCATATCTGCTGGGATTTATCTCCTTTACACTCTTTGTTTATATTCTTACGGCATTAAGTGGTTTTCTGATACCTATAACCATTGCGATATTTCTTACTTACCTGATGCATCCGCTTGTTGAATACTTAAGAAAATTCAAAGTGCCGCGATGGCTGTCGCTGATTGCCATCCTTATCTTTATCTCTTCTATATACTATTTGCTGGGAATGCTGATAGTTGCAAACAGCTCTGCTATGGCAGTTAAACTTGAAGGATATGGAACAAGGCTATCGGAAATATTACAGGCGATTCTTGCACCGTTTAATATAACCGCTGCCGAGCTTGCAGAATTGTACGGCATAAATGTTCACCAGTTTGATATGCACTCAGTCTTTCAGCAATTGTTTGCCGCGGGAATCATTCAGGGAATTTTTAACTCTGTTGGTGCGTTAGTTGGCGATCTCTTCATAGCGCTTATTTTCTGGGTCTTTATGATGATGGGAAAAAATAAGTTTGAAGGCAGATTAAGAATTGCATTTGCGAACAGCAGGGAGATAATTGATAACAGTCTTAATTCTATCAATCAACAGCTTCAATTATATCTTATTGTTAAAACATCCGTAAGTCTAATAACCGGAATGATAGTAACAGTTATTCTTACAGCATACGGAATAGACTTCGCTATATTCTGGGGCATATTAACCTTTGTTTTTAACTTCATTCCGAATATCGGATCAATAGTAATTACTATACTTCCAATACTTGTGGGATTTCTTGAATTTGGTATCGGAGTCAAAGCTATATCGTTAGGGATTGTGCTGTCTGTTAATCAAAACATCTGGGGCAATTTTGTTGAACCTCATTTTCTTGGCAAACAAATGGACCTCAGCGTAGTATTTGTTTTATTCTCTCTGATTTTTTGGGGATGGATTTGGGGGATTGCAGGAATGTTCCTTGCAGTTCCCATTGCAGCGCTTATGAAAATATTATGCGCTAATATTGAACCATTGAAACCGGTAGCTGTAATTATGGGCAGCAGAACAGATGTTTCGCTGCAGGAACCGGTTAAAATCCCCGATGGGGATAAGTAACTTATTTTATTTTTGGATCAATCATTACCTCAATTTGAATGAACTTTTCCGAAGAATTAAAAAATTATTCGTTCCTCAGTGCCGCTTCCGATGTTGCCGCTGAGCTTAAAGTTGATGCTTATATCGTAGGTGGTTTTGTACGGGACCTGATTCTTAACAGAAATAGAAATGAAGTAGATTTCTTGGTGGTTGGAGATGGAACCGCATTCGCTGAAGCTTATGCCGGCAGGCTTGGTGTCAGCAATGTTATCATTTTCAAAAATTACGGAACCGCTCACTTCAGATATGAAGATTATAACCTTGAATTTGTTGGCGCCCGAAAAGAATCTTACAAACGCGGAAGCAGAAAGCCGGATGTGGAAGCCGGAACTTTCGCTGATGACATAAGCAGAAGAGATTTCACAATTAACACCCTTGCAGTTTCAATTAAGACAAAAACTTTTGGTGAACTGACCGACATATTCAACGGGTACGAAGATATCCAAAAAAAAATCATCCGTACTCCGATTGACCCGATGTTAACCTTTGATGACGATCCGCTGCGTATTTTGCGTGCTTTCCGATTTGCATCGCAGCTTGGTTTTTCTGTGCATGAATCAGTCAATAACGCAGCAACAGAACTCAGACCGAGACTCAAAATAATTTCCCAGGAAAGAATTACAGATGAATTTCTGAAAATTCTTCAATCTCCCAAACCTTCTGTGGGGCTTGAATTGCTTTATAAAACGAAGGTGATTGAAGTGATTTTTCCGGAAATTGCTAACCTTGCCGGAGTTGATCAGCGTAAAGATTATCATCATAAAGATGTGTTCTATCATACCATGCAGGTGGTTGATAACGTGGCGAAAGTTTCGGATAACCTTTGGTTAAGATTTGCAGCATTAGTTCACGATATTGCAAAACCGCATACGAAAAAATTTATTGATGGAATTGGCTGGACTTTTCATGGTCATGAAGATTTAGGCGCACGAATGATGAAGTCTGTCTTTAAAAAGATGAAACTTCCTTTCCACAAACTCGATTATATTGAAAAACTTGTAAGGCTTCACCTGAGACCCATTGCCTTAGTTAGTGAGGAGGTGACTGATTCTGCAATAAGACGACTGATTGTTGCTGCCGGCGAAGACCTTGAGGATCTCATAACTTTATGCCGTGCTGATATAACCAGTAAAAATCCGGATAAGGTTACCCGCTATCTGAAAAATTATGAGAAAGTTATGAAGAAGGTCTGGGAGGTTGAAGAAAAAGATAAGCTCAGAGCATTTCAATCACCGGTCAACGGCGAAGTTATCATGCAGGTTTGCAGCCTGAAGCCTTCAAGGAAAGTAGGTGAGATCAAATCAGCAATCGAAGAGGCAATTTTAGATGGTAAGATTGGCAATAATTATGAAGAAGCTTATGCGTATTTATTGAAGATAAAAGATAAATTTCTTTCTGACCCTGTTGAATAACTGACACCTGTCCTTTTAATCAAACAGCAAAGTCATTAACAATTTATGTACACCCGTTCATTAAACAAGGTCATTGTGAATAAAAACACAATTTATGGGTATCACAAAAAGGTTATACCGTACATAACTTATTTTTACCGTCTGTAAATAATATCATTTATTGAACTTTCTAATCAATATTTTTGTATCAGTTCAATTACAAGTTGAATTGAGCTGAGCTTGTATTGACAAACAAAATCAATATTCCCGGGAGAAAATAATGAGATTCGTTTTTTCTTTATTCCTGTTACTCGTAATGGCAAATGCAGGGTATCCTCAAAAACAGCTTACACTTGATGATGCGGTCAATATTGCTCTTCAAAGAAACTCCACACTTCAGAAAAATATTAATGCAATCAAATCATATGAATCTGATTTACTTGCATCATATGGCAGCTTAATTCCATCTTTGAGTGCTACCGGCAATTGGGGATGGTCTAGGTCTGAAGATGAAGGCGGGTCACTTAATATTGCCGGATTTGTTATTCCTCTGCCCGCCACAACTACTGAGTCAAGGAACTATTCTGCAAGTGTAAATGCAAGCTGGACATTGTTTGACGGGCTTGCAAATTTTGCATCAATATCACAAAGCAAAAATAATCTTGAATCAGCAAAACTTTCTCTTGAAAGATTGAAGCAGGGAATCATTTTTCAAACTACACAATTCTATTATGATGTTATCAATGCACAGCAGTTATTGAAGGTTCGCGAGGACAATCTTAAATGGAATCAGAAAAGCCTTGAAACAATTACAGAACGAAACCGGCTTGGTGCGGTTACCCTTGCAGATGTGTACGCGCAGCAGGTCAGAACTGGTAATGCTGAACTTGAGGTAATCAGGGCAAAAAACAACCTTGAAACCTCTAAGGCTAATCTGTTGTTCTTCCTTGGACTGGAAGTAACTGAAGATTTTTCATTCCCCGATGCACTGTCGGCACAAGAACTTCTTCAATTAGAAGCAGACCTTGCGGAAGAATATGAGAATCTTACCGGTTTAATAAATCGTGCGTATGATAACCGGAAAGATTATATCAGCGCTCAATTTGAGCTTGAGAGCGCATTAGAGGGAATTACAATTGCCCGTTCCGGACATTTTCCCCGGCTTACAAACTCAATCAGCTACAGTTTACGTTCAAATGAATTTAAACGGCTTACCGATTCGAGAACATATTCCGTCGGATTGACTTTAAGTATTCCTATTTTTTCAGGATTTTCCGTAAGTAATCGCGTACAGTTAGCTGAAGTTAATGCATGGAATAAGAAAATTGAACTTAGCGATCTCGAACGAGAGATAAAAAAGGATCTTAAGAAGACCAATCTTGATCTGCAGGCTGCCGGGTTAGCTGTTAACCTCAGTGAAAAAAATGTTAAAGCCGCAGAAGAAAATCTTAAAATTGAAGAGGAAAAATATTCGCTTGGAGCCGGGACCCTACTTAATGTTCTTATAGCAAACTCTGAGTACACCTCAGCGCTTACAAATTATATTAACGCACAGTTTTCTTTCATCGTGTTCAGCGAACAGCTTAAATATTATCTAGGTGTGCTCGGTAAGTTTAATTATGAATAATTTACAACAGGAGATTACTTTAAATGGCAAATGGAAATAAAACGAAATCTAAAAAGAAAATAATAATCTTCTCCATACTCGGCGTGCTTGTTGTTTCGCTTATCCTGATTGCCTTTTTTGGCGGCGGTAAAGCAGAAATAATTGCCGTTCAAACCGAGAAAGTTCAACAGAGGGATATAACTCAAAAGGTTTCCGCAACGGGTAAGATCAATCCTGAATTCAAAGTAGTTATTACCCCTGAAGTAACTGGCGAAATAGTTACACTTCCTGTTAAAGAGGGAGACCGGGTTAAAAAGGGCGATCTTCTGATAAGAATAAAAGCTGATGCATATATTGCTCAAAAACAGAGGGCTGAAGCTAATCTTCAGTCGGCAAAAGCAAATCTAACGATGCGTAAGGCAGAACTTGATAAGGTTACCTCAGATTATAACCGTGTTAAAGAATTACATAATAAAAAATTATCCAGCGATGCTGAGCTTGAAGCGGCAAAAAGCATGTTCCTCGCTTCACAGGCTCTTTATCAGCAGGCGGAAGCTAACGTACTTCAGAGCCAGGCTGCACTTACAGAAGCTATTGAACAATTGAATAAAACCACAATCTATTCACCGATGGATGGAACAATAAGCAAGCTTAATGTTGAGCTTGGCGAAAGAGTGCTCGGCAGCGGTTTTACACAGGGTACCGATATAATGACTGTGTCAGACTTATCTAATATGGAAGCGGTTGTTGATGTTGATGAGAATGATGTTGTACTGATTTCCGTAGGTGATACTGCAAGAATTAAAGTTGATGCTTTTGGCGATAGAGAATTTATCGGATTGGTTACTCAGATCGGCAACAGCGCACGCACAGCCGGATTTGGAACTCAGGAATTGGTGGTTAATTTTGAAGTGCGGATCAAATTGCTTGACCCGGATATGGGTTTAAGGCCCGGTATGTCCTGTAATGCTGGTATTGAAACTAAAACAGTTAAAGATGTAATCAGTGTTCCTATTCAAAGTGTTACAGCAAGAACAGATATTAACCCCGATGACGCAAAAAGTGAGGATGACGGTGAAAACAGGCAAAGAAGAAATGGAAATCAGCGTAAACCAAAGGAAGTTGTTTTCATCGTTAATGACGGTAAAGCTAAAATGGTCGAAGTAAACACTGGTTTAAGCGATGATAATTACATCGAAATAAATGAAGGTTTATCTGTTGATGATGTAGTAATCACGGGTAGTTACAGGGCTATCTCCAGAGAATTGAAGGATGGTTCAATCGTTCGGGTTGAGGATACAAATAGGACCGGCAGATAATTTAAACGGATGTAAAAATGAATATTATCAGAATTGAGCACATAGCAAAAATTTACCAGGTTGGTTCCGAAAAAGTTCATGCACTCAGAGATGTTTCCCTCGATATTGATAAGAATGAATATGTTGCTATAATGGGACCATCGGGCTCGGGAAAATCAACTTTGATGAATATGCTTGGCTGCCTTGACACTCCAACTTCAGGCAGGTACGACTTTAAAGGAGTAAGCGTTAGTGAAATGAGTGATAATGAACTTGCGGAGATCAGAAACAAAGAAATAGGTTTTGTATTCCAAACGTTTAACCTGCTTGCAAGGTCGGATGCGCTTCACAACGTTGAACTGCCGCTTATTTATTCCGGTGTTCCTTCGGCAGAGAGAAAAGAAAGAGCAGCTCAGGCACTTATTGATGTTGGGCTTGGCGACAGGATGCGCCACAAGCCAAATGAACTTTCAGGAGGTCAGCGGCAAAGAGTTGCTATGGCACGCGCACTGGTCACACGTCCATCTATTATTCTGGCAGATGAACCTACAGGAAACCTCGACTCCAAAACCGGCGAGGAAATAATGACCGTTTTAAGTGACATTCATCGTAAAGGAAATACGATAATACTGGTTACACATGAAGAGTATATCGCTGAGCATGCAGCAAGAATTATCAGGCTTCGCGATGGATTGATTGAATCTGACGAGGTTGTTGAACCAAGAACTCTTCCTGATTCAAAAACCGGTGTTGCATAATGATGATTGAACGGATTACGCAATGAAAATTTTATTGTATGAATTAAAAGAAAGTTTTTTTATTGCCCTCAGAGCAATTCGCGCAAACAAAGTACGCTCAATTCTTACCATGCTTGGTATTGTTATCGGTATTACTTCTGTTGTTTTAATGACTACCGCTATTAAAGGTATTGACAATGCATTCGAAAAAGGAATAAGCTCACTTGGTTCTGATGTAATGTACGTTGATAAGTGGGCATGGTTTACTAACGAAGATTGGTGGAAAATAAGAAATCGTCGTAATCTCACAATGGATGATTACAATAAATTCAAAGAGATGGTCAAGCTGCCGATTGCTACTGCACCCGTTATGAATACACGCCAGACAATTAAAGCCGGCGATAACAGAGTTGACTTTGTTTTTGTTAATGGTTCAGATGCAGATTATCTCAAAACAACCAACTTCACTTTTAATCAGGGCAGGTTTTATTCCGAAATCGAAAGCCGCAGTTCACGATATGTTGCTGTACTGGGAAGCGAAATAGCAAAAACACTCTTCCCTAGGGGCGATGGGCTTGATAAGACGGTTAAAATAGGCGGTGTCAACTTCAGAGTTGTTGGAATACTTGCCGAGCAGGGAAGTTTCATCCTTGGTAGTTTTAACCCTGATAACCAGGTATTTATTCCTGTCGGTACAGTATTCAAACATTTTCTCGGACAATCTTTTGGTTCCATAACTTTTACCGTGCGTGCTGCAGGACCGGCTGTGCTTGAAGATACCAAAATTGAGGCAGAAGGAGTTATGAGAAAGATAAGGGGTTTATCATATAATGACGAGAATGATTTCTCTATCAATCAGCAGGAAGGATTAATGAGCAATTACAACTCTGTTGTGGGTGTAATTCAGATTGCAGGGCTTTTTATTACCGGTCTTGCTCTGTTCGTTGGTGCAATCGGAATAATGAATATTATGTTTGTTTCAGTTCGTGAGCGTACAAAAGAAATCGGTTTAAGAAAAGCCATCGGCGCAAAAAGAAGAACGATACTCGGTCAGTTCCTTCTTGAATCTTCAACGATATGTCTTATTGGCGGTTTGATGGGTTTAATACTCGCGGTTCTTCTCAGTATGCTGATTGATCAGTTCCTTCCGACATCCATTCAATATACTGCGGTTATAGCTGCCATCGTGATATCAATCTTAACCGGTGTAATTGCTGGTTTTGCACCTGCGTATGCGGCGGCAAAGCTGGATCCTGTAGAAGCATTGAGGTATGAGTAAATGAACGTATTCCAGATTATTTCCTTAGCGCTTCAATCAATAAGAGCTAATAAGCTCAGGGCTTTCCTGACAATTCTCGGTATTGTTGTGGGTATTTTTTCTATCGTTGTAATAATGACAATCCTGACCATGCTTCAGGTCAGTATCGAAAGCGGTGTTTCTCAGTTGAATCAAAATACATTTCAGATACAGAAATTTCCGGCAATTCAAACCGGGCATGGATCGCGGGACAAATACAGAAATCGTAAAGATCTGACTCTTGAAGAGTATGAACGGCTATCGGCGCTGCTTACACAGGCAAAACATATCGGAGCAGAACAATGGCAATGGGGTAAAATAGTCAAGTACGGAAACCGCGAAACTAATCCCAACATACAGGCTGCTGGTATTACAACCGGCGCACTTCAAACTAATAACTGGATTGTAGATCTTGGAAGGGAAATCAGGGAAACCGATGTGCAGTTCTCAAATAATGTTTGCCTCATCGGGCAGGATGTGGTTGATAAGCTCTTCCCGAATATTGATCCTGTAGGTCAGATTGTTCGCGTTGATGGAAGACCGTTACAGGTAATCGGCATCCTCGAAAAGCAGCCACAGCTTTTCGGGCAGAGCAGAGATAACTATATCGTTATGCCCATTACAACCTTTCAAAGCATGTACGGCAGGCGCGCCCGAAGTATCAACATTACTGTTATGTCTTACAGCCAGATGGACTACAACGCAACCATTGAAGCCGCAATCGGATATATGAGAACTATAAGAAAAGTTGATCCGGGTCAGGAAAATGATTTTGAAATTTTTAGCAACGAATCACTCATCGGTCAGATAAATGATATTACCGGCGGTGTAAAAATTGGAGCGCTGGTGGTTTCTATAATTGCTCTGCTCGCTGCGGGTGTTGGTATAATGAATATTATGCTCGTATCTGTTACCGAGCGAACAAAAGAAATCGGCATCAGGAAGGCAGTTGGTGCAAAGCGGCGCAACATACTTATCCAGTTCCTTATTGAGGCGATCACCCTTTGTATTTTTGGAGGATTGATCGGGATATTACTTGGTGTTGGGGTTGGCAACCTGGCAGGAAGTTTCATAAATGCACAGGCTGCAATACCATTTGATTGGGTGGCTATCGGAATAACTTTGTGCGTGCTTGTCGGGGTTATTTTTGGTACTTACCCGGCTTACAAAGCAGCAAACCTGGACCCCATTGAAGCGCTGCGCTACGAATAGTTGAGGGGATTTCTCCCGCGTTTTTTAATAAGTAAAAAAAGCTTATTAGTCTTTTCTACCTGCAACTTTGCAATCGATTCCGTTTCATTTTTTTACTTAAAAGAGTTAAGTTAACGCTGCATTTCATATACATTTTGGGTAGAAATTTGAAACAATATCAGTAACCGGATGAAAGATAAACCGAAACAAAATTCTGTTGAAGAAGTTTTCCTGAATTCTTTGCGAAGCCGCAGTTCAGATTTTATTAATTCTTCAAATATCTTCTATAAGCTTAACCCCGAAACTCAAAAATATGAATATATTAGTCCCGGCATTGAAGCTCTTACCGGTTATACATCCGATGAACTGAATGATATTGGAATAAAGAACATCATTCAGAAAATTATTGTTGATAACAAAGACCGCTACGAAATAACCGAAGAGGGCACCGAACGAAAATTTTTTGAAGAATACTTCGCGAAATATCTCCTTACAACAAAATCAGGCGACCTTAAATGGATTGAAGATAATTCAATTTCAAAGCTTACCTCCGAAGGAGTTTGCTTTGAAACCATCGGCATCCTTCGTGATGTTACATCTATGCACGATTTTATTGATAAGCTCCACAATGAAAAAAAGCATCTCTCCGCAATATTGGAACTTGCCGATGTAATATTTATTGTTCTTAATGAAAGCGGGCAATTAGTTCTTGTTAACCAGAAGGGAAGTAATTTATTTGGAAGACAAGCATCTGAAATTATAGGTAAAACCTGGCATGAGTTTGTCCCCGAGCACCGGATACCCGAAATGGAAAGCGTTCTGAGAAAAATACTAACAGGAAAAGAGAACTTAACTGAAAGCATATTTGGTGAAGTAGAGACGAAGACAAAAGAGCTTCGATTAATTGAGTGGCATTATACTATGTTTGACGATAAGGAGAGCAATCAAAAATACATTATTTGCTCAGGGCAGGATGTCACTGGCTCTAAAAAAGAAGAAAAGCTTCAGAGAATTATTTCCGAATTGCTTCAAACAGCAAATTCTGAGTTGAATACTGAAGAATTTTTCAACTATATACATAATCGTGTCTCGGAACTGATGAAAGCGGACAACTTTTACATTGCACTTTATGATGAACAGAACAATTACATTTCTTTTCCCTACTTCAAAGATACCTATGATGAATCGGCTCCGCCAAAGCGATTTTGTAAAGGACTTACGGAATATGTAATAAGAACCGGCAAATCTGCTTTGGTTGATCTTGAGCTTGATGCAGAACTAAAGCGGCTGGGAGAAATTGAACTTCTCGGAACTCAATCCCCTATATGGCTGGGTGTTCCATTGAAAATTCAAGACCGGACAATCGGCGTTTTGGTTGTACAGGATTATGAGAATCCGGCAACTTATACACACAAGGAAAAAGAAATTCTTGAGGTTATAACTTATGCAATTTCACTCGCCATTGAACGAAAGCTGAATGAGCAGGAGAGAGAGCAATTAATTATTGAACTTCAGGAACTGAATGCATCAAAAGATAAACTCTTTTCTGCAATATCTCACGACCTTCGCAGCCCCTTCAATTCGCTGCTTGGCTTCTCTGAGATTCTTACTAATGAATACGAAACTTTAACCAATGAAGAGATAAAAGAATACCTGAATGTTATTTACGAAACATCAAAAAATCTCTTCGGGATGACAAACAACCTGCTTCAGTATTCGCGCTTTCAGATGGGGCGCTTCGAGTTTAAACCTGAAAATGTCAGAATTGATAAGTTGATCATGGGTGCGCTTAATATGCTCAAGGGCAATGCACTTAAAAAACAAATCAGTGTAATGATTGATATTGAAGAAGACCTTGAAGTTTATTCAGATGAAGATATGCTCACTTCAGTTTTTCAGAATTTATTGTCTAATGCAATTAAATTTACTCCGTCAGGTGGTGATATTCGCGTATCAGCAAGATCGGTTCTTACGCAGGATAATGAAGGTATGCTTGAAATCAAAATTGAAGACAGCGGTGTTGGTATAAGCAGCCAGAATATTGAAAGAATAAAAAAAGGGGAGATGTTTACGAATCCCGGTACTCAAAAAGAATACGGCACCGGACTGGGTTTGCTTCTTGTACGGGAATTTATCGAAATGAATGGCGGGAAGATTGATATAAGAAGTAAAATAAATTCGGGTACAACCTTCACAATCACTTTTCCGCTTATAGGTAATACTGCCGGCTGGTAAATTTTTTTTCAGCAGGAGTTTACTTTAAGTGAAATCATCGGTATTTAAATAATTCTTTCTTTCCTTGCTTCGTCAATTGATCCAACATCAGCATCAGATTACTTGAGCAGAGCAAACTAGACATGCCCGATTTAAATTTTACAAGATAACAGAATATGTTATGCTAATTTTTCGCAGCCAAAGTGCAGTGCTATACCTATGAGCTAAGAAATTGATAAACAAATTTCACCTTCATAACTTATTCCAATGTATATCATAACATCTAATGTTGAAGGAAAGAAAAAAAGCATCCTAAAGTTTTATCTTAATTCCGCCATTGATAATTCTTCCGTCGGTTGGTGCGTATATTTCAACAAACTCCGGACTTGAAGGCAATCCATTATACATTGCACCGTATCTCGATTGCCTTGTATCCAGAAAATTCTCAAAGTTTAAAAACAGGCTGAGAAAACCAAATTTCTTTTCAAGCATTAAGCCGGTTACCCAGAAATCTGTGGTTCGTTCACCTGTAGAAAGAAATTGCTTGCCTGTGTAGTATGCTTCAAATCCGACCCTGTAATTATCATGCTCTTCAAATATCAGAACGATGCCAAGCCGGTGTTTTGGAGTTAAAGCAAACTCACCGGTGCTATTACTAAAATGGTTTTGCGCGAAAATATAAGTATAGCCGATAAATAATTTTATATGGTCATATGTGAATTTAATGTTTGTTTCGGCACCCTGTGTATCAAGAAAACCATCACCCGTATAAAATTCATAAAAAGATGAATCTGTTTCTGAAGTTCTGATCAGAATGGGGTTATTTATTCTTGTATAAAATAAAAGCTGGTTAATCGTAAAAGTCAATTCATCTGAAAGTATTGTTCTGTAATTTACATCGAAGTTAAATCCGTAAGTTCTCTCAGCGTTAACATTATCTTTATCCAGAGGCAGTAGATTGCGGAAGAAAATTTTCTCCGATTCTTCATTGAATATGGATGGAATTTTATATCCCAGTCCGCCTCCGATTCTCGAAGTAATATTTTCAAGAGGCTTTAAAAGAAATGATATACGTGAAACAGCGAATAAGCCGTAATCAAAATTATAATCTGCCCTGAATCCGCTTTCAAGAACAACATTCTCCGTAATATTAAAAGTGTTTTGAATGAAGGAGCCAAATGTGTAATCGGAATAATCGAGTAAATTAACTGCTGCGCTTTTATCATTAAAATCTTCGGATAAAAAATTCATTCCTAAAATCCACTCGTGATTTTCGTTCTGCCAGCTATAGCTTGCCTCACTGAAGCTTGATAGTTGGCTGCCTTTAAAAGTATAGTCGGGGATAATAATTTTGCGGTTAAAGTACCCAATGCTGTTTTTTAGAATTAATTCAGAACCATTCAGTTTTAGTTTATATTTAATTTGAGTAGAATATCTGTCGCTCAGATTCTCTTCAGTATAAGTGAAAACAGTATCAGGATTGCCTTTGATTAAATTTATACTGCCGCCGATTCTCTCCTCAGTGCTTATTGAGCCGCCGAATTCAAGGGTGCTGTTGTCATTAAAATAAAGAAAAAGTTTTGGATTAAAGGAATATCTTTCCGTTTCGGGCAAGTCGGTGAAGTTATCATCATTGTTATCATAAGCTCTTTGAGTATTGCGTGATGCAAAAACAGTTAAACCATAGCCTTCAAACTTCTGAGAATAATATCCGCTTAAATCAAGACCTCCTGCGGTTGTTGTATTAATTAAGAAAGAAAGATCTCTATGCCTGGCTGGTTCTTTGGATACAAGATTTAATAATCCTGCAATAGCGCCGCCTCCGTATAAAGTAGAAGCACTGCCCTTAATTATTTCGATTTGTCTTAAGTCGAGCGGAGGTATCTGGACAATACTTAAACTGCCTGAAAAACCTGAATATAAAGGTAAGCCGTCTTTTAGGAGTTGAGTATATCTTCCATCCAATCCCTGTATTCTGAAAGTTGAGTTAACGCTTGACGCAGAAGTCTGCTGCACCTGTATGCCGGTGCTTTCATTCAGCATCATAGAAATGTTTGAAGGATCCTTGCTGATCTTCTCATCAATCTCTTCGCCGGCAATTACTTCAACTCTTGTAGGTTCATCATCAATAAGCCGAGAGCCGCGTGTTGAGGCAACAGATATCTCTTCAAGTTCTTCGGCTTCGGATTCAAGAAGAATTTCAAACACATCATCATCAACTGCCGGGAATGTGATTGTGACAGAATGAGTTCTGTACCCTATATAAGAAAAAATAATTTCATACGTGCCGTCGGGTATATTAGAAATCTCGACATAACCATTTTCATCCGATGCCGAGCCAAGCGGTGTATTTTTTAAGATTACATTTACACCTATCAGTGGTTCATTAGTATGCTCATCTTTAACAAAGGCATTATAAGTGCTTTGTGCAAAGTTGACTATCGTAGCAGAAAAAAAGATAATTAATAACTTCAAATTCATAATTGTTTGATATATTTTTTCAATAAATCGTTTAAATACTATCGTATAGATTTAACTATAAACTTCTTAATCAAAAAACTACCCTGTCCTTTGATTAACATTCCCGAACTTCCGGTTTTAGGTTCACTGCCATGACCATGGACGATCATTTTTTCATTTACATAACCGCGGAAGTGAGTCCTGTCGCTTATCTTCTTAACTTCAATCCAGCCCTTTTCAATATAACTTCCTTCTTCAAAAACTCTTACCTGTCCGTTCGACTTACGCGCTAGAGCGATCTTACCATTCCCGATTTTTAGATAATCATAATTATTATTATCTGTATAATGATGAATTAATTCTAATTCTCCATTAAAGTCATCAAGGTTTATATTCACTTTCATTTCGAGGCTCCCAAATTCATTTTTTTGAATGAACATAACCTCATCGGAAGGATGAAACATTAAAGCATTATTGCTCTCATCAAACATAGGAGTTAAATCATCAAAAGAATTTTTTACCCAATCGAATTTATTTTTTAATTCCTCTATTGTATAATCTGAAGCTAGTAATGCCCACGAGCCATCAATATCAATTGTGAAAGATTCATCCGGGAGAATCTCATCTGAAGCGGTATCAATGTTTTTTATATCTTCTGATGCAATATTGCCCG
Source organism: Ignavibacteria bacterium (assembly GCA_037447335.1). Taxonomy (GTDB): domain Bacteria; phylum Bacteroidota; class Ignavibacteria; order Ignavibacteriales; family Ignavibacteriaceae; genus JBBIGV01. Next base: position 63,237 of record JBBIGV010000005.1, on the reverse strand, counting down.
TTCCCAAACCATAACCGAAAACCAGTTTTGCACCCTTATTACCGGTTTGATATAAGAAATAGATCCCTACAAAGCCAATCAGAACAATTGGTATAACAATTAATCTTTTTGATTTAAATACAAATAAAGCTGTAAACCGGATAACGGTGTAAACAATAAAAAACCATAAAGTAATCTCCGCCCAATCTGCATGGTCGGTAAGAGCAGGAATTGCGTGTGAAGGAACATTAAGTCCGTCTTCCGCCGCCCGCCCGGTTAAGAATGCAGCGATCAAAGTAATAGTTCCGAACAGGTAAAGTACAAGTGCAGATTTTTCGGGCCAGCTTATTTCTGCAGCTTGTTTACTCTTTTTAATAATTAAACCTAGCGCATCAAACAATACAGCAATAATTAAAAGCACAAGAGGAAAGTGGATTATCATCGGATGTATGTTTGGCGCCCAATCGGGTAAAATTTGCATTAATAACTCCGAACTTTATTAAATAATTTTTTTCATAAAAACCTTCAAGGTTTAGTCGCTGATAAAAGTTCTGAAAACCTTTCCCAAAGGATGGCTAAGCCAGAAGGTTCTAAACATCACATAAAATTTCTAACACTAACCTTCGGGGTTTCTAAACTCATTTTGCAGCACTAATCTCAAAGGTTTTCTCAACACTTAAAGATTTTTATATTTTTACAAACCAAAACTCATTCCTGCACTTGCAGAAAAAGCCGGACTATAATTACTCAAACCTTTTGAGCCGATAAGAGAAAATATTTTCGTATTTCCTAATTTGAAATTCATTCCAAGAGAAAGCTGTCTGGGCGGTTCATATTCATCAAGAACTTTTGTATATGAATTAAAATATAGAACAATATTATTTCCGTTTTCAGAAATAAATTTTCCCAACCCGATTCCATAAGTAAACGGGTCCTTATAATCAATGCCTGCCGGATCCCCCATCTTTACAAATCCTGCATCGGCAAGGAAAACAAATGATTCAACCGATTTACGCGCATTGAATGATATTGAGTAATCAAACTTACCGGTGCCAATCCTTGAATTTCCCGAAGCTGTTGGAAATTTAATGCCGGGAATAACTGAAAGCTCTACCTGGTTATCATATTCATTTAATAATCTATACGAACCATAAATAAACAGATCACCTAAAGAAAAATCCAAGTTTAACATAGACATCCCGGTCATGGGACTTCCACACGAATGGTGTGCTTCGTGGCTATCCTTTATTACACCGGAACCGGAAGGCAGAATCATCATTCCGGATTGAGTAAAAGCACTGTTATTCTGAGCAACAAGAGGTATATAACCGTAAACAGACAAGTTATCGCCCTGATATCTGAGACCGGCATAAAGAAAATAAAGACTGCTGTAATCATTGTAAATATAACTTCCGCCTGATGCCAGAACGGAAGTGTAAAAACTCCACCTTGATCGGTTTTGCTCCAGAACACTCTGAGCGTTGGCATCAAAGACCAGGCAGGTGAGGAGAAACACTGATGTCGAATTAAACAATCTGAACATATCATCACTCCTTAATCTTATTAACTGCATCAAAATTAATGAGAAGATTTTCGAAATTATCCATCATATCATTCATGTTTTTCATCATGCCGTTCATTTTTTCGTGGAATTCATTTTTATGCATAAGCTCCTTATTCTGCATCATGGTATTCATATGTTCAATCATATTAATCATGTGATCTGAAATATGGTTCATTGAGTTCATCATAGCAGACATATCATTATGAAGCATACCATGCATATTCTGCTGCATATTATGTTGAGAATGCATTTCATTCATCCGCTGCATCATATTTTGCATCTCCGAATTAATACCGTGCATCCTGTTCATCATATCCTGCATCTGCTGCATCTGCATATTTATATGGCTTTGCTGCTGACTCTGATGCATTCCGCCGTGATGCTGTGCATTAAGTTTAACAGGCATTGCAAAAAAGATTATTCCTAAGAATAATAACGAAATCTGAGTTACCGGTTTCATTTTTTTCTCCTTGATTATTATTATATAAGCAATTATTAGATATTATTTTATTTATTTACTTTATCAAATAAAAGGAAAAATGCTGTTTGTTATTCCTTCATAATCTTTCACTTCAATAAGATGGTCTACAGAATTACCGCAAGTTCCTATTTTATGAACTATATCTTTAACTTCATCAATGCCATCTTCATTACAGAGAAATTCCAGCTTTGATATTTGAGAATCGGGTCTGAAATATTCAGATACCATGATGTCATTTATTCCTTCTTTTTGTAGTTCTTCCACCAGCCAGTGGATTCTTGTTGTATTTACATAAGCTGTTATCTGTTTCATTTTATCCTCAGATTTAAGAATGTTTTTCTTCCTTTGGAACTATATATTTCTCCGGCTCAATTTCAAAAATTTTTTGGCACCCGTGTGAACAGAAATAGAAAATCTTATTTTTATAAATGGATATGTCGGCTGCATCATCCGGTTCAATTCGCATTCCGCAAACCGGGTCGCGAACTAATTTCTTTTCGGTTTCTTTGTTTTTCATTATTAGTTACAGCTTATTTACTTAGTATCATCTTTTTAGTTATTGCATAATTACCGGCTTCAAATTTGTAGAAGTAAACTCCTGATGCAAATCCGGTCATAACAACATTTACTGAATAAGCTCCTGCAGGTTTAAAGTCATCAATAATTGTAAGCAATTCATTTCCTAGAAGATTATAAATTTTTAGAGTAACTCTTTGAGTTTCCGGAATTGAAAAAGATATTTTTGTTGACGGATTAAACGGGTTAGGATAATTTTGTTTCAATGAATATGAAGCAGGGTTGTTTGAAAAGAAATCTTCGTTTAAATCTGTTATACTTTGAAAATAAATTTCGACCGGTATTGTGATTTCACCGTGGTGCGGATCCTGAACAAAAATATTGGCATAATTAAAACCATTTTGAAGAGCCTGTAAATCATAAGTAATAATGATTGAAACTGTATCCCCTAAATTGATTGAACCGCTGGTAGAACTAAAAGCCATCCATATTACATCTGAACCTATTTGATAATTCAGATTAGATGCAGGACCAACATTAGTGATATGCACAATGGAAGTATTGCTGCCTGCATCAACCGTGTCCTTTATATTATTCGGATGCACTTCCAGGCTTGCCTCAGCACTGTAAGAGAATAATAATATTGCTAAAGATGTTAACATTGTTTTTATTATTTTTAATTTCATCATAGTTTTCTCCTTTTATTTTTTAAAATTATAAATGTTAATTTTTCACTTTAGATAACCGAAATACCTTTTGCGTCAGTCTTTACTTTATAAGCTTCTTCTATAGGGGCTGTCAGAATCATCCCATCACCCGGGTGACCTGTCCTTGCACTTTGACGAATTAAAGAGATAATGTGATTAACGTTTTTATCTTTTACTAAAATTTCTAGCTTTATTACTCTGTATGCATCAGCGAAAGAATATTTTTTACTTATATGTTCCCTGGAATGATCTGAATAATTGCCTGTTCCTTCACAATCGATGAAAGTCATGCAGCAGCAGCCTTCTTTTCTTAAAGCCGTATATACTTCTTCTGTTTTTCTTTGCCTCAGATATGCAATTATTAATTTCATAATTCTCACCTTTGATTTAATTGACAAACAAATGTTTTTACAAATCTCAATGCTGATGCTCCATCGGCTGCTGCGGTTTATCGCTTACTTCTTTGTAACTATCAACCGAACTAATCTTTTTTGTAACCTCACCGCACTGAAGCATTTCATCCCCAAAATATGGATTAAGTATCGCCTCCTCTTCACTCAGCCAGTATGCACCTTTATCATCAAAAGCCATCGGGCAGAATTGCACATAAACCATATCAATCGTTAAACCAAAAAGTTCCACCAATTCAATCAATGCATCGGATAAGGTTTCAAAATGTTTACGCTGCTCTTCAATTTCTTTGGCATTTGCGATTGCTTCAATTGATTTTCTTAATTGATTTTCTTTTTCCATCCATTGATGATGAGCTTTATCATCCAATAAATTCATATCCACAGCTTTTAATGATTGAGAAACCTTTCCGGCATTAATTTTTGAAGCGTTGAAATCACTTTTCACCAAAGCATTCTTTAAATCAAAATAACGTTTGGTTAAATCAGTTAATTGCGATTTGAATTTATCAGGTACAGAAACACGTTTGCTGACCGGGCGATTCATCATACTGTAATTCCCGCTAAGCTGTGCCGCTGCATCAACAGAAAAGACTCCATTGTTTACAATTTCTTCACCTTCAATCAACCCTTTTTCAACAATGTAAAAATCTCCTGCGCGGGGACCAAGAACTACATCGCGCATTTCAAAAGCAGGGAATTCACTTCCAGGAACTTTCACATAAACTACCGAGCGTGTGCCTGTCCACAAAACAGATGTTTTAGGAATCAACAATGATTTTCCTTTAACCTCTGTCTGTGAAGAAAATTTTGCTTTGATCTTTCCTTTAATAAACATCTCCGGTTTAAGCTGTAAGCCCGGATTATTGGCTTCTGCTCTTACAGATGCAGTTCGTGTTTGCGGATTGATCAGCGGGTCAACAAAAGTTACAGTAGAAGAAAATTCTCTTCCCGGAAGAGATGCAACGGTGAAATTCACTTTACTTCCTGTTTTGATTAAAGAAAGATCCTGCTCGTAAGCATCAAGCATTACCCATACAGAACTAAGATCAGCAATTTCGAAGAGAACGCTGCCTCTGTTAACGTAATCGCCTCTCGAAACATTACGTGTAACTACGATTCCTGAAATGTCAGCATAAACATCTAGTTCTGTCATTACTTCGCCGCTTGTTTCGATAGCATCAATCTGCTTTTCAGTAATCTTCCACAAACGCAGCTTTTCTCTAACTGCATTATAAAGCGAATGATTAACCTGCTTATTTTTTGCAGCTTCAATTAATTCTCTTTGAGCAGTTACAAGTTCAGGAGAATAAATTGTTGCCATTTTCTCTCCCTTATTTACAGTTTGTCCTGTGAAATCAACAAACAGCTTTTCAATTCTGCCGGAATAATTTGCAGTAATAGATGCGAGCTTCTTTTCATTGGCTGAAATTTTACCCGTTAGATAAACTTCATATTCGGGTGTAGAGTACCCGACTTTTGCAGTCTGAATATTTGCTAATGCAACTGCTTCGGGCGACATTGTATAAACAAATGGACTATCTGAGCCAGCATCATTTCCTGAAACAACAGGAATTAAATCCATTCCGCAGATAGGACACTTGCCAGGTTCGTTCTGCCTGATTTGCGGATGCATCGAGCAGGTATATACTGTTTCTTTTGTTACTTCATCTGTATGCTGATGAGTATCAGTTCCGTTGCCTCCAAACAGCAGCCAGCCGAGTAAAAGTCCTGCAGCGAGCACCAGTGTAAACTGGAGGATGCGATTATTGATTATTCTTTGCATAATATTTTCTCTTATTATTTATTTAGTTATAGAACACGGATCGGACTGATTAAACGAATAAAAAAATAATCAGTGAAAATCCGTTCGATCCGTTTAATCCGTGTTCCATTAAAATATTTTCATCTTCCCATCAGCCTTTCCAGCATTGCAACAGAAATATTCTGATCAACAACAGCATCAAGTCCGCGAAGACGATAATCAAGCAATTGCTGCTGCATTCTTAACACTTCTTCAAAGTCGCTTCCGGCAGTCGTGTATTGAACAGTAAGAATATTCAGTGCCTGTTGTGCAAGTATTGTCTGCTGAAGATAAAGCTCTGTTCTTCTTTCGGCATCTTTAAAATCTTTAAGAGCGTCTTCATAACTAACCATTAATTGATTACTGGTTTCTTCTTTTCTCAGACCGGTTGAATGATGCAGATGTTCAGCCTCTTTCACTGCTGCATCATATTTGCTTCTCCATATTGGAAGTGTAACAGATACCATAGGCATAATCATGTTTTTTGCTTCCATACTCTGAAGAACCCCATGAGAATCAGTATATGGAGGTCTTGATTTAAATATTGAATATTGCACACCAAGTCCTATCATCGGGAAACCCATTCGTTTATTCATTTCACGTTGAGCAAGCAAAGCTTCTTCTTCTTTCTGAAGCATACGCAGCATAGGATTATTTATTTTAATACTGTCAGGAATATCTGTAATAGAGGCAGGAATCGGTGATTGCGAAACAGTATCCGGTATATTTACAAATTCATTTGATTGTCTGTTTAACAATTTATTGAACTGAGTAAGCAGCGGCTGCATTGAATCGTAAAGGAGAGCGAGCTTATTTTTCAATTCATTTATTTCAATCTGAACACGAAGCACATCCACCATACTGCTGCCGCTGCTCATCTGATTCATACTGTTCATTTCCTGTGTTCGTGTAGTGGATTTTGTATAAGTTTGATCCTGCATATTCATTCCGCCCATACCTGAAGTGCCGGATGAGCCTGATGATTTATCCTGCTGCATTCTGCCGCCTTGAGAACCGGGTGTTCCGCCTGTCTCTCCGCTTTTTAATCGGCTTATAGCAATTTCTTCAAGTGTCTTAAGGATTTCAATATTCTCTTCAGTAATGAAAATTTCTTTCTGAAGTAGATAAAGTGAATAGTAAGTTGCTTTCACTTCGTAGAACAACATAGTTTTAGCATCATTAAATTCTTCATACTTTGCTTTAGCCATTGCATTTGCTTCATCTTCGGCAGCGCTTAGAGTTCCAAACCAGGGGAACATCTGCATAATTGAAATATCCATTATCTGGTTGCCCATATATCGTTCCATCGGTTCAATAAAAATTCCGAATGAAAGCTGTGGATCAGGCAACGCACCAACCTGCGGCACTTTTTCAAGTGATGCCTGATAGGAATAGAATTTTGATTTTAATCCGGGGTTGTTTTCGGCAGCGATTCTCAGATAATCATCTAATGTTTGTGCAATAGAGGCAGATGTAACTAGCAGTAAAATGAAAACAAAAGAATGGATGAATGGATGAATGACTGAATGGATTTTATCATTCAGCCATTCTCCAAAAGGAGTCCTTTGGACAATCATACAATCATTCAAAGGTTGTTTCCTTGTGGGCATAAATTTTCTTTTCATTGCTGACTCTTCTTTATTAAATATTCTTCTCTCCAGCTATACAGGACCGGAACAATAAACAGAGTAATTAATGCTATTGTCATTCCGCCGAATGCCGGGATAGCCATCGGTATCATTATATCTGAACCTCTGCCGCTTGAAGTTAACACAGGAAGCAATGCAAGCAGAGTTGTTGCTGTCGTCATCAGACAGGGACGTACTCTTTTTATTCCCGCTTCCAAAACTGCTTTGCGCACTTCATCTAAATTTTCAGGCTGATGTTTTTTAAAACTTTGCTTCAGATAAGTTGCAATTACTACTCCGTCATCGGTTGCGATACCGAATAATGCAATAAATCCAACCCATACTGCAACGCTAAGATTGAAAGTTCTCATCTGGAATAATTCACGCATATTCGTTCCGAAGATCGAAAAATCCATAAACCAGTTTTGTCCATACAGCCACAGCATCATGAATCCGCCGGCAAATGCAAGTGCTATCGCCGTAAAAATCATAAATGACGTGCTTACAGAACGGAACTGGAAGTATAGAATAAGAAAGATCACAGCAAGAACAATAGGTATGATGAGCGATAATCTTGTCTCTGCCCTTAACTGGTTTTCATAACTGCCGGAAAATTTATAGCTCACCCCTGCGGGTACGACTAATTCACCGGATGAAATTTTTTCTTCAAGAAAACGTTGAGCATCTTCGACAACTGACACTTCGGCAAAACCTTCTCTTTTATCAAGAAGGACATATCCGACCAGAAAAGTATTCTCACCGCGTATCATTGCAGGTCCCTGTCTGAAATTAATTTCTGCAATTTCACCGAGAGGAATCTGCTGTCCTGTTGGAGTTGGAATAAGAATGCGTTTCATCATTTCAGGATCATCACGCCATTCACGTGCATAACGTGCACGTATGTTAAAACGCTCACGTCCTTCAACTGTGGTTGTAAGAGGCATTCCGCCGATTGCAGTTTCAATATACATTTGAACTTCACCGATGTTCAATCCGTAACGAGCCATTGCATTCCGGTCAAGATCAATTTCAAGATATGGCTTGCCAAGACTTCGGTCTGCAAAAACTGCTTCACCTTTAACAGAAGGAACTTCCTTCAACAACTGCTCTAACTTTAAGCTGAATTCTTCAATTGTTTTCTGATCGGGTCCGAACACTTTTATACCCATTGGTGCACGCATTCCTGTTTGAAGCATTACCAAACGTGTTTCAATCGGCTGCAACTTTGGTGCAGAAGTAACGCCGGGAATATTGTTGGTTGCTTTAACTATTTCATCCCAAATATCCTGCGGGCTTCTTATATGGTCACGCCACTGCCTGAAATATTTTCCTCTTCCATCGGGAATAATATTTCCTTTTTCATCTCTTACAAAATTTCCGTTGCTGTCAGTTTTAAAACGAACGGGATAACCATTCTCATCAGTTATATATTCGGTCTTGTAAAGGATAATATTTTCAAACATAGAAACAGGAGCGGGATCTAGAGCGCTTTCGACTCTTCCTGCTTTTCCAACAACGGTATGAACTTCCGGAATTGCCTGCACCCGCATATCGAGCTGTTGCACATATCGTAAATTTGCTTCAACACCTGAATGCGGCATTGAAGTTGGCATCAGAAGAAAAGATCCTTCATCAAGTGAGGGCATAAACTCTTTTCCCATTCCGGGGAAAGTATGTGCAAGTCCGCTCCACATTGAGGCAGTTCGGATGTTTAAACCAATAGCATCAAAGCTTTTCGGAACAAATCCGAAAATTTTATCGAAGCCCAGCCAGATATTCAATCCAATGAGAATTATGAAAACGGGTATTGTAAGGAACAATTTTTTGTTATCTATACACCAGTGAAGTATCTGCGGATAAAATTTTATAAATACCTTGAATACGCCTAGCACAAGTGCGATAATAAAAATTATAAACAGGAAGTTCAGTATTAGACTGTTCTCAACTCCGAGTGGAAGCCATTCACCGGCAAGGAGCCAGGAAACCGCAGCAGTTATAATTAAAATGGTTATAGTGTCATTATGTTTTGCTGTTGATTTAAGAAATGACAGAAGCCGTTCATCCTGAATTTTAAGCGGCGTTCCGGGTGCTTCATCATTTTTGTAGTAATGATTAATCAGCTTATTTATTCCAAGCAGGATGAGAACAATACCACCCCAGACAATCCACCATAAAGCAGCAAATCCAAAGACAATTAATAAAATGTTTAAGTATAAACTGTAATTCTTTTTATTTGCTTTAAGAGAAAACAGCCAATGAGAAAACGCAGGCATCATTAAAAGCGTGATAAGCAGTGCCGCAACTAATGCAAATGTTTTTGTATAAGCCAGCGGACCAAAAAGTTTTCCTTCCGCTTCCTGTAAAGTGAATACTGGCAAAAAGCTTACAATTGTTGTTGATACTGCCGTAAGTATTGCAGTTGCAACTTCTGTTGAAGCATTGTAAACAGTAGTGAGCAATGACTGACCTTCAGGCGCTTCTTCCTTATGGCGTAGAATATTTTCATTAAGAATGATTCCAAGGTCAACCATAGTTCCGATTGCAATTGCAATACCGGAAAGAGCTACTATGTTTGCATCCACATTAAAATACTTCATCATGATGAATGTCATTAGTACTGCAAGCGGAAGTAGAGCAGATATCATCAGCGATGCACGCATATGCATTACCATTACAATGATTACAATAATTGTAATAAGAATCTGTAAGCTGATTGCTTCATATAAAGTGCCGAGAGTTTCATAGATTAATTGTGTGCGGTCGTAGAAAGGAACTATTGTAACTTTTGATACAGTTCCGTCAGATAATTTTTTTGAAGGAAGTCCCGGAGAAATTTCTTTAATCTTTTCCTTTACTTCCTGGATGACTTTGAGAGGATTATCACCATAACGGGCAACAACTACTCCGCCGACAGCTTCAACACCGCCCTTGTCAAGAAATCCGCTGTGACCGCGTGGTGCAGGACCAATATTCACTCTTGCAATATCACGGATTCGAATCGGAATATTATCAGTAACTTTAACAACTGCCTGTTCAATATCATTCAGTGATTTGACATAACCCAATCCACGCACATAATATTCAACAAGATTTAATTCAACTGTATTTGCACCGACATCAAGATTACTTTGTCGAACTGCTTCCATTACCTGCATCATACTTACGTTATGAGCTTTCATTGCAACCGGATCGAGATCAACCTGGTATTCTTTAATGAATCCGCCTATAGAAGCAACTTCAGAAACACCTTCGGCAGCAGTTAATGCATAGCGGACATAAAAATCCTGGATGGTTCTTAGCTCGTGAGGATCCCATCCACCTGCAGGATTACCATTTTCATCGCGACCTTCGAGAGTATACCAGAAAATTTGTCCGAGTGCGGTTGCATCAGGTCCTAATTGCGGTGACACACCAGGTGGAAGCAAATCCGGAGAAAGGGAATTAAGTTTTTCAAGAACACGGGTTCTGCTCCAGTAGTATTCAACACTTTCATCGAAGATGATATAAATACTTGAGAACCCGAACATAGAAGTGCTGCGGATACTTTTTACACCGGGCAACCCGAGAAGAGAAGTAGTAAGCGGGTAAGTAATCTGGTCTTCAACATCCTGCGGACTTCTGCCCATCCATTCAGTAAAAACTATCTGCTGGTTTTCACCTAAGTCAGGAATTGCATCAACGGGAACAGGATCACGTGGCAGAAAATCTATATTCCAGTTGAATGGTGCAGTTGCAATACCCCAACCGACAAACAGTAATAACAGAAGCACCACAACGAGCTTGTTCTCAAGAAAGTATTTTATGATTGAGTTTAACATAAACTATAGCCTGCATTACTAATCGTTTGAATGATTGAATGATTGAATGGATGAATGGAATGAATACTATTATACATTCAGCCCTGCCTTACCGGAGGCAGGCATTCAACCATTCATCCAATCATTATTTAGTGTTTATGATTTTCTTTGTCTTTGTCTTTCGTCTCTGCTCTTTCATACTTACAGCAGCCATGCAGCTTGTCATAAGTTTCATCCTTAGCAAGAACTTTCTCAGTATCGTGTCCAACTGCAGAAACTAATTGATGGAGCTTGTCTTCTTTTATTTTATCGGGATGAAAGACAACCTTTACCATATCATTTTTAGCATCCCACTTTGCTGATTCAACACCATCAACTTTAAGAGCTTTTTCTATCCTGCTTTTGCACATTCCGCAGTTACCATAAACTTTGAACTCGACTTTTTCTGTCTTCATTGTTTTTTCTGACTGAGCAAAGCCGGTTAACTGAATAAATGCAAATGCTAATATGAACATTAATGTTTTCATGATTTTTTCCTTTCTATTTATTGTTAAGTAACTGATTATTTATTTTAAACAACGAACGAAATTTTTCGATCAGAGTTAAAATTTTGCAAACGGGTATAGAGGTATAAAGGTAGAGAGTATAAGGATTTTCCTTACTTTACACCTTAGGCAAGTGGGGTATTAAATAAGAAATACGGAGTTAATAAGATAGATTTTATTGCTTAGGAGAAGCGGGGGAGAAGTATCAACTTTAAAATATATTTGATGATTTGAAGTTAAATAAATATCAATGTGTATAAAGGTATAAAGATTTAAGGGTAAATTGGATTCGCTTTTAGAAGAAATAAAAGTTTCTTTAACTGAATGATCAACAACAACATCACTGCAGCACTCATCAATCATTTTTGAATAGTATAAGTTCTGAATATCTTCTTCTTCGCAGCAGGATGATTTTTTAGTTTCCTTTGAGTGCATTTCACAGGCTTGTAAAGATGCTGTTTCCATCATTTTGCAATAATGGATGATAAGCGGCATTCCGGTTGTGGAAACCAGGAATACAAACATAAAAGTTAATATGAATACTTTTTTCGTCATCTTACGGTGTCAAACATATAAAAATGCTTGCTTAGTTGCAATGATAATGAAAAGGGAATTATTATAAAATTTCTGATTTGTTTTACACATAATTCAACTTATTAAGGCTAAACCGTCAAATATCTTTAACAGACACTGAATCTGAATGAAATCTTCTTCGCAACCGCATCACCTGAAAATTCAAGGGAATCTTAATAAGTTTTTTAATATTTTTTGTCTGTAAAGAAATTCCAAACTGAGAGAAATGAATTTGAAAAAAACTTATAATCAGCTTAAAGAAACAAGTTCAGAATCGCTGCAGGATGTTGAGGTGAAACCGGAACTTAAGCCGGATGACTGGCTGTGTCTGATGTGTAATAACAAAATTACTGAAGATAAAGAAAGGTTTTTTTATGAGAATCAAAGTGAGTTTCAGTTCACCAACCCGGACGGGTATATCTTTAATATAATCACTTTTAAAACTGCAGACGGCTGTTGCGAGCAGGGGATACCAACTGCTGATTTTACATGGTTTAAAGAACATGCATGGTGTTTTGCACTGTGCAGCCGCTGCGGGGTTCATCTTGGGTGGAAATACTCCGGTAAGTATTCTTTTTATGGTTTGATCAAGGCGAGACTTATTAAAGGAGCAGCACGGTTTAATTAAACCAGGCACCTAACTTCCGGATTGGGATGTGCTCCCTAACCAACAAATCCCATTAATGTATCATCTAATTATTGAACCCCTACTGGGTTCTTATACGTTTGCTGGGTATTCTTTACTACAAATATTAAGTTCCTACGGAACTTTCATATAAAATTCAATAGTCCATAGAACACATTTGTAGGGATGAGTTTGTTAACCCCCTGTAATAATAAAAAATGTTTTTATATGTATTGAGTTTCATTTGGGAGTCACGCCTGCCCCTTTGGGGAACCATTTTCGTGACTTTGCATTGGTAGTCTTAACTTCTGTCAGGAAATGGTTCCTGACAGCCTTGGAATGACTTGAAATTAGTTAAATATTCTTAACAAGATAATCGCTCAATCTCTTCAGCAATGTCTTATGACGAGTTTCCGATATCCTGCCAATCTTTCCTGCAACCAACTTGCTTGGCGCAACTGCCAGAAAGCTTAATCGAATAACAGATTCCTTAATTATACCGCTGTCCTTAAAATCAGTATCTTTTTCTGAAATCAGTTCGTCGAAGTTTTTTAATTAATTGGTGAGCTTGAGTGCTTATACCACAAACCAGAAAATCATTGTAGGGTGGAAGAAGCTGCCGGAGTAGCAATACCGGTCTTAATTTTGTTTTACCAACCAATTGAGGTAGAGCAGCAAGAACAACATCCCCTTCTTTCATTTTTTATATTCCGGGTTAGGTTCTTTAATCATTGAAAGAAAGTATTCAGGTTCATTTTCAGAGTAAGCTTTGTTTAATTGAGATAATGATGAATCAATCCAATCTTTTCTTTCATCTGACTCAGATTCAGATTTAAGGATAGTAACAAGTAATTTATCTGTAGGCTGCAATTCAAATGGAATATCCAGAATTATTGATTTGCCATCAAAATGTGCAGGTAATGTAATAAGTGGTTTTTTCATTTTAATCCGGAAATTTTTATTTGAAAGATAGTAAATAAATGTTTAACTGAAAATTCAGTAAGGATTTCTGTCAATCTTCTCGATAAAAGGCGGACTTGTTTTGAGGATGAGTTCATTAACCTCTGCACTAATAAAAAATGTTTTTGTATAGATTGATTTTTTCGAGAATAAAGTTGAGGCTGACCAAAAAGTAAATTTTGCAAACAACTCTGAATTTATATGTCTGATTTCAGATTAAATTCAAATTCATCGTAGCACAGATTAGTAATCTGTGCTACATTTTGGTCAGCCTCATATCATCGCATAGCGAGATCCCGTTTGCAGGATTTGTTGCAAAAAAGAACCCGAACGAAGCTAACAACCCCGTAGGTTTATCTACCGAAGGTATGGGGTTGAATATTAAATCTATTTCATTTTATCATTTTAGCTTTATACCCGATTTGTTTATTGAACCCCTGCGGGGTTCTTATTTGGTCTGAATACAAGATTAACAAACTGAGAATCTCCCTGCGCAAGCAAAAATAATTCAGGTCTGACGTTAATTGAAGACGGGAATCCGGTTACTTACTCAAACAACCCCAGTGGATAATAAGCGCATCAAAACCCGGGGGCGCTGTAAAACGGTCCGGGCAGGTGATAAAAAAACACACAAATGAAATCTTTTTTGTGAATGATTTTTTATTGGCAGCAGTGAAAAAGATGATGCTCCTGAAATAAAATTTTCATTCATATAGCGCCTCTACTTTATCAGCCGGGTAAGCAGCTTTGCCCGGCTGATTTTGTTTGTATGGTTTCGTACATGTATCTGCACAAAGTATCTTCCCTGCATACTAAATTATAGGAAAAATCATAAATATTACGGATTAGCCATCTCATTTTTACAATTATGCCTCTTTAACAATCTAAACCGAGATAATTATTTACGCCTTTATAAATTCCGTATATAGCTTTTATCATCTTGTCTCCAGTATCCGGTATCCAGAATCCAGCATCCAGTATCCGGTATCCAGCTTCCAGTATCCCCCAAGGGGGCAGGCAGCATCCCCCAACCAGCCAAAATTCGAACTTATTTAAATTATTTTATTGGACTGTAAGACTAACTTTATTTATTTTCCATTGTCATCAAACAATCACTTAGGAGATTGCTATGAAATTAAGCGTTAAAGCGTTTGGTCTTTCCTGTGGTATAGTGTGGGGACTTGTTATCTTATTGGCAACATGGTGGCTGCTCTTTTACGGAACTCCCGGCGAATTAATTTCCAAATTAGAAAGCATATACATTGGTTACACTTTCACCTGGTTCGGTGGTGTGATCGGTATGGTATGGGGTTTCGTAAGTGGATTTATTCTTGGTGCCGTTTTTGCCTGGTTATATAATAAATTAGCCGGCGCGAAGTAACCAAATAAATTTCTTTAAGTTCATCTATGTGCTTCGGGCAGTTACCGGTACAAGACTAACAAGCATATCTGATCAGGTTGATCGTTCTATCCGGGCTGTGCACCGAAGAGGTATATTCTTTTTGAATAATACTATTCAACTATATGTCTGATTATTGTCTCTTATTTTTCTGTTCATCATTTTAAAACGCTAACTTCTTAATCTCTCTTTGCATTTATATACATCCATATTTATATTTGACGGTAAAAATTTTTAAAAATCGGTTTAATGCAGAAAATTTTAATTAAAGATTTATCGGCTCACGTTGGCGAAGAAGTAACGCTTAAGGGGTGGCTTTTCAACAAAAGATCAGGCGGAAAAATAAGATTTGTTATTTTAAGAGATGGCAGCGGACTGCTTCAATGTATTTACTTTAAAGGTAATGTTAGTGAAGATGTTTTTGAACTGGCAGATAAGCTCGGACAGGAATCGGCTATCGAGGTAACAGGTGAAGTTAAAGCTGAACCCAGAGCGCCCGGAGGTTATGAACTAGATGCAACCGGGCTGAAGTTAATCCACGAATCTCATGATTATCCAATAACTCCCAAAGAACATGGCGTTGAATTTTTGATGGACCATCGTCACCTATGGCTTCGCTCCACACGTCAGGTTGCCGTAATGCGGGTAAGACATCGGATTGTTAAAGCTATAAGAGATTTTTTTGATGATCGCGGTTTTACCTTAATGGACCCGCCAATCCTTACTCCCGCAGCATGCGAAGGAACTTCAACTCTATTCGAAACAGAATATTTTGATCTTGGCAAAGCGTATCTTACGCAATCAGGGCAGTTGTATGCTGAAGCAGGTGCATTAGCGCTTGGAAAAGTTTATACTTTTGGTCCGACCTTCAGGGCAGAAAAATCAAAAACCAGAAGACATTTAACCGAATTCTGGATGGTTGAACCTGAAGTTGCTTTTGCCGACCTTAATGATGATATGGACCTTGCCGAAGAATTCCTTGAATATATAGTTCAGACTGTACTTAAAGACAGAGCCGAGGAGCTTAAAGTTCTTGAGCGCGATACTTCAAAACTGCAGAATGTTAAACGACCTCTCCCGAGAATTACATACGATGAAGCAGTTGAGATATTAAAGAAAAACGGGTCAGAGTTCCAATGGGGTAATGACTTCGGCGGTGGCGATGAAACTATTATTTCTAACCAGTTTGACCGCCCGGTTATGGTGCACAGGTATCCTGCAGAGGTTAAAGCATTTTATATGAAACGCGATCCCGATAATCCAAAACTCGCTCTGGCTCTGGATGTTTTAGCGCCTGAAGGTTACGGCGAAATTATTGGCGGAAGCCAGCGTGAAGATGATTATGAAACCCTGTTGCAGAGGATAAAAGAGCATGCTCTTCCTCAGGAAGCTTTTGAATGGTACCTGGATTTAAGAAGATACGGCTCTGTTCCGCATGCCGGATTCGGGCTTGGTTTGGAAAGAACAGTCGGTTGGATTTGCGGTTTGGAACATGTTCGCGAAACAATTCCATTCCCAAGAATGATTTACCGGAATACACCTTGATTAATAAAGTTGATCAAATAATAGTAATTATCAGAAAATTTTATTCTTTTTTTTGGAATTTAAATTTAACAGGTGGTTTTGCCGTTAGAATCTGAATAATTTTATGACACTTGAAATCTCACTATTCATTTTTTTTGGAGCCATAGCCTCTGTATCTGCAGTTCTTGTAATTACGAGGCGAAATCCTGTCATATCGGCATTATTCCTTATTGTTAATTTAGCTTCACTCGCCGGATTATATCTTCTGCTTAATGCACAATTTATTGCAGTTGCGCAGGTGATTGTATATGCGGGGGCTATTATGGTTTTATTCCTTTTTGTGCTTATGCTTTTGCTGCCTGAACAGGAAAGGAAAATTCTTAAAGTTAATCCGGTAATTAAAGTATTTGCGGTAGGAATTGCTGTAATGGTTTTTTTGCAAATCGCATACCTTATATTTATCGGAACGCCGCCGGATAACCTGAGCCCTGATGTTGCTGCAAGCGTTCAGGCGGGAACCATTGAACAGATTGGCAGAGAACTTTATACAAATTACATCGTTCCTTTCCAGGCAGCCGGCATTCTGCTTCTTGCAGCTACGATTGGTGCGGTTGTTTTAGCTAAGAAAAAATTTGAATAACCTATGCAGATACCGATTGAGTATTATCTCGTATTAAGCGCATTCATGTTCATTATTGGTGTTACAGGTGTTTTAATTCGCCGCAATGCCATTGTAGTATTTATGTGCATCGAACTTATGCTTAATTCTGCAAATCTTACTTTAGTCGCTTACTCCTCTTACCTTGGAAATTCCATAGGGCAATTATTTGTGTTTTTCGTAATGGCTGTTGCGGCTGCAGAAGCTGCTGTAGGACTTGCAATAATTATAGCTATTTTCAGGAACAAGCTTTCAATCAATATTGATGAAATAAATATTCTGAAATGGTAGCCCCTCTATCGTCCCATAAGGGGGAGGTAAGAAGGGAAGAATAATTAAATAAGAATTTAAATGATTGATAAGAAAAATTTATTAATTATGGAAGACAGCATTATTTCAATCACTCTCCCCTTTGGGGGGAGAAGGATAGGGGCTGGTTTTTATGATTGACTTAATGTATTTAACGATTATCCTGCCTTTAACCGGATTTCTGATTAATGGTTTATTTGGCAGCAGGATTAAAAATGAAGCCGTTATTGGTACCATCGGCAGCGGCGTAATAGGCATATCCTTTATTATTTCTTTACTTGCCTTATTTGAAACTTTATCTCTTCCGGAAGAACAGCGTCAAACGATCATTAACTTATTTACGTGGCTTAATGTTGCCGGGATAAACGTCAGTTTTGGTTACCAGATAGACCAACTATCTCTTGTTATGGCGTTGATAGTAACAGGCGTGGGATTCATAATTCATGTTTATTCAATAGGATATATGCACGGGGATAAAAGTTTCTGGAGATTCTTTTCATATATGAACCTGTTCATATTTGCAATGATGAACCTGATACTTGCTGATAATTTTCTCCTTCTCTTCCTTGGATGGGAGGGTGTCGGGTTATGTTCTTATTTATTGATTGGTTTTTGGTACGACAGAAAATTTGAAAAAAGCACTACCTCAGATGCAGCAAAGAAAGCATTTGTTGTTAACAGAATAGGCGACTTCGGCTTCCTGCTGGGTATGTTCCTTATCTATCTGACATTCGATAGCCTGAACTTTAGTGAAGTGTTCTTAAAAGCAAATATCTTTAATATCCCTGAAGGTACATTCGATTTAATAGCGCTGTTCCTGTTCATTGGCGCTGTTGGCAAATCTGCTCAGATACCACTTTATGTTTGGCTGCCGGATGCAATGGCAGGTCCAACACCGGTATCCGCGCTTATACATGCAGCAACAATGGTTACTGCGGGTGTTTATATGGTTGCACGCTGTTCTGTTCTTTTTGCATCGGCACCGGTCATACTTCTTGTTGTTGCAATAATCGGTGCGTTGACTGCAATATTTGCTGCAACAATCGGTTTTGTTCAGAATGATATTAAAAAAGTTTTGGCTTACTCAACAGTAAGTCAGTTGGGATATATGTTCCTTGCACTTGGAGTAGGCGCTTTTTCAGCAGGAATATTTCACGTTATGACCCATGCGTTTTTCAAAGCGCTTTTGTTTTTAGGCGCCGGTTCTGTTATCCATGCTATGCATGAAGAACAGGACATTCAGAATTATGGCGGCTTGAAGAAATACATGCCGCAGACCTATATTACATTTCTTATAGCAGCTTTTGCAATTTCGGGTATTCCACCGCTATCGGGATTCTTCAGTAAAGATGAAATACTTTGGTATTCTTATATACATGGAAATTTTGCGTTTTGGCTTATCGGTGCGTTAACAGCGCTCCTAACTGCATTTTATATGTTCCGTTTATTTATTCTTACTTTTGAAGGTAATCCCAGATTTCTTCGAAGAGACTCTTCAGCCGGGCATGATAAACATCCGCATGAATCGCCAAAAGTTATGACGATACCATTGATTATACTTGCAGTTTTATCAGCTATTGGTGGTTTTATCGGAATACCGGAAGTATTTTCCGGTGATCACGGAAATCAATTCCACAACTGGCTTGCGCCAATATTTAAAGATGCTGACAAGAAGCTGAACTTTTTTGGAATGCATTCGCACTTTGAAGAAATACTTCTGATGTCGATCTCCGTTGCCGGGGCTGTTATTTCAATTCTGTTGGCGCGTCACATTTATCTGAATCATCCTGATATTGCCGAAAAAACCGCAAAGAGATTTAAAGGTTTCTATAACCTGTTATGGAATAAATATTTTGTTGATGAGATTTATGATGCAGCTATCGTCAATCCGATTGTTAAAGGATCGGACAAAGTGCTCTGGAAGATTTCAGATAACAGGATAATTGATGGGCTGGTGAACGCCACCGGAAGATTGGTAGAAGCCGCAGCTCTGCAAATGAGAAAAATTCAAACCGGTGTTGCTCAGCTTTATGCAATAGTGATGATGCTGGGTATTGTTATTGCATTATTCTGGATCATACTGAGTTTATAAAATGGAAAACAATTACCTCATATCGTATCTGCTTCTTATACCGCTCGCGGGCGGTGTTCTGCTGCTTTTCATTAATAAGGAAAAAGAAAACCTGATCCGCTACTCCGGTCTTGTTATTTCGTTAGCTGCATTCGTTTTATCACTGATAATTTACTTCCGGTTCGATCCGGATAATGGCGGATTCCAATTAACCCAGAGAATTTCATGGATTGAGAATCTCAACATAAGCTATTATGTAGGCATTGATGGAATGTCTCTGCTTCTGGTATTGCTAACCACTTTCATCACACCACTAACGCTGCTTTCAAGCTGGAAGAGCATTGAATCAAAAGTTAAAGAGTTTACTTTCTTCATGCTGATGCTCGAAGTTGGAATGCTTGGAGTATTCGTTTCGCTGGACTTGTTCCTGTTCTATATATTCTGGGAAGCCATGCTTATCCCGATGTATTTTATAATTGGTATATGGGGAGGAATGCAGCGAATTTATGCATCAATAAAGTTCTTTATTTATACGATGTTCGGCAGCTTACTGATGCTTGTTGCAATTATCTGGCTTGCTGTGTATGCCTCAACACCATTAGGTTATTTTTCAACTGACTTGGTGGAGTTATACAGCATAGGTCCTGATGTGCCTGGTACGATTCAAGCCTGGATGTTTGCAGCATTCGCTTTTAGTTTTGCAATAAAGGTACCTTTATTCCCGTTCCATACCTGGCTGCCGGATGCACACGTTGAGGCTCCGACAGCAGGAAGCGTTATTCTGGCTGGTGTTCTCCTTAAAATGGGAACGTATGGCTTAATAAGATTTTGTCTGCCGTTATTTCCGCAGGCATCAATTGATTTTGCACCGGCAATATCTGTGCTTGCAATAATAGGAATAATTTACGGCGCTCTGGTAGCAATGGTTCAGACAGATATGAAGAAGCTGGTTGCTTATTCATCCGTGTCGCACCTTGGTTTTGTAGTGCTCGGAATTTTTGCAATGAATGAAGAATCTATACAGGGTGCAATTATTCAGATGGTAAATCATGGCTTATCAACAGGCGCATTATTCCTGTTAGTTGGAATTATTTATGAAAGAACCCATACACGCGAAATCGCCGAATATGGCGGGCTTGCTAAGATCGTACCTGTTTATTGTGTGGCATTGATGATTGCAAGTTTATCCTCCATCGGATTGCCCGGTTTAAATGGATTTATCGGAGAGTTTTTGATTCTGACAGGATCATTCAAATCAGCCGTACTTGATAGCTGGTGGTACACAGTTTTTGCAGCAACAGGTGTAATCTTTGCTGCAGTATATCTTCTGTGGATGTATCAGAGAGTTGTATTTGGCGAAGTTACAAATCCGAAGATGAATGGTTTAAAAGATATGGACAGCAGAGAGCACATAGTCCTGCTGCCGATTTTTGTGTTTATTGTATGGATAGGAATTTATCCCGGCACTTTCCTTAAAGTGTCCGAAAAATCAACGCAGAAAGTTATCGAATACATTCACACAATTCAGAAAGCTGAGTTCAAATAAGGCATATATGCTAAGTAGGTTTTTCTTGACTTTATGCCGCATTATAATCTGCACGTTCTTTGTAAATACTGATTCAATTGCAGAAACAACATCGTACACTGAAAGCATTTCAGCAGTCAGCGGTATTGAAAGCTCATTAACTCTCCCGGATCCTTTAATGATGCTTCCATTCATTGTGCTGCTGATAATGATTGCAACCGGTCCGCTTCTGTTCAGGCATTTCTGGGAACATCACTACCCGAAGATTGCAATTTTTTTGGGTATGATAACGGTTCTGTATTATTTATTTGTAATAAATGATACAGGAAGTTTATTTCATACACTTGCAGAGTATCTTTCATTTATTGCATTGTTGAGTTCTTTGTTTGCTGCATCCGGCGGTATTCTTATAAAGGTTGATCGTAAAGCAACCCCGATGTTAAATGTAATTCTCTTATTATTTGGAGGAGTAATTGCAAACATTATAGGAACTACCGGCGCCTCAATGCTGCTGATAAGACCATTTATCAAACTGAATAAAGACAGAATAAAACCTTATCATATTGTTTTCTTTATTTTTATAATAAGTAATATCGGCGGCGCTCTGACTCCGATTGGTGATCCGCCCCTGTTTCTCGGTTTTTTAAGAGGAGTAGAGTTTTTCTGGGTAGTTGAGCATGTGTGGTATATATGGCTGCCGGTTATACTCTTGATTGTTTTGATATTTTATATAATTGACAGCAGGAACACTATAGCTGAAGATGTTCAGAGAACTTACAGCAACACCATCGAATTTAAAGGCATAAGGAATGTTATTTACCTGCTGATAATAGTTGTTTCTGTTTTTGTGGACCCCAACATAATGAGCTGGGTACCGGATTTTCATCCGCTTCCGTTTGGTCTACGCGAAATAATAATGTTTTCAATGGTAATAATCGCATACCGCACTGCAGATAAGCAAATTCTTAAATCGAATGAATTTGATTTTGAACCAATTAAGGAAGTTGCGTTTCTTTTTGTAGGAATTTTTGCAACGATGATACCAGCTCTTCAACTGATTGCATACGAGGCAAAGATGAATGGTAAAGAGTTAACACCCAGTGTATTTTACTGGGTAACCGGTGCCCTTTCTGCGTTTCTTGATAATGCACCAACTTACCTTAATTTCCTCAGCGCTGAAATGGGTAAGTTTGATCTTGATATAAATAATAAGCTGGAAGTTCTTAAGTTTGAACTTGAACATCCGGTCTATCTTACAGCAATATCTGTTGCTGCTGTGTTCTTTGGCGCTATGACTTATATTGGCAATGGACCAAACTTTATGGTTAAATCCATTTCTGAAAGAGCAGGAATTAAAATGCCTACTTTTTTTGGTTTCCTTTTCAAATATGCGATCCCTGTTCTTTTGCCGATATTTGTATTGGTCTGGCTGATTTTCTTTTATGGAGAAGTTTGATATATGAATTCGATAAATGATGCCGTTGAAAATAAAATAAACGGGCTGCACTACGGCAACAGGCTGCTGCTTCCGTTTCATGCACACATTCTTAAAATAGTTATTGATGATAATATTATTACCGATTTCAGTAATGATTCTAAAGAAGTGGAAATATCCTGTAAAAATAATTTTATGGAGATATATTTTCTCAAATACAAAGATCTTATGAACACAGTTTCTGAATTTGAAAACATTAAAATGATATTAGTTGAAGAAGGAAAAGATATTTTTAACCCTGAAACTCATGAAAAGATTGCACTTTATCTTGAAGATGCACATAAAGTAAGAATAGAAAAAATAACAGAAGACATTTTATTTATCGAATAAATATGTTCAATAACATCCAGGAATTTTATAACGTACTCCCGTTTATTATACTCGGGGCGGGTATATTAATCTCAGTAACCATCGAGATGTATTCCGGCAAGAGTAAAACTATACTTCCTTGGTTTTCGGTGCTGCTGTTCATGTCCGTTGCTTTTTATTCATTGTGGACTGTAAGCTCTGTATCAGTCGTGCTTCAGAATATGCTTGTTACCGGAGGTAATGCAAATATTTTTCACTTCATATTCAATTTTGGAGCTGCGCTCGTTACACTTCTTTCTGTAGATTATATAAGGAAGTACGGCACCAATTACGGTGAGTTCTATATTCTGCTGCAATCCTCCGTACTCGGAATGATGCTGATGGCAGCAGCAAAGGATCTCTTTACGATATTTCTTGGATTGGAAGTCATGTCGATTGCATTTTATGTGCTGGCAGGTATAAACAGAAAAAGACTTACAGCAAACGAAGCCTCATTAAAATATTTTATGCTGGGTGCTTTTGCCACCGGATTTATTGTTTACGGAATAGCGCTTATATACGGAAGTGTTCATACAACTTCACTCGAAGTTTTAACATCACGTTTCGGTGAATTAACCGGTGATGTGCTTTTTGTTGCAGGTATGCTGTTATTTCTGGTTGGGTTTTCATTTAAGATCGCAGCATTTCCATTTCATATGTGGGTCCCCGATGTTTATCAGGGTTCTTCAACAACCGTTGCTGCATTATTTTCTACAGGAGGTAAGGCTGCCGCATTCAGCGCAATAATTGCTACCTTCGTTGCGATTTATTCCAACCTCGCTGATAATGTTTTTGCGCCATATCTTGCTGTTATTGCTGTCTTGTCCATGCTGTTCGGAAGCATTGTGGCTATTGCACAGGATGATATTAAGCGAATGCTTGCCTACTCATCCATTTCTCACGCCGGCTATATGACAATTGGTCTTGCGGCAGGGACTGCTGAGGGTATAGCTGGAATCATTTTCTATCTTGCAGCTTATACTTTTATGAATCTGGGAGCCTTTGGAATTGTTTCGCTGATTGAAGGTGAAAACGAGACAAATCTTAACATTAACTCTTACAGCGGGCTGGCTTCAAAAAAACCGATGCTGGCGGCACTCCTTTCTATATTTATGTTTTCACTTGCAGGAATACCGCCGTTTGCAGGATTCTTCGGCAAGTATTATGTTTTTATTGCCGCTGTTAAAGCTGAAATGACATGGCTTGCAATAGTCGGTGTTGTATCCAGTGTAATAAGTGTTTACTTCTATTTAAGAATAGTTGTTCTGATGTATTTCAGAGAAGCAAACTCAGAGCTTTCACTTCAGGAAAGCAGCCCGGGATTACTTGCAGTTATCATTTCTGTTTTATTGGTTATAATTATGGGTATACTTCCCGGTTCTGTAATTGAATTAATAACATCTTACTTATAATCTTTTAATGACGGAAATATTTCCGTCATAGTCCGAGCGGGTTATGATTCCTCTATTTAGTACTGATCAGGTAAGAACAATAGATTCATATGCCATCAATGATATCGGCATACCCGGCATTATACTGATGGAGAATGCTGCTCTTTCTATTGTCTCAATTCTCAGTGAAAAAATTTTATCTCAAAAAAGAATTACCAAGGTTGGAATATTATGCGGCAGGGGTAATAACGGCGGGGACGGCTTCGCAGTTGCGCGTCACCTCGCAAACAGAGGGTTGCGGGTTGTTGTGATTTACATTGGTAAGCCTGATGATTTTTCTGATGATTGCAGAGCTAACTTTAATATTCTCACAAATCTGTCAGTTACTAATAAAAACATTCTTATAAAAAAGTACGATTCACAAAAAAGTTTGTTTGTCTTATCTAAATGTGAATTGCTTCTTGATGCACTGCTGGGCAGTGGCGCCAAAGGCTTATTGCGTAAACCTTATTCTACTATTATAGATTATGTCAATAAGCTTCCGGCTGTGAAGGTTGCTATTGATATCCCTACCGGACTTGACGCAGATACGGGCTTCTATCAGAATGCTTTTAAAGCGAATTATACTATCACACTCGGTGAATTTAAAAAGGGCTTGTTCTTCGGTGGAGGTAGTGAGGTTTCCGGATCTGTATTCAAAGGAGATATCGGTATTGATCAGACATTCTTCAATCGTTTTGAGGTTAAAGAATACCTGGTTGAACCGGAAGATATATTATTATCACTTCCCGAAAAGAAGAAAAGTATTCATAAATATTCTGCCGGTAAAGTTTTAACCATAGCAGGCTCGCGCAGTTTACCGAGTGCGGCAGTTCTTACTTCCAAATCTGTTATGAAAATTGGAGCCGGCGCTTCGATTCTTGCATTTCCAAAAAGCATAAGAAATCTTATCCAGAAAAAACTTGATGAAGTAATAGTTGAAGAATACGATGACAACAACAGCGGTGAGTTGAATGATGCAAGTGTAAATATAATTGAAGATCGGATTAAATGGGCGGATGTTATTGCGGTTGGTCCGGGTCTTGGGAGAAGTGAAAATACTCAGCAAGCAATCAAACACATTCTGAAACTTTGCACAGATAAAAAAGTTGTTTTAGATGCGGATGCACTTTATGCAATCAGGAATGGAATCTATAAACAGATGAACCTCAAAAATTTTGTTATAACACCTCATTTGGGTGAGTTTTCGAAATTAATAAGTATAAGTTCTGATGAGATCAAAAAGGATTTACTTTTATACGGAAGGGCATTCGTAAAAGAAACAGGAGCAATCTTAATCCTTAAAGGCGCACCCACCATTATTATTACGCCTTCCGATGAAGTTTTTATAAATACTTCCGGTAATCCCGGTATGGCAAAATTTGGAACAGGTGATGTTTTAACGGGTGCTTTAGCTGGTATGATGTCTATGCAAGAGAATACAGAGGATGCGGTAATTGCTGCTGTCTATCTTCACAGCCTTGCCGCAGATTTACTGCTAAGAAAATATACTGAATTTGGCTATACAGCTCAGAACATTCTGAAAAATTTACCGGCAGCAATAAATTTTTTGAGGAAGTCATTTGCTGAAGTTTCTTGAGCGTAACAAACTTAGGTTAGTTTACCTGCCATTAATAATCTACTGGATTGTACTTTTTGTTGCTACAAGTATACCCGGTGAAGAGCTCCCTTCGCTTGATATTAGTGACAAAATGATCCACGTTGCTGCTTATTTCATTTTGGCTGTTCTGCTTAATTTTACATTACTTCTTCAGAATAAATATCCATACGCTAAGCTGAGGGCTTATTACCTGACGATTATTATTGGTGTAGTATATGGCGCCTTAGATGAATTACATCAGATGTTCATCCCCGGCAGATTTGCCGAGTTTTTGGATTGGATAGCAAATGTTGTAGGAGTTCTGTTAGGCGTATTCGTTGTAAAAATGATAGTAAAACAATCAATAAAGTCATTGTGAATATTGATGAACGGGTTCTTAATAAAAAAAATTAAAAATCAGGAACTCATCAACTGAATCGAAGTAAAAGAAACAGAAAACCGGTTCTTACAGGTAATAATTCGTGTTGACAAAGCAAGAAGCTTTGGTTAACTTAATCCCCAGAAAATCGCATAATCAGGAGATTCAATTATGGCACTCAAGAAACATCCAAAAGCAGATCTTAGAGCAAAATACAAAAGGTATTTTGAGATAAGCCTTATCTCTGCCTTGCTGATCCTCATTCTTGCTTTTAAGTATTTCCCGGACATAGATACCGGACCGGTTGTAAGAGAAGGACCGCAGGAGTTGTTCACAGTTGAAGATATTCAGCAAACAAAGCAGGAGGATCGTCCTCCGCCTCCACCAAAGCCGCCAATCCCGATTGAGGCTCCTTCAGATGACGTTCTTGAAGATATAGAAATTGGCGATACTGAAATTGATTTCGGTGCACAAATGGAAGCTCCCCCGCCCCCAAAAGAAGAGCGCAGGATAGTTGAGGAAGAACCCACTTACTTTGTTGCGGTTGAAGAAATGCCCGAACCGATAGGCGGTATTCAGGCAATCCAGAACAGGATTGTTTATCCGGAAATTGCAAAACGTGCAGGTGTTGAAGGAAGAGTTTATGTCCTGGCTTTTGTTGATGAAACTGGAAACGTTACTAAAGCTGAAATAATGAAAGGATTGGGTGCCGGACTTGATGAAGCTGCATTAAATGCCGTAAGACAGACAAAATTCAAACCCGGAAAGCAAAGAGGCAAACCGGTTAAGGTTCAGGTTTCAATACCTATTGTGTTCAGACTTCAATAGTTTGATAAAGCGCCTTCCAAAGGCGCTTTTTTTTGAATACTATTATTGTGATTCAGAAGATCATCATAGTTCTTTTTCCTCCGGCTAATACAAGTAATATGATCGTTAACTGAAAGTTAATTTATACGAATTCCGTAAGTGACTTCTTCCGAAATGGTTATTTTGTTAATTTTACCATGTGAAAAAGACTGTTCTTAAATATTTTTTCCCGGCTGGTTTGATCCTTATCTACATCCTGCATTTAGTTATAATTATTGCTGTTAAATATCGCAGCCATAATATTCCCTTCTTAGAATTCACGTTTTTTAATATCGGTAATTTTACAAATTCATTGCTGACTTTAATTATTATTCTGCTAATCATTGTCGCTTACGGGAAAGGAATATTTCAAAAATACAGGGGAAGATTTATCCTTACCGTTTTCATTAGTACGCTATGTTTGATCGCTGCAGAATTGTCAAGACATATAAGCATTCCATTACCTGATTTCTATTTATTCGATAATCCCTTCACAAGAATTTTTACAGGAATTTTTTTTACTGTTTATCAGTTTACGATCTTTTATATGATTTTTCTGTTGTGGTATTCTGCCGCTCAGAAAAGTAATGCAATAGTACTGCGTGCTGCGATGAATTCAGGACTTACGATGGTGTTAGTATTGGTTCTGACATCATTTTATATCAGCCCTGTAAAAGAGCATGGGGGTGTTCTTCAAATGCCCGGTGACAGAAAAAATATTGGAGTGGTTTTGGGTGCAGCGGTTTGGTCGAATAATATTCCCAGTCCCAGCCTTGCTGCCCGAAGTGAAAAAGCAGCCCGGCTGTACAGAGAAAAAAAAATCGATAAGGTCCAATTGACCGGAAGCAATGCACCGGGTGAATTAAGTGAAGCCGAGGTTGCATTCAGGCACATCTTAAAATTTGGAGTTGACAGTTCCGATGTCTGGCTTGAAGATAAAACCACTTCAACCACCGAGCAGATTTTTTTTATTAAACATAACCTTCTTGATAAAAAGAATAACTACAATGTAGTAGTAATCTCGGATTCATATCATCTAACAAGGGTTAAAGAGATCGGAAAATTTTATAGGATTAATTTACACGTTGCTGCCTCAGACCTGGCTGCAAGTTTTGAAAACATGATTTATTATAAACTAAGGGAAAGTATTGCACTGCTTGCTTTCTGGTTTTTCGCACTTTAATTGAATATAAAACAAGGAGAAACATAATGGCAAATTTTGAACTTATTGAAGATTACGGTCATGAACAGGTTGTTTTCTGTTTGAATAAAGAAGCCGGCTTAAAAGCTATAATTGCAATTCACGACACAACTTTGGGCCCTGCTTTGGGAGGCACAAGAATGTGGAAATATGAAAGTGATACCGACGCGCTTCGCGATGTACTAAGGCTTTCGAGAGGCATGACTTATAAAGCCGCTGTTTCCGGTTTAAATCTTGGCGGAGGTAAAGCGGTTATTATTGGTGATTCATCAAAAGACAAAAATGAGCTTCTCTTCAGAACTTTTGGAAAATTTGTCGAAGGACTTGCAGGCAGATATATCACGGCAGAAGATGTTGGCACTTCCGTGAGAGATATGGAATATGTTCTTATGGAAACAAAATATGTTACCGGTATTCCTAAAGCGTTGGGCGGATCGGGTGATCCTTCGCCTGTTACTGCTTACGGGGTTTTTGTTGGCATGAAAGCCTGCGCCAAATTCAGATGGGGGAATGATTCGCTAAAAGGAAAAAGAATTGCTGTTCAGGGTGCAGGGCAGGTTGCACGATATTTATGCGAGTATCTCTATAATGAAGGTGCAGAAATAATTATAACCGATATTAAAGAAGAGCAGATAAAACGCTCACTTGAAACAATAAAAGCGAAGGTTGTTAAACCCGATGAGATTTATGATGTTGATGCTGATATCTTTTCTCCTAATGCTCTTGGCGCTATAATTAACTCTGATACAATCGGAAAATTAAAAACAGAAATAGTTGCTGGCGGCGCTAACAATCAATTGGAAAAGGAAGCAGTTCACGGTCCTATGCTCATTCAAAAAGGAATTCTTTATGCACCGGATTATGTTATAAATGCCGGAGGTTTAATAAACGTTGCTAATGAATTGCAGGGTTACAGGCAGGACAGGGCATTGAAACAAGCTGAAAATATTTATGATACTATTACAAGAATACTTGAAATTTCTGCCAAAGAAAATATCCCGACTTATGAAGCCTCGAATAAAATTGCTGAAGAACGATTGAAGCAGGTAGGAAGAATAAGCAAGATTTATGCTGGAGAGTCTGCTTTTGCAGGCAGGCTTGGTGAATTATATAAAAGATAATTTTATGATAACATAATAAATAATAGTAAATTTATCTGAGTGTTGACGCAACCGGAATATTAGTACAAAATAATTATGAGCCAGCAATTTAAACGAAGACTTATCCGCGAAAGAGTTCTGCAGGTTCTTTATGCCTGTGAAATGAACAGCGAATGTCTTTCAGATTTGACAAAATTGGTATTGAGCGATATTACTGATGCAGACGACCGTGAATTTGCAACTGATCTTATTAACAGATGTATTATTAATCGTGATGAACTTAACCGGATAATTATGGAACGTGTTAGTAATTGGGAGATGAACCGCATTGCACTGATTGACCGTATTCTGCTCAGGATAGGTATTTGTGAGATTTTATATTTTCCGCAGATACCGCCTAAAGTTTCAATCAATGAAGCAATTGAAATTTCGAAAAATTATAGCACCGCCGGCAGCGGTAAATTCATAAACGGAATTCTGGATGCAATTCTTGGAGAACTAAAAGATGCCGGCAGGATAACTAAATCCGGAAGAGGGCTGCTAGATAAAAGTTTTCCCCGTTCATCATCCAAAAAGAAAAATTTATGACCGGAAAAGGTAAGATATTTGCGTGGAGTCTGTTCGATTTCGCTAATACAGCATTCTACGTTATTATTCTTACTGTTGGTTTCCCTCTTTACTTTAAAGAAATTATAACCGGCAATGCACCGGAGTCGGACTTCTTATGGGGTCTTTCTTTCAGCGTATCAATGTTGATAGTAGCTTTCATTTCACCTGTACTTGGAGCAGTAGCCGATCATGGCGCGGGCAAAAAAAACTTTTTAGCCATATTCACTGCGTTGTGCATAATTGCTACAGCATCACTTTTCTACACAGGCAGTTCAATGATATTGACTGCTGTCATAATACTGATTTTTGCAAACATCGGTTTTGAAGCAGGTTTGGTTTTTTACGATGCTTTTTTACCTGAGCTAACCTCAGAAAAAAGTTATGGCAGGGTATCAGGTTATGGATTTGCAGCGGGTTATGTAGGTTCTCTTGTTACACTTGCAATTGCTTTCCCCCTGTACCAGAACGGCTTCGGCGAAGAAAACCTGCTGAATGTCAGGTTAAGTTTTATAATTGCAGCGGGTATATTTTTACTGTTCGCATTACCGATCTTTCTGTTTGTGCCTGATCGGCAAAGACGAAAAAAAATTCCTAAAGATTTTATAAAAATAGGCTACAGAAGAATTCGTTCAACATTCAGAGAAATAAACAAGTACAGGAATGTAGCAATCTTTCTCCTCGCATATTTTCTTTATATAGATGGAGTGAATACTGTAATTATTTTTTCATCTATTTTTGCGCGTGAATCCCTTCAGATGGATTTAACTGAGATCATTGTTCTGTTCATGATAGTTCAAACTTCGGCTATTATCGGATCAATAATTTTCGGGATACTTTCAGACAAAATAAGTCATAAAAAAGCATTGACATTTACCCTGTTTATCTGGATCGGGGTTGTGGTTTCAGCCTATTTCGTTTATGATAAGATGATATTTTTTATTGTTGCCGCCGTTGCCGGCATTGCGTTAGGATCTTCACAATCTACAAGCCGGAGTTTAATGTCGAAGCTTACACCTGCAGAAAAGAAAACAGAGTTTTTTGGATTTTATTCTTTCTTCGGGAAGGCAAGTGCAATACTCGGTCCTTTGGTATTTGGTGCAATTTCGTCTCTTATTGATCAGAGAACGGCAATTGTAACAGTAGCCTTTTTCTTTGTTGCAGGATTAATATTACTCGCAAAAGTTAAAGATTAAGCAGGGGATGGAACACTGTTTGATACCCGCGTTGTTGCACTAACACGCAAACGTGAATTTCACAGGCAGCAGGACAGAGGGGATAGGAATCCATTGCCAAAAAATTAATGTATTTTATAAATCGGTGGTCCGGTTAATTTCTTAATATCCCAATTAAACACTTCTTTCTTATTTTCTTTTCTTACAGAACATTCAACATAATCACAAAACTTGCAAAGTTCAGGGATGCAGTAATCAAAATGAATTCTTATCTCTGTGTTCGGTAATTTCTTGCGGATATTATCACGAATCCTGTGCTCTTCGGCATGAGATTCTTTTATTGTAAAGTAATAAGGAATGATCAGATGAAAATCGAGGAAAATTTTATCTCCTGATGTCCAGAAACGCAGCTCGTGAAGATCAATCCAGTAATTCCTGCGCATATCAATTAACATATTTGCTATCTGATCAAGCAGCTTCTCATCAGTTTCGTTCATCAATCCGCCGACAGATTGCCTAATGAGTTTATAGCCTGTAATCAGAATATTTACTGCTACAGCAATAGCGAAGAAAGGGTCCAGCAGTTCGAAGCCTGTGATCATTACAAGCGAAATCCCTATTATTACACCAATAGAAGTATAAGAATCTGTAAGGACATGCTTACCATCGGCGATAAGAGTCAGAGAATTTGTTTTCTTTCCTATTCTGATAAGATAAAAACCAAGTATCAAATTTATACCACCGGCACCACTGATGATCAATATACCGATACCAAGACTTTTCAGTTGAGGTCCTGCTATAATATCTGTAACAGCTTCATAAATAATGTACAATGCAGCCGCCACAATAAGGAAGCCTTCTATTCCTGCCGAAAAGTATTCAATATTGCCATGCCCGTAAAGGTGGGATCTGTCTGCCGGTTTGGAGCTTAACATAATGCTGTATAAAGCCATTGAAGTTGCGAGAACGTGCACCACAGATTCGGCAGCATCTGAAAATATCGCAGCCGAACCGGTGATAAAATATGCACCAATTTTTGCGAGGAACATCCCTATTCCTACGGAGAGAGATATTACTGCGGCTTTCTTTTTAAGTTTGTATTGTGAGTCAGACATATAAAAATTGTTTAACCAAAACTAACAATCTTTTTAAAGATTTGACAGTATCTTCAAATCATCTTCATTATAATGAACGTGAGGTCATCGTTAGCCGGGGTAGACTGGCGGAAATATGAAATGTCTTTCAATAATATTGATTTGATTTTCTCTGTATCTTTATCGTGGTGAATTGAAATCAGCTTTTTTAATCTTTCCATTCCATATTCAATTCTTTGCTGGTTCATCGTCTCAATCACACCATCTGTAAATAAGAGGAGAATGTCGCCGCTCTGCGGCTGCAGGCTGTACTCAATAATAGAATCGCTGAAAACATTGATACCACTCAGACCAATACCCATTCCCCGTGGAATAATTTCTGAGCATGTATTTTCTTTTTTTAAAAAATGAATTAAAGGGAGATGACCTGCGCGTGAAAATATAATACTGCCGTCACCATTGATTGCAGCCAATGAAGCTGTAAAGAATGTACCGGGTTTAAATACTTTCATTAAAGAAGAATTCAGTTCAGATAAAATCTCTTTCGGGAAGTTGTGTGAATGCACAATACCATGCAGTATTGATTGCACCTGAACCATATGGATTGCCGCAGCCATTCCTTTGCCGGATATATCTCCGATAATTATGAATGTTTTTCCGCTGCCGTTGGTTGAAGGAATAAAGTCTTAATAATCACCACCTACAATCTGCGCTGTCTCGATGTGGCAGCTTATTTCGAAATGATCATTCACGGGCGCTGTTTTAGGCATGAGTGAAAGCTGTACATCACGCGCAACTTCAAGCTCATCGCGCACAACAAGCTTATCGGCAAGTTCAAAAGCAATCAGTACGTTTAACATCAGGAATGCGAGCATTGCAAGCTGCCAGTCATTTTCAAAAAACGCAAAAATGAAAAATAAAACCGCAGCAGTGTACAATAAACGCCTTATTGGTGAAAGCTGCTTTAGGAATTCAAAGAACAGATTAATTGTAAACCGTATAAGATTTAAGAATCTGTTCTTTGCCTTTTCCGGGCGATCCATCCTGTTCACATAGAAGTTATACAGATTGGGGAAGTCATTCTTCAGAAGTTTTTCAACTTCTTTGTAGCTGAGATCATCAGTATAAATTTTTAAAATGTTCTTTAATCGGCTCATTTTATTAAAGTTGTTTCAGTTTTTCGGCTGCATCCTGTAAAACTTCATCGCGTTTGGCAAAACAGATGCGTATTAATTTTTCGTTACTTCCGTCTTTACAGAAAGGGGAGAGGGGAATTACCGCAACACCTTTTTCTTTTGTAAGATGAAGACTGAATTCCATATCATTCATATCCGAAATGTTTGAATAATCGAGCAACTGAAAATATGTGCCCTTTGCGGGAGTTAATCTGAATTTTGAACCGGACAGATATTGAATCATCAGGTCTCGTTTCTCCTGGTAGAAATTATTCAGTGTCAGATACTTTGATTCATCCTTCATATAATCAGCATAGGCAAACTGTGCCGGCGTATTAACTGCGAAAGTTACGAACTGATGTATTTTCCGGACCTCATCAGACAGGTGCTTCGGTGCAGCGCAGTAACCAACTTTCCAGCCGGTTGCATGATATGTTTTACCGAATGAAGAAATCACAAAACTTCTTTCACTTAATTTCGGGAATTTTGAAACACTGAAGTGTTCCAGATTATCAAAAATAATATGCTCATAAACTTCATCGCTGATGACAAAGATATTCTTATCCTGTGTGATTTCTTCAAGAATTTGGATATCATTATAAGAAATTACACTGCCGGTCGGATTGTGGGGTGAATTGATGATAATAAGTTTTGTCCGGGCAGTGATTGCATCTTTTACCCTATCCCAATCATAAGTAAATTCGGGCGCAAGAAGAGGAATAAACACAGGTTTACCACCGTTGGACAGTATTGCCGGTGCGTATGAATCGTATGCAGGTTCGAACAAAATTGCTTCGTCATCTTTATGAATGATTGAAGTAATTGCCGTGTAAAGAGCCTGGGTTGCGCCGGCGGTGATCGTTATTTCATCATCCGGCGAGTAGTTTTTCCCGTACAACTTCTCAATTTTTTCGGAGATTCTCTCACGTATCGAAGGAATGCCGGGCATCGGTGCATACTGATTTTTTCCTTCCCTCAGATATTTATTAAAGAGATCAAGTAATTCATCATCACAATTAAAATCCGGAAATCCTTGTGAGAGATTTATTGCATTATGTTTTACAGCTAGGGCAGACATAACAGCAAAGATGCTTATGCCGGTATCGGGTAGTTTTGATTTTATTCTCATAGCAGAAGTTTTAATTATTGAAAAAATTTTATTGACAAATTGAAATTACTTAACTCTGTAAAAATGTGATTGAAATCAGCATATAACAATTTTACTATCTGATGTAAAATTCGCTGTCATCAGGACGGATTTCATTGTAGAGCCGTTTTAATTCATCGTATGCGAAACGGTTACCCCGCTGTGCGGCAAACCTGTAGTACTTTACAGATGTTGCTGTATGCTTTCCGACCAGAATTCCTTTCTCATACATATGTGCCGTTAATACCTGGGCAAGCAATGACCCATATTCTATTGCTCTCTCTATCGTTTCCTGAATAATCACAGGATCTTCAATCTGAAATCGGTCAAAAATATATGCGGCTGCAAGTCTGAGCTTTGCTTCTTCACTTCCAAAGCTTGAGGCCGTTTTCCAGTTCAGGATTGCACGCTCAATATTTTGTTCGACCATTCTTCCCGCATAATAATTTATTCCGAGTTCCGTCAGAGAATAAACATGTCCGTTTGCAGCAGCATTGATCAACAGATTAATTGCATCAATGCTTGCGATGCTGTTATCATAACCAAAAGCATGAAGTCCGTACATTACAAACATCGCATCGGGGTTATTAGCTCTTACGGCGCTAAGCAATTCTACTTTGAAATCATTCAGATCGGAGAGATGGTACAAAAGCACTGCTGCTCTTTGTGAATCATAACGGATAGCCCGCAAATAATGAAGTGCAGCAGTAATTCTGTTCTTTGGAAGTGATCTCCCTTCCTCATACAATCTTCCTGTAAGTGTTATTGCTTCAGGACTGCCGTAATTGTTAAATGTTTGAAGGACTTTCATTCTCTCAGCATCAACAGTATGGAGAGAATCATCCTTTGTCCTGATTCCAAGCGTATCAGCAAGCATTTCATTTCCGGCATTCAGCAGATCGAAGATCAGAATAGCATCATCAATATGAGGGATTGAATCAATTACAGCATCAAAATCAATAAAGACCAATCCCATCGAATTCTTTACAGGATTATTCTCCGGTAAATTAGCTGCAGTGTCCTTCTCTTTCATGATGATATTTGTAGTATCAATAATTTCTACAGAAATTTTCTTCTCAATTTCCTTCATAACTTCATAAGCCGGTTCGTAACCGGCTGTGTGAGCTTTTCGCAGCCAGAGCCACGCGCTTTCCAGATCCCTTTTAACAATAAGATTATCCGTATGTAGTAAACCGACTATGTATTGAGCCATTGGCATACCATCTTCGGCGGCTGCAAGAAAATTCTTATAAGCTTCAAATGGATCCCAGTTTACACCCCAGCCGTTGATCAGCAAAATTCCGTAATTGTATTGAGCTGAAGTTAATTTTTGTTCGGCTGCTTTCCTTATCCATTTTGCTGCTTCAATTGTATCGGCGGGCATTCTTTCGCCGACAAGGTACCTTAAACCGAGTTCGTGTTGTGCTAACGGATCGCCGGCATTAGCTTCTTTTAAAAGTCTGAATTGCTGCAATAGCTGATAAGAGAGGTCGGGTTGATAATAAAATATACCCGGTCGTTTTGGTTTGTTCTTTTTAAATGCGAGGCTGTTTGTAGTATCAACTGATGCTAAAACCGCCGGAGAAAGCAAGATTAACGAAATGGTTATATGAAGAAATAATTTTTTCAAAGTAAATGATTTATCTGATAACTGGGACGATTAAATTTTCTTGAATTATTCTAATTGAAATGTAAATATAATTGTTATTTTATTATTAAATCTATTATTTTAGTTTTACCTGAACGTTGGCTGAATTAACAAAGGATTAATCTGCTATGATCAGATGTAATAACATTTACAGGCTGCTGAAAATTCTATTGTTTATAACGGGTGTATTCTTAGTTCCTGTTAAAGCGCAATCTCTTAGCTATAAAATAAGCAGTGTATTTGGCGTGTACGCTGAAAATTATTTGAAACCATTCGCTGCAGGTTTTGGTTCTTTAATGAATTCTTCTTTAATTCATTCAGCATCGCCCATTACGGATGGCTTCAACATATATGCTGGTGTAAAATTTTCTGGTGTATTTATTCCCCCGGTTGATGCATCGTTCAGCGGTGAATTTCATGAAACTGCGTATTATAACATTAGCGGTGTTGCATATTCCGTAAAAGCAAAAATCACTGTGAATAACGCACCGACAATTTTTGGCGAAAAAAAGCCGGGCAGCGCAATTGTGGAAATTGGTGATACAATAACAATTGCAGGCATTTCTTATCCTGTAACTGAGAAGTGGACTGAATCAACTATAGGCGGATTACTAACTACAAGTTTTGTACCGTTTTTTATTCCACAAATCACGATTGGAAGTTATGCGGGAACTGACTTGATGCTTAGATTTCTTCCAGCATTAAGTATCGGTGATTATGGAGCCATTGCTTTCAGAGGATTTGGTATAAGACACAATCTTAATCAATACTTCTATGGACTGCCCGTTCAGCTTTCAGCAATGTTTGCATATCAGAACTTTTCCCTGAGCGATTCCACAGGCAGAGATTTTTTATTTACAGAGGGGTTAGCTTTCAACTTGATTGCCGGGACAGATACTGGCTTTTTGAAATTATATTCTTTACTGCAGTATGAATCTTCAACAATGGAGCTAAATTATATCTATTATCCATCCGGCAGCGGCTCAAATAATATGGAACCATACAAAGTAAATTTTTCTACCACCGGCAATAACAGGCTGCGGTTTGTTGCAGGTGCAGCTTATGAATTTTTTGGTTTGGTATTTAACGTGGATTTTAATATTGGTTCGTATAGTGTTATTGGTGCAGGGATTGGGTATGGATTTTTAAGTAAGACAAGTTCCGTAACCGGAAGAGATTTATTTTATTAATCACTTATATTATTACAAAAGCAAACAACGCAGTTATGCCCTGGCTTGAAATGGAAATGAAAAAATATGGTTATCAATATGCGGCTGTTAAACCTTTTCAGCTTTAGCAGCAAAATATTCCTTCATAGGGTTAATGTAATATTTCCTCCAGCCATCTTCGTACTTTTGTTCATCTCCAGGCGGAATGCCGGAATGAATCAAAGTAAATTTAGTACCTCCGTCAACTTTCTGAAGCAGAATTTCAACCGTGCTGTCTAGCGCTGTTTCCGGGAACTCAGTTGTCCGCCACGACTGAACGATCCTGCCGTAAGGCTGTAATTGTAAATTACGTCCAGTCATGTATCCATCACCCGCCTGAAATTTGCCGCCTAGTTTTGGATTAATCTCGGCATTGATGCCGGTAAAATTTGTGTGTTCCTCGCTGCTGAGCCAGGCATCATAAAGCACTTTTGCCTGCACCGGGAACACTTCAGTTATTTTGATTTCATTACTCATATCAACCTCTTTCTAAATCTAATCAATATTACTTTAAGTTGCACAAAAAGTCAAAAAAAACAGTAGAAATTTTATTGAATCCAAATCAAAAAAGGCGTATGTTAGCTCCTCAATTTTGCATTTTTGAGGTAAAAAAATAAAAGGTTAGAATGTCCGGTATTTTTGAAAAACTATCCAAAAAAATTCCTGAATGGAGAAAAGAAGCTGATGAAATAATCTCCAAATCGGGAGATAAAGTTCTCTCTGATGTGACCGTGAAACAGGCATACGGCGGTATGAGAGGTGTTCGATCACTTATTTGCGATACTTCACGTGTTCCCCAGGAACAAGGTCTGATCATTCGCGGACGACCTTTACGCGAATTGATTGATCTTACACCGGAACAGATTTTTTTCCTTCTGTTAACCGGAGAACTTCCTGATCAGTCTGAATTAAAAGATTTTTCTGATGAACTTAAGAAACGAAAGTTTGTGCCCGCGTATGTCTGGAACGTAATTAAAGCTATGCCGGAAGAATCTCATCCAATGGCTATGTTCAACACGGCTATACTTGTAATGCAGAAAGAATCTGCCTTTGCTGCACAGTATGATAAGGGCATAAGAAAAGATGAGCACTGGAAACCTACTCTTGAAGATGCACTAAACCTCGTTGCCAAAATTCCTGCAATTGCTGCGGGCGTTTATCGTATAAGATTTAATAAAGGTGCACTTATAAAACAAAATCCGGAACTTGATTTCACCGGCGATTATGTGCATCAGTTAGGATTACCGGATGCTTCAAAAGAATTTTACGATCTGATGAGATTATATCTTGTTGCGCACTGCGATCATGAAGGCGGAAATGTCAGCGCATTAACAATGCAGACAATCAATTCAGCCCTATCCGATCTTTATTATGCAATATCGGGAGGGTTTAACGGACTTGCCGGTCCGCTCCATGGGCTTGCAAACCAGGAAACCCTGAAATGGATAATGGAAATTATGGAGAGGTTTGGAGGCAGTCCTTCACACGATCAGATCCGTTCACTTGTTCATGAAACTCTTGAAGCAGGACAGGTGATACCAGGTTACGGGCACGCAGTCCTTCGAATTACTGACCCGCGGTTTGATGCATTCCTTGATTTCGGTAAGAAACATTTCCCTGATTACCCGATGTTCCAGACTGTTGCACGGATTTTTGAGGTAGTGCCCGAAGAATTAAAGAAGATCAGTAAAATCAAAAACCCGTGGCCTAATGTTGATGCAGCTTCGGGTGTAATGCTCTATTATTATGGATTGACTGAATTTTCGTATTACACAGTTGTATTCGGCGCATCAAGGTGCCTCGGGTTAACATCGCAGGCAGTGATAAACCGTGCAATGATGAATCCGCTTATAAGACCTAAATCAGTCACAACACAGTTCATAAAAGATTTAATAAATTAAACAGGATTAGCTTTTCGAATATTAAGTCTGATAATTTTCGGTAAGTAAGAAACAATTGGTTTGATTGTTTTGTAATGCCGGGTTATTAAGAAAATCGATTATCTGATTTCTCTTAATTTCAGATACTTTTATATTTTCGGTCAACCAGCCTGTTCTCTCCTCTTCAACAGCATCAAACTGACTAACATATGCTTTGATATCAAGTATAGGGGTTCTATCCAGTATATCAACATTCTCAACAAACAACTTATAATACAGCTTATTCAGGAATTATTTTAATCGATAAGACTATCTCTTGTTTTGGCAGTACAATAAACGGAGCCAAAATAATGTTTGGTAAAAACAATTAACAAAGAAAGATTATGAAAATCTAAGTACTGACACTCGATTTTTTATTTTTTTACTTCAGACCGGATTTAATTTGCTTTTTTAATCATAAAATGTTACACTTACTGTAACAATTATAAAAATTAAGCAAAGAAAATTCAACTTATGTCCGCTTCAACAAAACTGTCCACTGCTGTAAAAGCTTTGTCTTACTTAGCAGCTTCTGCGCCTGATCCAAAAACAAGCACAGAAATAGCTGAGCAAATTGGCGTTAACGCGTCAAAGCTGCGGAAAATTCTCTCTTACCTTGTTAAGAGTAAAATTGTTATAAGCACACAGGGAATTACTGGCGGTTTCACTCTTAATAAATCCCCCGACCAAATTCATCTCCAGGAAATTTATTGCTCGGTTGAAGAAAGAAAAGCTTTTCATATGGATTTTACGGGAATCAATGGCAAATCAGTTTCACAAACAAAAAAGCTTAATAACTTTTTTCTTCAACTGTTTGCCGATATACAGGTGGATATTGAAGACAGGATGAGATTAATTACTTTAAAATCAGTTATCGAACAAATTAAATCTTAAAATAGAAAGGGAATATCATGGATCTATTAAAAACTCTGGGGATAAAAGAAAAAAATTTCGGATCTTCCAGCGGAACTGTCTGGAATGAAACAACAGATCAGGGCGAATTAAAAATTTATTCGCCTGCAAGCGGGGAATACATTGCTTCAGTTTATCAGGCTTCCGAAAATGATTATGAAAATCTTATCAAAAAAGGTGAGGAAGCATTTAAATTCTGGAGACAAATGCCAGCTCCAAAACGAGGTGAGATTGTAAGGCAAATCGGGAACAGGTTAAGAGAATACAAAGAACCGCTCGGAAAGCTCGTCTCATTCGAAATGGGGAAATCTCTTCAGGAAGGATTAGGCGAAGTTCAGGAGATGATTGATATTTGTGATTTTGCTGTTGGACTGTCAAGACAACTTTACGGCTTTACCATGCAATCGGAACGACCAAACCACAGAATGTATGATCAGTATCATCCATTGGGAATCGTCTGCACTATATCGGCTTTTAATTTTCCGGTTGCAGTATGGTCATGGAATGCAATGATAGCAGCGGTATGCGGCGATGTAAATATCTGGAAACCATCTTCCAAGGTTCCTCTTGCAGCAATAGCAACTCAGAATATTATTGCACCGGTACTTAAAGAAAATAATTTGCCTGAAGGATTGTTTAGTCTCATCATCGGAAGAGGCTCAACTA
Organism: Ignavibacteria bacterium; assembly: GCA_037447335.1. Lineage (GTDB taxonomy): Bacteria > Bacteroidota > Ignavibacteria > Ignavibacteriales > Ignavibacteriaceae > JBBIGV01. The sequence goes on along the minus strand of JBBIGV010000005.1, from coordinate 22,213 downwards.
TAGGCGAAAAAATTCTGAACGATAAAAGAGTGCCGCTTATTTCCGTTACCGGTTCAACACGCGTAGGCCGGCATGCAGGTGAAGTAATTGCAAAAAGATTTGGCAAAGCAATTCTTGAGCTTGGCGGAAACAACGCTATAATCATCACTCCTGATGCTGATCTCAAAATTGCTATACCGGCAGTAGTATTTGGTGCGGTTGGAACCGCAGGGCAGCGATGCACATCTACACGAAGGTTAATTATTCATGATTCAATATATGATCAGGTTAAAGATTCACTTCTAAAAGCATACAAGAGTTTAAGAATCGGTAATCCGCTTGATGCAAACAATCACGCAGGTCCGCTTATTGATAAAGACGCGGTAAAGGATTTCACAAATGCACTTGAACGCGTTAAGAAAGAAGGCGGCAAAATAATTTTTGGCGGTGATGTTCTTTCAGGCAAAGGATATGAATCGGGTTCTTATGTTGTTCCCGCACTTGTTGAAGCAGAAAATCACTACGAAATTGTACAGGAAGAAACATTCGCCCCGATTCTCTATTTAATGAAATACAAGAATGGAATCGAAGAAGCCGTTGAACTTCAGAATGGTGTTGTGCAGGGATTATCTTCATCGATTTTCACAAATAACTTGCGTGAAGCTGAGTACTTCTTATCTGCGTGGGGTTCGGATTGCGGTATTGCAAATGTGAACATTGGTACATCCGGCGCTGAAATTGGCGGCGCTTTCGGCGGCGAAAAGGAAACAGGCGGTGGACGTGAGTCAGGTTCAGACTCGTGGAAGGCTTATATGAGACAACAAACAAATACGATTAATTTTGGTTCTGTCCTGCCTCTTGCGCAGGGTGTTAAATTCGATATCTGATTGAACTCAGAGGCTGCTGTTATTTAATCTTCAATATTTAAAACAGTTTTAAAGGAAGATTAACTTTAATCAGCAGCCTCTTACTGATTGCCTGCCTGTTTTATCTGTAAAAAATATCCTCCTTCTTTAATAAGTCAGAAAAATAACAGATATTTACGGCGGGATTTATTATCAAATAACATTACAGGATATTGTGAAAAAGCAAAAAGCAAAAATTTTCAAACTGAATACGGCTCCAAAGAAAAAAGAGCCGGTAAAATCACAGCTATCAAAAAAAGAGATTGATGAAATCTTAGATTCCATTAATGAAGAATTAGATTTTCTTTCTGAGGATTCTATTCTTTACATTCCGTTTTTAATGCAGTTATTCAAAGCCGCCGGAATGACTGAAAACCAAATTCAAAAAACTTTATTTTCCGATAATCCTGACCCCATGAATATACATATACTTCAATGGGGAATATATGTTGGATATTGTTTGATTGATGCGTCGCTTGAAGAAGATGACAACGAGTGGGAATTACTTATGGAAGAAGCTGTGGAAATTGCGGCAGATTATGTTCCGCGGGTTAAATCCAGAGACATTCTTTTGCGAATTGAAGAGGTGCTGAGACAGATACACGAAGAAAACCGCAGCAAAGATTAAAATGAATGCAAAGAAATATAACAGGACAAAACTATTACTCGGAATTTCACAAACCATTTTAACGTTTACTCTCTTATTATTATTCATTTCAGGTAGTTTAAGCAGCGCACTTGTTGCCGAAATCAGAAATTATTTTGTTAACGAATATCTTGTATTCCTTGCATATGTTTTTTCGATTGGAGTTGCAAGCTCTGTTATTTTTTTTCCTTTAAATTTTTACTCAGGTTTCATCCTTGAACACAAGTACAATCTTTCGAACCAGAATTTTTTTCAATGGATTAAAGAGGAATTAAAAGGGGCTCTTGTATCAACAATAATAGCCATCCCTATTTTATTGTTTTTCTTTTATTCACTGATTGAATTTGGTTCGCTATGGTGGCTGCCTTTTGCAATTGTATTGTTTTTAGTTTCAGTTGTGCTTGCGCGGATAGTACCGGTTTTTATTCTGCCCTTGTTTTATAAGCTCACACCGATCGATGACGAAGAACTAAAACAAAAAATTGAATCACTGGCTGCTGATGCAGGCATTAAGGTTCAGAATGTTTTCAGATTCGATATGAGTAAGAATACTAAAAAAGCTAATGCAGCTTTTACCGGTATCGGAAAATCCAAAAGAATACTTCTTGGCGATACCCTGCTTGATAATTATACAAAAGATGAAATTGAAACCGTAATTGCTCACGAACTAGGTCATTATAAAAAGAAACACATTATAAAAAATATTACAATCGGAACGGCTTTCAGTTTTCTTACTTTATTTTTGATAGCCCTCTTATATGAGATCAGTCTTCCCGTTTGGGGTTTTAAATCAATAACAGAAATTGCTGCCTTGCCTTTACTTGCATTGTGGGGAATGCTAATCGGGTTAGTTCTAACTCCTCTCAGTAACATCCTTTCAAGAAAATATGAATATGAAGCAGATGAATATGCAATCAGCGTTACAGGAAAAAGTGATGCGTTTATAAGTACACTGGAAAAACTTACGGATCAGAATCTTGGTGATCGTCAGCCGCACCCTTTTGTTGAGTGGTTCTTTTACAGCCATCCGTCTGTTCAAAAAAGAATAAATGCCATAAATGATTTTCTTAAAAAAGACTTTGCCACTGGCGAATATTTTAAACAAGGTGAAATTACCTCTGTTGCTGATATTAAAGAATCATGACACTACTAAGACTAACAGCCATATTTTTATATACTGGTTTTTTCTCTGTAACTGCATTAATCTTTGACCTGTTTGACCGCAGCTTTGGTTCTTATTTCTGGCTTCAAAAACTTTTCTCTGGTGGGGTTTTATGGCTTGGCGGAGTCAGGGTAAAGGTAATCGGTAAAGAAAATGTTGATGAAGATAAAGTTTATGTGTATGCTTCAAACCATACCAGCCAGTTTGATATTGCAGTATTGCAGCGGCATCTTACAAAACGAATCGGAATGATTTTTAAAAAAGAACTTGCGCGGATTCCGGTTTTCGGCTGGCAGCTTCAGCTCGGACCTCACATAAAAATTGACAGGAGCAATGCTGAAAAAGCATTAAAGAGTATTGAAGAGGCAAAGATTCGTATGACGAAGAAAAAGACTTCGGTGGTTGTTTTTCCTGAAGGCACAAGAAGTAAAAACGGCGAAGTTCAATTATTTAAACGAGGGGCTTTTAATCTTGCTGCAAAAGCAGGCTATCCGGTTGTTCCTGTTACAGTAAAAGGAACAGATAAGATAATGCCCAAAGGTTCATTTAAAATAAAACCGAGGGAAGTTCTGTTGGTTATCGATGAGCCGATCCAAACGGAAAATATTAATTCGCGGCAGGATGAACTTGACCTTATGGAAAAAGTAAGAGATATTATCATTCAAAATTATAATAAGTATGAGTGAACCATGTCAGTAACAAAAAAAGATGTTGAACATATTGCTTCATTAGCACGTTTAAAATTTTCGGATAAAGAGATCGAAAACTTTACTGAGCAGTTAAACCAGATACTTGAATACATGGCTAAGCTAAACGAACTTGATACGGAGAACATTGAACCGCTGTCGCATCCGGTTGAAAGCATAAATGTTTTCAGAGAAGATAAAACAAAACAAAGTATTGATCGTGAAAATGCGCTTAAGAATGCGCCCGATGCAGATGATGAATTTTTCCGTGTTCCGAAAGTGATTGATAATGATTAACATTCAGTTACTACAAAGCATTTTTTAATTTATAACAAAATGATAGTTGGGATAATACCAGCCCGATTTGCCTCGACACGCCTGCTTGGAAAACCGCTTGCACAAATCGGCGGCAAACCGATGATACAACACACCTACGAACGTGTCAGAAAATCCAGGCTGATAAACCGTATCATAATTGCAGTTGACGATGATAAGGTATCTGAAGTGGCTCAAAGCTTCGGCGCTGATGTTGTAATGACTCCGAAAGATATTACAACAGGTTCAGACCGTATTGCTTATGTTGCAAACAGATTGCGTAAAGCAGAAATAATTGTAAACATTCAGGGTGATGAACCTTTTATCAACGGAAAAATGATCGATCAGGCTATAGAACCATTGTTGTTTTCAAAAGACATTCAGGTCTCAACTCTTGCAAAAAGAATTCAAACGGTGCAGGAACTTAAATCTCCTTCTATCCCGAAAGTTGTTTTTGATTACAACAATTTTGCTCTTTATTTCTCAAGGTCGCCTATACCGTTTGTGAGAGATGCCCGCTCGAATCTGGAAAGAATAAGGAATGCCGAGATTTATAAACACGCTGGCTTATATGTTTATAGGCGGGAAGCTCTGCAAAGGTTTTCATTGCTGGCACCAACCGATCTGGAAAAAACTGAAAAGCTTGAACAGCTAAGATTACTTGAAAACGGTATCAGGATTAAAGTAGTTGTTACAGAATACGAATCATTTTCTGTTGATACGCCTGAAGATCTTGACCGTGCAAGATTTCTTTATGATAAATATTACAGCAAAGAAGAAGAATGATGAAAAAATTAAAATTAGCATTTACTCCCACTCCGGTTGAAGCTGTCAACTTTAACAAAAGATCATTTCTTATTAAAAGAGATGATATGACCGGATTGGAATTGTCAGGCAATAAAGTTCGTAAACTTGAATACCTGCTCGCACAGGCAAAAAAAGAAAAAGCTGAACACGTTTTTACCTGCGGCGGGATTCAGTCTAACCATTGCAGAGCAACTGCAATTGCTGCTGCCAGAGCCGGTCTTAAATCGAAGCTGTTTCTGTGGGGCAAAGAATCTGAAAAAGCTGAAGGCAATCTGTTCTTTGATAAATTTATCGGAGCCGATATACGCTATTTAAATCTCAGAGAGTACAAACGTGTTAACGACATAATGTTCGAAGAAAAATTAAAAGAAAATAAAAAAGGCAGAAACGTTTACGTAATCCCTGAAGGTGGTTCAACTACTAATGGAGTGCTAGGCTATTCCGATTTTATCTCCGAATTGAGCAAACAAATCGAAATCAAAAAGCTCAAAGGAATTCTTGCTGCTTCAGGCACCGGCGGTACTGCTGCCGGTCTGTTAGTTGGGGCTGCTTTGTTAAAATTTAATCTGAAAATCTATGCTGTAAATGTTTTATATGATCCCAAAGTACTTAGGAAGAAGATCTTTCATCTCGCAAAGGGTTGTATACTCGAGCACAAGTTTAAGTGCAAAATAAATTATGATAACCTGGTTATTCTTGATGGTTATTCGAAAGAAGGATATAAGAATATATCTTCTGATAAGCTGAAACTTATAAAAGATTTTGCGCAGTCAACAGGAATAATACTTGACCCGGCCTATACCGGCAAAGCATTTTATGCTTATTGTGAAAATTTTCTCTTTAAAGGCAAAGGCAGACAGGTGCTGTTCATTCACACCGGCGGATTATTCGGAGTATTCAATAAAAAAGATAAATACTTATCGGTCTGATAATAAAGCTGAGGCGATTCAAAGCTTCTTCGTTTCCGATTTTTATCTTTTTAGATTTTGCTCATAAATTTTTATCCAATCCTTAGGAGTCATTTTACCCGCAAGCTCTCCAATTAATTCAAATGGAATCTGATCTGGTTTCTTAAAACGGATGCAGCTCTTACCCATATCCAGCTTGGTTTTTGAATGTTTCGGATATTCCCTTGTAAACCAGTCGTATAGTTTTTTATCAGCGTAAACGCCCATATGATAGACTGCAATAAAATTTTTTTGATTAGCAATATTCATAAAGGGGAGTGGTTGTTTCGGATCGCAGTGATACCCGTTTGGATAAATTGAGTGCGGGACAACATACCCTATCATACCATAATTCATTTCTTCGGAAAATCCCTTTGGCAGATTTTTAAGAATTGCTTTACGCAGTTTATTTATTGCCTGCTTCCTGTCTTCCGGCAACTGTTCTATGTACTGTTCCGGAGATTGTACTTTTGATGACATAGTTTTCCTTTTTAGTTTATGAAAATATTATTTTATAAAACCATTACTTCAAAAAAGTTTATAATTATAAATTTCATATCCTGTTGTTATTACAATAATAAAGACTAAATAAGTTCAGTTTGACATGTTTTCATTTACTAATAATGAATAAATCGGGACATGCATTTGGTTTTAAATAAATGTGCAAAGCATGTCCCGCAGAATAATAAACTACTGTTATGAAATACTGCCTAAGCTATTCGGTATGTTCGGGTAAGGGAATATCTGTATTGAAAATATCCGCTGCAATCATCCAATTCCCGTCGGGTTGCTTTTTCCAGACTGCAACATACTTACCTTTATCCGGCACGCCTCCGAAAGAACCTTCATAAGTACCAAATTCATAAGCGAGATCACCGCTGGCATCAAATCTGGTTGTTGAAAATGACATGTCGTCTCCCATTAGCGTTAACATTCCCCGGAAAAATTCCCCTATAGCAGCCCTTCCTTCAATCATAGGGGAATTTGGGGGCAGGATTACTGCATCGGGTGCATAATTAACTATCATTGCCTCGACATCTTTGGTTTTAAAACCTTCAATTTGCCGGGCATTTGCATCGTGAATTATTTGCTTGATCTCATCAACATTTGTATCTGTGCCGCAGGAAGAGAGAGCGAATGCAGCAGAGATCAGACAAAGCACGATCATTCGCAGAGTACTCATACGAACCTCCGTAAATAATGTGATGGAATTAGTTATTTATTAGAACAGATTTAAATGTGAAGATGTACTGGAAACTTATTTAAATATGAATCAGGTTAAATCAATTAGCTGCAGCTATGTGCCCTGTGCATTTTAATTCAAAAATAATTCTTTATTACCGCAGAATTAAATCGCAGCGAAACTTAAAAAAAAGAAGGTGAAATTCGCAAGAACTTTTTTTACTTAATACAATGCAGTAACTTTTATTGTGAGGGAACAAAATTCTTGCAGATGTAGGGTGATTTAACTCTCTAGACACCTAAGGGCATAGCGACTGTGAAAAATAACCGAAACCTAATGAGCTGTACTCCTTTTTCGGAATAGGCGTTCAACTTAGATGCTTTGTATGCTCTGGCTTTCTCTTTGGTCAATTTTCTTTGCCAAAGACAAATAATAACACTAATTTTGAAGTGGAATTTTTATGATGTCGCTGTTGATCCGTATTCCTCAAGCGGCAGATTTCAGGAAACTTAATCAGGTAATAAAATGGATAAAAAAATCAGAGTTCTGGTGGCTAAAGCAGGTCTTGACGGACACGACAGGGGGGCAAAAGTAATAGCTGCTGCTTTGCGTGACGCCGGTATGGAAGTTATTTATACCGGGCTTAGACAAACTCCTGAAATGATTGTTGAAGCTGCAATCCAGGAAGATGTTGATGTTATTGGCATCAGCATTCTTTCAGGTGCTCATATGACTATCTTTCCGAGAATAAAAAAACTAATGGATGAAAAAGGATTAAATGATGTTCTCCTGACGGGTGGAGGGATCATTCCTGATGAAGATATTCAACAATTAAAGACAATGGGTATAGGTGAGATTTTTACGCCTGGTGCTGCAACAACAGAAATTGCAGGGTATATAAAAAAATGGAGGGAAGAAAATCCGCGCAGCTAAACTGAACTTTTATCGGGTTTTCGATTATTATCCCCGAGAGAGTCAATTTCACTTAAATCAGACTTTTCTGATTCTAATATTTTCGTATAGCTTTTCAGCCAGTTATACATGTTTTTAAATCTTTTTACACGATTAACATTGAATTATTTATAAAGTTAGTAGTAATTTAAATTATTAAATACCAAGTGGTAGGGCAAGTGGGTTAACTATAATCTATAAACAAAAGAGGTACGTGATGAAAAAGTGGTTCTTAATTTTTTTGATTTTCTTTTCTATTCAGCTTTTCCCACAAACGCTTGTACAAACGGTTGCTTTGCCATCAGGCACATACTGGAACCAGGCATACGGATTGGTTTTTGCCGATGGTAAATATTGGATTTCTTCAGGCTCCAGCACTGCCGGTGTTGCTAATGGAAAACTATATGCTGTTAATGATCAGGGTCAGGTTGTAGATACTGTTAATGCTTCCATTAATTATCCGGCTATCAGATACTCGCAGGGTTTAGGCTGGGATGGTAATCATTTCTGGTATGTAGAAAGAAAAACAGCCAGAACTGATCTTTATAAATTCGATATGAATGGAATTGTGTCCGATTCAATTCTTACAAATACTCTTTTCGGCGGCAACTGGTATATGGGCGGTGCTGCATGGGATGGCACCGGGCTGTGGGTGTCAATATACTTCCCGAATGCAAACGTTGCTCTCTATAAAATCAATACTACAACAAAAACCATCGTTGATACGATTCAGATAACATGGCTCCATCCGTCACAACCGCCACGACAGCCACAGGGTATTACTGTTAAAGGTGATACATTATTCTTTGTTAATGATGGCTTTGAAGGAATTGAAAGAATTTTTGCATTCGATCTGAATACAAAAGATACTTTGTTTTCATTCCAGCTCCCCGAACAGCCTGGTGTTAGGCAAAACCCACGCGGGCTTGCATGGGATGGTTCATATTTTTGGCTTCTGGCTGAGCCTGTCGGCGCTACTTCCGGAAGGCAGTTATTTAAGTACGATCTTTCCGGAACCGGAACCCCTGGTATGAATCTGCTTACAACTTCAATTAATTTTGGCAATGTTCAGATTGATTCTACAAGAAGCTCCGCTATTTACATCCAGAATTACGGTACAGCTAATCTGGTTATTGATTCAACATTTATCAGTAATCCGGCTTTTACTTTACTTGAAACTTTCCCGCTGACTATTGTCCCTGGCGAAATGAAAAGCATACCCGTAACGTTTACACCTGCTGCAAACGTAACTTATAGCGATTCTATTCTCTTTTACAATAATGATCCGACTTCACTGTATGGGAAAACAACTGTAACCGGTTCGGGTATTTACACTGACCCATATATTTCTTTTAGCCCTTCGGTGGTCAACTTTGGAAATAAAAGAGTGCTATCCACTTCTTATATTGAAGTTACAATCTCCAATCTCGGTTCATACATTTTAACAGTTGATTCAATCACAATAAGCAATCCGGAATTTTATTTTGAGAAGGTTAGTTTTCCGGTTGTGATTGATTCGGTGCAGAAGTCTTCATTCAGAATTTGGTTCTATCCGCCCGCAACCGGTCAATACACTGATACTATTGTAGTTTATTCAAATGCTTCAAACATAATGCGTCAAGCTGTTCATCGTATTCCTGTTTCAGCAAACTCGGTAACATTTGATCCTGCACTTGGCAATATAGTCTGGCAGGGTCAAATACCGCCGAACCCGGTAACCAGTTTCCAGAATTACACAGTAAGAGCCATGCGTATGATAGAAGATATTACGGGTGATAATATTGAAGACCTCATCGTTTGCTCGCAAAATTACTGGACTATTGCCTTTAACGGCAACAGTTCCGGCTCAGGTGATATTCTCTGGAAATTCTCTTCTTATGGCAGCAACATAAATGCAGGCGCTGTTGAATGGGTTCAATGTTTGCAGATAAATGAAGACCTTAACGGCGACGGTGTACAGGATGTTGTCATCGGAACGGCAGGAGGTAATGAGTTCGTTTATGCTATTAACGGACTTACTGGTGAAAAAATCTGGGAGCATGGCGATTCCATCAACTACAACAACGGCGATATTATGGGTGTTGATGTTTCACGCGACTGGAATAATGACGGTATACCAGATGTGCTTGTTTCTGCAAGCGGTAATGAAAGTACCGGTCAGGGAAGGTTTTCTGTAATTCTTCTCAATGGTGCTACAGGAAACGTAATCTGGACAATCAATCAGGCTGCACAGCAAAAACTGAAATATATGGTTGCTGCAACCGATTTTGGCGGAGCTGTTGGTTCAAGAGTCGGTTCTGTAAATGAGGTTATCGGATTTGACAGATTCGGTAATATTGCATGGTCATTCCCAACAACAGGTACGCCGTGGACTGTGAGAGAAATTCCTGATATTGGCGGCGGTTCAGGCTCTGATCTGATCGTTGGAACTACCAGTGGATGGGTTTATGCACTTACCGGTGATGCCGGAATTCAATTATGGGCACGGCAAATTGGAAGTGTTTTTATTGAGGACCTCAGGATTATCCCCGATATAAATAACTCAGGACTCCCGAACATTCTTGTAAGCGGTATCAATCCGAACGTTTATGTTCTTGAAGGCTCAAACGGTAATATTGTTTGGCAGCAGAATACAGGCGGCAACATACTCGGAATTGGTATTCTTGGCGATATGAATGCAAACACATTACCTGAAGTTGGCACCGCATCGTTGAATAATCTTATTCACGTCTTTGATTCAAGGTTCGGTACAGCAATGTTTACCTTTGCTTTCGGAAGTGGAGGTAATTCTACTGCTGCTGAACATATTGTAATGATTGGTGATGTTGATCAGAACTACAGTAATGAGTTCGCAGCAGGAAGCAGGGATGGCAGAGTTATAGCATTCTCCGGCGGCACAGATGTTATTCCTGTAGAATTAAGCTTATTCAATGCCTCTGTTAACGGAAATGATGTTTTGTTAAGATGGACCACCGCTTCAGAACTGAATAACAGTGGTTTCGCAATCGAACGCCGGTTGGGTGATGAATCCTTCATTCAGATCGGTTTCGTTCAGGGTAAAGGCACTTCAACCGAAATGACAGAATACTCTTATCTTGATAAAGAACTCCAGTATGGAAGTTATTTCTATCGTTTGAAGCAGATTGACTTTGACGGAACAATATCTTATTCGGACATAATTGAAGTTGAGGTCGGTTTACCAATCAACTATTCACTTGAACAGAATTATCCTAACCCGTTCAATCCTTCAACCACAATCAAGTACTCGATTCCGCTGAACGGGAATGTAAAACTAAGTGTATTCAATACTCTTGGTGAAGAGGTAGCTGTACTGGTGAATGAAATGGCTGAGGCTGGATATTACACCATCGAATGGAATGGTACTAATAGTCATAACGTTAAACTGCCGTCAGGTGTGTATATATACAGACTTGAGGCAGGTAACTTTACTTCAGCAAAGAAGCTTGTGATTCTCAAATAACAAAAAATTATTTTAGATGAATTCAGAAAGGCTGTCTTAAAAGGGCAGCCTTTTTTTATCTATCCATCAGGTTCTGGGGCTGTCCAAAAAGTAAATTTTGCAAACAACTCTGAATTTATATGTCTGATTTCAGATTAAATTCAAATTCATCGTAGCACAGATTAGTAATCTGTGCTACATTTTGGTCAGCCTCCTAATGCTAAAGTCCAACCCGCCTTTACTAAAGCGGTTTAGCACCACACTTAACCGTCAGCAATCAATGTAATAATTTTATCATTTCGGGCATCTCCGCTTTTAAAGTCTCAAATTAACTCACTTACACACACCTCAATTTCAGAAATGTTAGCTTATTTAACCAAATCATAACTTTTTAACTGGCATATAAATTGGCTCAAAGCAGTAAAAAATTGGAGATACATATGTACAAATTGACTACAAAGTTAATTGCTTTTTTTCTTTTACTTACTGCTCTGCCGATTTGCCCTCAAACTCCCGAAAATCAAAATTCTAAAATCGGCGACAGAGTTTGGAATGACTTGAACCGAAACGGTTTGCAGGACCCGGGTGAACCGGGTATACCTTTCGTAACTGTGAACCTTTATGATTGCAATGGAACCTGGCTCGACTATAAGCTGACAGATGAACAGGGATATTTTGAATTCTTAGTGCAGCCGGGCGGTTATTATTTTAAATATGATGTCCTCGATATCCTTCCTCAATATGTCTATACAGAAAAGAATGTTGGCAATAACCCCGAAATTGATTCCGATGTAAATCCTGCTACAGGCCAAACAGATTGTTTTACAGTAACAGCTAATCAATCTCTTATGTCAATTGATGCCGGAGCTTATGATAACAGTTTTACAAATTTTGCTTCAGTTGGCGACAGGGTATGGAATGATATGAATCAGAACGGTATACAAGATCCGGGCGAGCCGGGTTTGCAGTGGGTTACTGTCAATCTTTATAATTGTAATGATGTATGGCTTGACTATAAGCTTACAGATGAAAACGGATATTATTATTTCGACAATCTTATACCGGGCACCTATTATCTGAAATTTGTTACCGGAAATATTTATACAACGTATGTGTTCAGTCCGCAGCATCAGGGCAATGATCCTGAGCTTGATTCAGATGCAGACCCACTGACTGGTAAAACAGCTTGCTTTACTCTTGCAGATGGTCAGACTGATTTAAGCATTGATGCCGGGCTGTATGATCAATATTCAACCGTTCTCTGGATTACTAAAGATGATTACAGCATTTTTATGCCTCCCGTTGGTGGCAGTGTAACCTACGATATTAAGTACGGTAATTCATCGGATGAAACATTTTATGGTGTTACTGTAATAGACACATTACCGGACGGCACAAGCTTTTTATCTTGCTCGGGTGCACCGGGCTGCGGTGAAATTATTCCCGGCAGCGGCGTGGTTGTATTTTATCTTGATAATCTTTTACCATCCCAGCAGGGATTGTTAAAGGTAAGTGCTTCAGTAAATGAATTTTTTAATGAATATACAAATATTGCATGGATCAGAGGCAAAGATGGTAATGAACAATATCACTATTCATTCGATACAGATATAAATATAGGCGATACATGCAGCGGCGGTGGTGGAGGTGGAATTGAATCGCGGGGTGATATGGCTGAACTGCTTCTTAAGAGACATCTTAAGATTCAATATGGTATGACTACTCCACTGGTTTCCAATAATAAGTGGAATTCACTTGTAAGTTTTGAACTTGAGCAATTTATTCCTGAAACCGGCCCGATGGGTTCTCTGCCGGTTGAAACAACTCCTTTTGATATTCTTGGCATTTCAAATGCGATTGCAAGTTATGCGGTTGATTACAACCTGGCATTATCCACAGGCGAAAGAAGGGTTGCGGCAATCTTTTCAACCATTACTCCTGCACCGGAAATTTACAACCACACAAAGGTTGTATGCGACAGGCTATCAGGTTCAGACCTTGAATCAATAGAACTTATAAACATCAACGGGCATCTGTTCTATTCGGCAAAACTTCATAATCCGGAAACCAACAGCACAGATTACTCAGTGTCCTTTAGTGCGTATGAAACAGCAAATGGATTTCATATTGAAAACAAATGGGCTTACCAGGAATATGCAGCGCCTTTCGGCACAATGAACGTTTATAATTTCCAGATCTGGTCAGGTTCCGTTGCAGCTACTATTGAGCTTGTAAAAGAAACAATTGCACTTCTTAATTCTCACTTGCCGATTCATTATATGAATGTTAACCAGATACCGCCTGTAATATTTATTAAGAATGCTGAATACAGGCACGATGGAACAATAAATATGACGATTGTGAACACCGGATTCCCGAAACAGCTCTCATTTAATTTTGATTACAGGGTATCACAGGGTAGCGATAAACTTTCTGCCAGCACTTCTGTTTTTGCAGATGTTGGAATTACTGAGGTCAATATTCCATTTGGAATTATTTCTGATGCCGAAATAAAGATGTACCAGCAGCAAGGCTTTATGGATGAAGTTTATGTCAGCGGAGGAGCATTTACCTTCATTGAAGGACCTTCAAGCACTGTATCTGAATTCCAGACTGCAGGTTATCCGCAGCCGGATCCTTCAAACTATCCTGAAGGCTCATACATTCTTGCAGGTGGATTTTATGCTTCCGGTACTTTGAATGACTGGGTTTCAATAATCAGATCACTCAAAGCAAACTGGACTGCATATAATCTCAGCCAGTTCAACTCCTTAAGCTTTACTGCCGAAGGATACGGAAAGGTTGATGTGTTTATTGAAATGACAAACACTCAGAACTTTAATTACTATACTTATTCGCTGGAACTTAACGGCAGTGTGCAGAATTATCGCATTAACTTCAGCGATTTTACCGAGCGCTTCGGACCTCAAACGCCTTTTGATGCAGAAAAAATTCGTGCAATAGGTTTTATTATTGAAAAGAACAAAAATCCCGAAATGAATGAGTTTTCACTCGAAGTTAAAAATATTTCATTCCAGACAGGAACAACCGGCACTGAACAACCGTCAGTTACACCATCAGAGTTCATACTGATGCAGAATTATCCGAATCCATTCAACCCTTCAACCACGATTCAGTTTACAGTTCCTAAACATGAGCATATCTCGTTGAAGGTATTTAACATACTTGGTCAGGAAATAAGCACTTTAATTGACCGGGAACTTGAACCGGGTTATCACTCAGTTAAGTTTGATGCTTCATCCTTTGCCAGCGGAATTTATTTCTACCGCTTAAACGGCAGTTCAGTGAACATTACAAAGAAGATGATTCTCAGCAAATAACCTCCTTAATACCTGTCATCTCAGCAGACAGCAATAGCCTCCGCAGTAATTCAATACTGCGGAGGTCTATCCTTTAAATCAACAAAGATTTTCTTACCTGATTGTGGTTATCCGCACCTGAAATTGGTTTTTAGATGTTAAACACCATTCTCTGAATTGATATTAAAACCCTCAATTGCTAACTTTGTATCAGATATTATAACATATACTTATCACTCAAATCTAAAATAAAGGAGATATTTTATGGCGGTTAAAGTAGGCATTAATGGGTTCGGGAGAATCGGAAGATTGGTTTACAGGGTTATGGCTGAAAGAGGTTTATTAGGCAAAGATATTGATGTTGTTGCAGTTGTTGATATCAGCACAGATGCAAAATATTTTGCTTATCAGTTGAAATATGATTCGGTTCATGGAAAATACAATGGTCAGATTACCACCGAAAAAAGCAATCCTTCACTTGAAGCAGACGATGTGTTCATTGTAAACGGAAATAAAACCAGGTGCATTATGGCTACCAAAGAGCCAAAGCAGCTTCCCTGGAAAGAACTTGGAGTTGATTATGTAATTGAATGTACCGGCTTATTTACTCATTCAGATCAGGCAAAAGGGCATATTGAAGCAGGTGCAAAAAAAGTTATCATTTCCGCCCCGGGCAAAGGTGATGTAAAAACTTTCGTATTAGGAGTTAATGATAATGAATATGATCCGGCAAAACACCACATTATTTCGAATGCATCGTGCACCACAAACTGTTTAGCCCCGGTTGTTCATGTTATTCTTAAAGAAGGCATAGGTATCGAAACCGGATTGATGACGACTATTCACGCTTATACTGCAACTCAAAAAACAGTTGATGGTCCTTCAAAGAAAGACTGGCGCGGCGGAAGAGCAGCCGCTATCAATATTATTCCCTCATCTACCGGCGCTGCAAAGGCTGTTGGTGAAGTGCTGCCTGATGTTAAAGGTAAACTTACCGGCATGTCTTTCAGGGTTCCGGTTGCAAACGTATCAGCAGTTGACCTGACTTTCCGTTCGGTAAAAGAAACTTCTATTGCCGAAATTGATTCGTTGATGAAAAAAGCTTCTGAAACATATATGAAAGGTTACCTTGGCTACTGCACAGAAGAAGTTGTATCAACTGATTTTATTAAAGATGACCGCTCATCTGTTTATGATTCGCTTGCTACTCTTCAGAATAACTTTAAAGATGAAAAACGGTTCTTCAAAATAATCTCATGGTATGATAATGAATGGGGTTATTCCTGCCGCATTGTT
Source organism: Ignavibacteria bacterium (assembly GCA_037447335.1). GTDB lineage: Bacteria > Bacteroidota > Ignavibacteria > Ignavibacteriales > Ignavibacteriaceae > JBBIGV01. The sequence continues at coordinate 6,556 of JBBIGV010000005.1, read as the reverse complement.
GATCTGATGATGAAGGCTGCGAAATAATTATTCCATTCAATTTTCAAATATGATCTTTCAGCAGGGCAGGCTATCAGTCTGCCTCATATTTTTAATTAATTACTTTTTGATAAACTGGATAACTACTTATAAAAAAAACATAATTCAGAATTTACTATGAATAAACTTTCTATTGACAATATCGAATTAAAAGATAAAAGAGTTTTAGTGCGGGTTGACTTCAACGTCCCGCTCGATGATAATCTGAAAATTACAGATGATAACCGGATTCGTGCATCACTTCCTACAATCAAAAAAATAATTCAGAGCGGCGGCAAAGCAATACTGATGAGCCATCTTGGGAGACCGAAAGCTAAGCCAAATCCGAAATACAGCTTAAAACCGGCTGCTGAACGATTAGGAGAATTATTAGGTAAGCATGTTATTCTTGCCCCGGATTGTATTGGCGATGAAGTGAATTCTATTATCTCGTCAATGAAAGATGGTGATGTAATTCTTCTTGAAAACCTCAGATTTCATGAAGAAGAAGAAAAAAATGACAGCGCTTTCGCAAAGAAACTTGCCGGGTTAGCTGATGTTTACATTAATGATGCATTCGGCAGTGCGCATCGTGCACACGCATCAACAGAGGGAATTACAAAATTTGTTGCGGTATCTGCTGCCGGCTATCTGATGAAGAAAGAACTTGACTATCTTGGCAGCGCTGTTGTAAATCCCGTTCGTCCTTACTGTGCAATTCTTGGCGGTGCAAAAATTTCCGGCAAGATTGATGTGATAAATAACCTGCTTGATAAAGTTGATACATTAATAATCGGCGGAGGAATGGCATTCACTTTCTTCAAAGCTCAGGGAAAAGAAATAGGGAAATCTCTGCTTGAAGAAGAAAAGATCGGGCTTGCTAAGGAACTGCTTGATAAATTCAGTAAATCAGGAATAAGAGTGCTTCTTCCTGTAGATATTGTAGTTGCAGATGAGTTTAAGGATGATTCGCCTTCTCAGATTGTTGGTGTGGATAATATTTCATCAGACAAAATGGGATTGGATATAGGACCTGAAACTATTAAATTGTTCAGTGATCAGATTCGCAGTGCCAAAACTATTGTGTGGAACGGTCCTATGGGTGTGTTTGAAATGGATAGCTTTGCTAAAGGTACATTTGCAATTGCATCTGCGCTGTCTGAAGCAACCGCACAAGGTGCAGTTACGGTAATAGGCGGCGGTGATTCGGCTGCTGCGATAACTAAAGCAGGTCTTGAAGATAAAGTATCTCATGTGTCAACAGGCGGAGGCGCGTCACTTGAATTTCTGGAAGGGAAAGTCTTGCCGGGTGTTGCCTCTTTGAATGATTTATAAAAACATAAAGGAAATTTTGTGAGCAGTTACAGACCCGGTTTCGGTAGATTCAGCTTTTTTCCATCCGTTATTAAGAACTTATTAATAATTAATGGAGTAGTATTTTTCCTGCAACTGATTGGTAATAATATAAAGCTTGCCAGCGGGCTGCTTGTAAGTGATATCATTATAAAATACTTCGCCCTTATTCCACTTGAAGGTTTTACTGCTGGACGAATGGGGTTTGAGCAGATCATCTGGAATTTTTATCCATGGCAATTAATAACTTATCAATTTTTACACGGGGGCTTTACTCACATTCTTTTCAATATGTTTGTGTTGTGGATGTTCGGAATGGAAATTGAAAATATGTGGGGCGGGAAAAAGTTCATTTACTTTTATCTTCTTTGCGGTGTTTTTGCCGGATTATGTCATTTAATTATTTCCCCGGTTTTTGGTTTAACGGGTGCGCCAACGATTGGTGCGTCCGGGGCTATCTACGGTTTGCTGGCTGCGTTCGCGCTTCTCTTTCCGAACAGGATGATTTTCCTCTGGTTTCTGATTCCGGTTAAAGCAAAATATTTAATTACTTTCCTTATACTTTTGGATATTTTTGCGCTTAATGATCCCGGTAATGTTGCACGGTTAGCACATCTCGGCGGTGCATTAGCCGGCTTCATCTATTTAATGATGGATAGGAGCACGCCGGTTTCTTTGAGAGAATTTTTAGGGTTAGACCCAACGAGGAGAAGCACTTCTTCAAATCCTTTTAAAGGTTTTGGTTCCCGTACAAAAAGAGAAGACATCCAGGAAGCAAAGTATTATGATCTTAAGGATGATAAAGGTGAGGAGGGAGTATCTCAGGAGGAGCTTGACCGGATACTTGATAAGATAAGTCAGACAGGCTATCAAAATCTTACTGAAAGAGAAAAAAAGATTTTATTCGAGATAAGCAAGAAAATGAACAAGGAATAAATGTCGATAAAAACAATTTTCATTCCCGTTGCTTTATTACTTTTTGTAACCACATCAGTTAACTGCGCTAAAAAGCCCCCGCTTAAGGAAGATAAATTCGTGCAGGTTTATGTTGATCTTGTTATTGCAGAAGACTCATCTGCTGCTGACCAAAGTATTGAGCAGATTAAGTCAGAAATTTTTTCACGTCATAATATAACCGCCGAGCAGTATGAAAAAACAATTGATTTCTATAATGATGAGCCAAAGCGATGGGAAGCATTTTTTGAGAAAGCAGTGCAGTACGCAGAGGGGCTCAGGAAGACTGAGTAGCTTTTAATTTAGCAACAGCAATGCGTATCAAAGGATAAGTTGCTTCATCCGGAAGTTTCGATTTTAATTCCTTCAGATTTGAATATCCCTTCTTTGCAGCATTAGTGATCTTATCATAAAGACCGGCAGGGAAGAGATATGATATATTAATTTTGGGCATATACTCAACAATAGATTCAATCTGCATTGAAATAACAGCCTCAGAAAGATTTCTCAGCGATGCTATATCTTTCAACGGGTATTCTTTTTTGAGAAGATTCAGAGTCTCATTCAGGTTAGCCGGAATTTTGCTTACTTGCTTTTTGTCAGTTTGCTTATCCTGTTTTTCGCTCAGGAATTCATTTATTATTTCGAGAAACTGTTCGCCGATCTTATTAAACATTCTTTCATTAAATCCCTTTACTGCAAGAAGCTCATACCTGTTTTTGGGCTTTCGCTCGGCAATGTCTCGTAATGTATGATCAGGACAAATAAGAAAAGCTGACTGCATAAATTTTTTAGATGCCTCTGCCCGTGCTTCCCGCAAAAGGTTAAACAGTTCAAGATTAACTTCATAGCCGAAGCCTTCATTCAGCTTGCTGCGTGTATCCCCGATGGGAAGTATTTGCTTGAAGCCGCTGTCAGTTATTACGAGGCTTCGTGTATTTTTACGATCTCTCTTCAATAATCCTGCAGTAAGAAGATGATCAATAACTACATTAAGATCGCCCGCATTATAATTAGCACAGCTTCCGTATGTAATTAATTTTTTATACTCACGACCGGGCATTGTTCCTTTTAATATTTTACGGATTGTAGTTTCATTTAGTGCACCGCCTTTTTCATCAACCGTTCTTAAGGCAAGTTCTCCGATATAAGTAATAGTTGAGTCGGGCAGTGGTATCCCTGTTGTGCAGTTATCGCATTTGAGGCAGTTGTAGCTGCTCACATTTTCGCCGAAATACTGAAGAATGTATTTGAACCGGCACGCGGATGAAAAAACAAACTCAACCATTTGGTCAAGTTTTTTCTGCTGATTCAGGTAGCCTTCATTTATTTTTTTATAATCAAGCCTCAGCGTATTTGCCGACACACGGGTCCCGTTCAGGTAAACTTGATCTTTTTGTAATGCTTTATCGAATCTGATCAGCCCGAGATTATCCAGAATTATTAAAGCCTCGTCAATCTCTTCGGGAGAGTAACCAAGCTGATTTGAAAGATCGGAAACGGAAATATCTTTCTTACCTGTAAAAACTGAACTGCCGTATTCTCTGAGGAATTGCATCAATAATATTTTAAGAATATCATTTGATGATTTAGCAATCAATTGCTTTAGCCTTGTCTTTTCTGCAATCAGTAATACAGAATCTCTTTTATCAAACTGAGATTGCATTCGAAGGTAGCCGCCGGATTCAAGAATGCTGATAATATTGTAAAGAAGACCCCGATTCATTTCGCGGTGTGTATATGAGGCAATGTAATCAATATTAAGAGGTATCTCTTTATCCCGCCCACTCCCAACTGCAACCCTTCCATAATCGCATATTGCATTGTAAACACTTTGGATAAGCTCTTTATCAGGATGCGAATTGGATAAAAAGTAGTTATGAATATTTATATCAGAATCATCATAAAGAAGGAATGCAGCGGACTCCTTCCCATCCCTGCCTGCTCTGCCGATTTCCTGGTAGTAATTTTCGATGGTACCCGGCATATTGAAATGAATTATAAGCCGGATATTCTTCTTATCAATACCCATCCCGAATGCATTAGTTGCAGCAATAACCGGCGTTTTATCATTTATAAAATCATCCTGAATTTTTCTTCTCACTTCTGCCGGAAGCCCTGCATGGTAATATGAACAATTAACGCGATTAAGTATGAGATATTCTGCTGCTTCCTCAGTTTTTTTTCGTGACGAAGTATAAATGATCGCAGGTGTTTTATAGTGTTTGATCAGCTCAAGGCATTTTTCGCGCTTGTTTTTTGTAATGATAACATTCACTGAAATATTTTCTCTTTCAAAACCGCGAACAAAAAGCTGCGGATCTTTCAGGTTAAGCTGACTTATAATATCCTTCACAACTTCAGGCGTTGCTGTAGCTGTAAACGCAGCTGTTTTCTTAACACCGATAAATTCAATAAAATCTTTTATCCGTGTATAACTCGGTCTGAAGTTATGTCCCCACTCGCTTATGCAATGCGCCTCATCAACAAAAATGAATTCGGGTTTTAACTCTTTGATTCTCTCGGCAAAGCCTGTATTTTCGAGGCGTTCAGGGGCAACATATAATAATTTTATGCGGTGAGTTTTGAGCTTTCTGAAAACTTCCTCTGTTTCACCAAAGCTCATTGTGCTGTTGATGAACTCTGCATGATTTTCGGAAATATTCAGTTTATCAACCTGGTCTTTCATTAAAGCAATTAGCGGGGAAATTACAATAGAAAAATTCGGTGAAACCAAAGCGGGTATCTGGTAACAAAGTGATTTACCAGCACCTGTAGGCAGAACAGCAAGTACGTTATTTCCGTTCAGGATAGAACCGATTATTTCTACCTGTCCCGGTCTGAAAGAATCATAGCCAAAATATTTTTTAAGTGCATCAAGGGGGGTCATAACTCAAATTAAAATTATTTCCATCGAAAGATAAATATATCATAGCAAATCTGCTTTAATTAAGCTGATCTTTTATTTGAAGAAGAAAAATTTGTGATTCAGAAGAAGTGATTGTGCTGTTAGCACGCTCTGTATTTCGTTGTAAAGAAGTTTTTTAATACATTGCACTACCCTCAATAAATATTTTTATATGGAAATCATAGTTAAGTCGCTTATTGTAATAGCATCCGCAGTAATTGGTGCATTAGCAACGTTTACAATCAAATTAAACCACGATAAACTCTGTGCACTGATATCTTTTTCAGCCGGAGCTTTGTTCGGCGCGGCGGCTTTCACCTTCCTGCCGGAAAGTTATGTTGAGCTTGGTTATGTTGAACTGGGATTAAGCATGTTTTCAGGTTATCTGGTATTCTGGTTAATAAGCAAATATTATTCGCATGTATGTCCGGCTTGTTCTGCAACTCACTTCGATGAAAAGACAACGAAAAAGTTTTCAGAGATATTTTTAACGCTATTTACTGCATTAGCATTCCACTCATTTCTTGATGGGGCTGCAATTTCTGCCGGCGGGCATACGCATGGAAGCGATCATTCAATATTTGCGGCAATTGCCGCGCACAAATTTCCCGAAGGGCTTGCATTAGCTGCGCTGATGTTCGGTGCCGGCTATGGAAAACGCAAAATAATTCTTTATGTAATTATAGTTGAAATGACAACGTTGCTCGGTGCGTTATTCGGGTTATATGTTTTAAAAGAAGGGCTGCCTGCATTCTGGATGGCATTCGTAATGGCGCATATTGCAGGCGGATTTTTATACCTGGCAGTTCATGCTGTATTAGGTGAAGTATTAAAGAATCATAAAACTCTTGTTATCACGTCTCTGTTAGCGGGAATAATTTTGATATATCTTGTTCAATTATTAATCCATTAGAAAGTAGTAATTTAGTAAAGTAAAAAACAGAGGAGAGGTGCCGGAGTGGTTGAACGGGGCGGTCTCGAAAACCGTTGTGGGACTAAGTTTCACCGAGGGTTCGAATCCCTCCCTCTCCGCAGAATTATTTTGGGGTAGTTGTTCTGCAATGCTGAACCGAGCGTTCTTCTGAAGGAATGCCAATGGCAGAATCTCTCCCTCTCCGCAAAATTATTTTAAGAAATTGCTTTTCACTGTTAGACAAGAAATTTTTCCAATGGAATGCCAGTGGGGAGCTCCTTCTTTCGAGCAGGGTTTACTATTTTCTTAATTCATCCATCCAATTAATTAAACTACTTACAGCTACAATTGATTAAAAGAACCAGACAGTATTGATTTTTTAAAATTTAAGATTTCAACTATCATCCTGA
>JBBIGV010000004.1:0-88877 GCA_037447335.1 Ignavibacteria bacterium | reverse complement strand
AAAACTTAAGCAGGTATTGAATAATTATCCTGAAGAAATATTCCGGATTTTGATCTGTACAATTATGAAATTTTATGATTTTCCCCCAACAATGAACCGCAGTAACCAGTACTGTTTTTGCAGGTACGCTGTCTTTGGAATATTTTTTTAAAAAAGATTCAGCAATTTTCTTTTTGCGATAGGTAGAATTGTTTCGCTGAAAGGAAAATCAAGATCGGTATTAAGAGAGAAAACCGGTTTTTCTTTACCAGAATGGTTTAGTAGCTTTAACTCATTTTTCAGATCAGTTAAAGATTTGTCATCATGGTTTTTGTAAGTTCGGATTAAAGTTGTTCTTAAAGTTTTTTCGGGCTTTAAATGATTTTTAAATAGAACCAGCTCATAATGTATAAGACAAATATTATTACTTTTATTATCCGGTATGACTAAGTAACCCGAATCTCCGGTAACCCCACAATCGTTCAAGAGTGATAATGTGATGTTTTCATAAACGAAATTATAAATAATCATTCCCTCATTCAGGATTGATTCAATTTGCGGTAACGACCATTTAACCAACTCCTGCAAATCTTTAATATCACCCGTTCCGGGTTTTATATTCTTTATTAACACATTTTTATTTTTAATGCCCGTTAGTTTAATTTCTTTCGATACACAGACGTTTATCGAATCTTTATTTTTAACAAGATTCTTAAGTACCGAAGATAGGTGCATCAGAGAAGCAAGTGAGGGGTATAATTTTAAATTTTTAAAATTCTTCTGGTAGGATTGAATTAAAGAAAGTATTGTATACTGTTTAAGTTCCCAATCCTGTTCAGAATTCAGAAAATTATTTATGCTGATTGTATCCATAACCTGAATGTTTGGATAATATAACCCAAAAGACATGCCATGGATATAATGAGCTTTTTTGATTTTTAACGAAGATTGAGCGAATTGATGATGTTTCAATTTGATTCGGCTGGCAGATATGATTCAAAATGGTACCGAAGGTATTCCGATTATCATATTTCTGATAATGGAAAATAAAGAGAAACTGTTGTACCTAAATTTTTAGTACTTTTAACTTTCATTTCACCACCCAGCAATTTTGTTAGCTGCATTGCAATTGGCAAACCAATACCAACCCCCTCACTGCTTATGGATGGGCTGTCATCATCAAAATCAGGATGAAGCAAATTTCTCAATTCGTCATCATCAATACCGGTGCCGGTATCGGAAATTTCGATACTCAGATAACCAGCCTGGTTTGTCGCTGTAAGTTCTATAAAACCTGAATGTGTTGTTCGTATTGCATTTTCGATCAGAATATTTATTACTGATTCCATTTTTGCCCAGTCTGTTTTAACAACCAGTTCCTCATCGGAAGAATGGAAGCTTAATCCCAGCCCTTTGTCATCAGCTTCTTTCTTCATCTGGCTGCAGACTGATTCAAGAATTGTATTACAGTTCAGTGTTACCCAGTTAAATTTTAATTTATCTGATTCAAGCTCTGATATCTTGATAATATTATTAAACAGGTTCTGAACTTTACCTAAAACTTCTTTACTTGAATGCAGCAGTTCCCGGATTTTTTCAAGATTTCCTTCCCTGTAATATTCGTCAATAATGTCCGAATACGCTGACAATGAGTTGTAAGGGGTTCGTATTTCATGAGCCATGTTCTGGAGGAATGATGATTTTAACCGGTGCATATATAGCTGACGTGAATAAGACTGTTTAAGTTTACTCTCATACTTCAGTATTTCCGTTACATCCCGAAAAGAAATCACATAAAAAGTATCTTCTCCTTCAGGCAGCCCGATAACTGAAACCTTAACACCATATTGTTTCTTGTTATCACTACCTGTTTCAATCTTAAAATAATCCTTCTTTTTTTTTGAGAGAAGTTCAAACGATTTCAATAACCTGTTTGCAATATCTTTGGGTAGGACCTGTTCAATTGATTTTTCAGATATGATTCCTTCGGGTATTCTGAATTCAGAATAGAATTTATCATTTGCTTTAACTATCACAAATTTGTTGAGATGTTTTTTAACCAGTAAAATCAGCCCTGACAATCCGTTAATCATACCATTTATCAGAGAGTCCGATACATTATCCGGGAAAAACGACGGCAGAGAGCTTTTTTGCTTATCATTTAAGGAAATAAAAAAATATTTATTCTTATCTATTAAAAAAGCATTTACCTTTGCATGCATGTTAAATGTCATATTATAAACGGGTGAATAATAAACAAGCGATTCTTCGGTAATCATCTTACTTTTTTCAGCGGCAGCTTGGGCAATATGCTTGATTGAGGGGTCTGTATTAAAATCTCCGGCAGCAGATAAGTAAGGTCTGTCTGTCAGCTTCAAAAGATTTTCGCAGGTAAAAACGGGCTTGTAGTCAGAATTAAGTATCAGAAAAAAATCAGGTTTAATATCTACTTTACCATTGAAATTTTCTTCCGGTTTTTGCCGCATATTAACATTCATTTATATTTTCAGAAACAAGTATATCGGTAAGAGTTGTTTCGCTTTGAACTACACTATTCCGGGCGTTAATAGAGCCCGGAAACTCCGTTAATTCCACAGTAAATTTAATCAGATTTTTTATAAGATACGAGAATTCTGTTTCATACTTTGGCGGTAATCTGCCTTCAAGTTTTTTTAATTCCTCAGCCGGGTTATTTGAAAATTTAAGGAGCTGTGTAATACTGTTAAAAAGCTCATGGATTTCTGAATGTTCGAAAACATCAGAATTTATTTCCTGGTTTAATATCTTAAATTCAGACTCAAAACGAAGCGATATAATAAAGTCTGAATCATTTTTCGCCTGCTTAACAACCGTGGTAATCAAATCATCATTCATAAAGAATTCTTTATTGTATTCAAATAAGAATTCCAGACTATTTATGATTAAACAACATCTCAGTTTATCGTTGAGATTTGTAATCTCCTTAATACTCCAACCGAGCGAAAGTAAAAGTTTTATACCCGGTGATAACAAAAGAGAATCATTTGATAAAGCAGATTTATGCCTGTTTTTTTTGTTGCCTCCGGAGTAGTACGATGTGCCTGATTGAAATTCGGTACCGGCGGATATATTTTGAATTTTTTCCAGCATACGAGTAAGCTGTAAGTGAAAATAATTATCAGACGTTAAAACTTTATCATTTTACGACCTGAGACATACTCTGTAAACGAAGGGTCTTTGAGTTGAATCAAATCGTAAACCAGTTTCCTGATTTTTTCAATGGACAGTTTTATTATTGCGAGGTCTTCTTTCACAGCGCTTTTTTTTGTATCAAGTTCATCTTCAATGTTCTGGATTGACAATAACAAACTGCTTAAAGGATTATTAATCTTATGCCCGATTGTGGCTGCTATCTCAATTATTGCGCGGGTATGTTCATTCTTACGCAACTGTTCCTGCAGGTCGAATATTCTGATACCTGTTCTGACCCGCGCTAAAATTTCAAGATTTTCGATAGGTTTAACTATAAAATCATCAGCGCCTGATTCAAGCCCTTTAATGCGATCTTCCAGTAAAGCTTTAGCAGTGAAAATTATAAAATAAGTGTATTTATACTCTTCGTGTGATTTTAAGTATCTGCAAAGTTCAATGCCATTCATAACGGGCATTTTCCAATCCGAGATAATCACCTTCGGTTTAAATTCTTTTAATAAATGTAATGCCTGCTCACCATCGACTGCTGATTTTACCTGAATTTTATGTTTGGTCAGATACATTTCGATGATGTGGCGGGTATATTTATCATCTTCAACAACTAGAACATTATCTTTACTCATAAGCTCAAAAATATTTATTAAACCGCCTTCCGGATTCATAAAAGTACGGCAGGATTGTAAACAAGAAGGATTACAAATTCAACTTGCGAATCATTTTTATCTAATCATAATTAAACCTAAGTAAAATTCTTCCAAAAAAGAATGCATTAATTAGATGTGTACCGAACAATAATACTTATGCGCCTGTTAACCTCACTAAAGGGGTCTGTTGCATCGCGAAGAAGCCTGTCTGCATGCCCTCTGATTTCACCAAATTGCGAATCGGGCAATCCGCCAATAATTAGTGCACGCCTTGCTGAATTAGCTCTGTCAGAGCTTAGCTCAAAATTAGTGTAACCGGTGCCGTCGCCCATATATGGTCTTGAATCGGTATGCCCTTCAACAATAATTGTATTATTGATACGTGCAAGGATGGAGCCAAGCTTTTCAATCAGTAAACCTGCTTTGGGTTTCAGGTCAGCAGTTCCTATTTCAAAGAACATATCCTTACCAAAATCTATAAGCTCGATTCTTAAACCTTCCTCAACAATATCAATTTTAATTTGATCTGTTAATTCTTTGAAGTTTTTATCTTCTTCAAGTTCGTAAATAATTTCTTCACCCATTTGGGTAAGCCGTTCTTTTTCGAGCGCTTTTCTTTTAGCTTCTTCTTCCAGTCCGGGGTTAATCATCGAAGAGCTTTTTCCATCAAACATATTTTTAGCTCTGTTTGAAAAACCTATAGGGTCCTGAAAATAACTTGCAACCGCTTCCTTTACGTCAGCATCCTGTCCCATAATCCAGAGTACAATAAACAAAGCCATCATAGCGGTAACAAAATCGGCATAAGCAACCTTCCAGGCTCCACCGTGATGCCCTTCCCCCTTTTTTTTCTTCCTTATAATTATAACGGGTGTTTTGTCTGCCATTTACGCTTGCCGGTTTCTGATGAAGTTCTCAAGTTCAGAAAAGGAAGGACGCTCATCCGAAAATATGGTACGACGCGCAATTTCAACCGCAATCATCGGAGGATTACCCTTCGCATACGCAACAACACAAGCTTTAATAGTTTCCAGGTAACGAAGTTCATTTTCAAATCCATGCTCAATATTGCTTGCTAGCGGATTAACAAATCCGTAAGCCAGTAGAACGCCAAGAAAAGTTCCAACAAGAGCTGCAGCAACATGATGTCCAACAGCTTCAGCTCCATCATTTATTGATCCCATTGTAATAATAATACCAAGCACTGCTGCCACGATGCCAAGCCCCGGTAAAGCATCGCCAACTCTTGCAATAGTTCCGGCAACAGGTTTTGATTCTATCTCAAAAGTTTCAATTTCGGTATCAATAAGATTTTCAAGTTCATGCGGCGGAACTCCGCCTGAAAGCATTACTTTTAAAGTGTCACAAAAGAAATTCAGCGCATGTTCATTTTCTAGAAATCGTTTATCTCTTCCCAGAACCTCACTCTCTTCGGGCTTTTCTACATGCTTTTCCAGCGCTAGTAATCCATCGCGCTGTGCTAAGAGAAATAAATCATTGAAGGACTTAAGCAGAATCAGGTAATCATCCTTTGTATAGCCAAGCGGTTTTATAGCTTTTGGGAGCACCTTCAGAATTTTTTTTAATAAACCGGGCGGAGATGAAATTAGTACACTACCAATAGCCGCACCGAAAATTATGATGATCTCTGCCCATTGCATTAGCACCATCAGATTGCCCCCGGCAAAGAGGAATCCTGCAACAACTGATAAAGCAACTACTAATAGTCCAATAATAACAAACATATGTAATCTTATTTCAGAATTTTACGTTCAGTTTTTTTTTACATTAATTTTTAAATTTGAGATATTCAATTCTCTGCCAATATTAGCAGAGGCTTCTATGTTAGAATTTTTAATCCTTTCATAAATCTCGCTGCGAAAGATCCGGACGTCTTCAGGTGCACTGATACCAATTTTAATCTGGTTTTCACTAATTGAAAGAATTTTAATTTTGATTTCCGAATCAATAATAATTTCTTCATTTATTTTACGTGTAAGTATCAGCATCAGTCATCTTTTCTGAATAATTGATAATCAATCGGGTATAAGTCATTATCAAGAATTTTTTGAATACCTGTCCTTTTGATCTGATCCAGATAAACCGGTGCTTTAAGATTAATGGTTATTTGCAGCGGGTCTTTATTCAAAGTAACAATCCCAAACGGTTCATCGCCTTCTGAAGCCGGGTAATTGTCGTCTAAAACTTTTATTCCGAAAAGCGGGAACACTATTTCAGGCTCTTCAACAGAGTTTAACCAGTAGAAATTATCTTCGTCTTGTTTCAGCAGGATATAGTTTTTAAGATTTTCAAACCCGATAATTCCGGATGGAAAATTAATGACCTTATCTTCTGAGTATTCTATTTTTCCGAATTGAGTAGTAGAGATTTCCATGTATCAATTATTAATTTTTAGTTATAAATAATCCATTAACGATTTGGGCAGAATCATTGCTGCCACCTTATATGAAAGCTGCAGAAGATAATCCTGGTTTTGAAGCTCCATTACAGCTTTTGCAACGTCAACATCTGTTTCATCAGAAAGCAGCTTTTGCAGCCGCGCATTTTGTGAGATTAAAGATTCCTCTGCGCTATTCATAATGTTAACTCTGTTACCGGCTTCGGAAGTTTTATTAAGCAGAGATTTTCTGAACGAATCAATCATTTCTCTTTGCTGTTCGGAAGGAAGCAGACCGTTTTTGAAATTATCTCTTACTGCTAAAAGTATATTAAAAATGTCTGCTTTTCTGTTCAGGGAAAAATTGAACGATTCCGGCTCATTGCTTTCGGTTAAACCGGTAATATCAAATGAAAACTTAATACGGCTTTGTTCATTGATTATTTCAAATGGTGCGGGCGTCGTACCGTCTATAGACTGAATCTTACCGCCGGAAAAAATTATTTGTTTAGGTTGAGGCGGTGTTGAAAATACGCTATTTCCTTCACTGTCTGTAATATCGTAACTAAGCGAGTAGGTATTTACTGCAGTTTTTGTATAGGAGGTATTCAGGGTATACTCAGTTCCCTCTGCACCGTAAACAGATGTTTGGCTCACAGATACAGTTCCAACAGGCGCTGAAACAGATAAATTTCCATCAGCTTTAAGTGTTGATGCAAAAAGCTCTGCTCCGGTTATATTAATCTGATGAGTGACATTGCTGCTTATCTTGATTTTGTGAAGACCAGAAATTGAATGAGTATTAAAATTTACAATGCCATTTCCTTCCGAAAAATTAAAAGGCTCCTTGCTGTGGTCAGTTCCGGCAAATAAATACTTACCATCGAATGACCTGTTCGCCAGTGAAAGAAGATTTTTAAGAGCAGCATCAATTCGATCTGCAAAAGATGTGAAATCATTATTTGCAGGATTTTTTGATTCAGCAATAACGAAAATTACATTAATGATTTCAGCATCCATTAGTTCCATTGAATCTATAGTCGTATTCAATCCGGCTAATCCGTTCTGAATGTTTTTGGTATAAAGTTCGGTATGTGAAAGATTTTCTTTATAGCGCAGAATGCGGCTGATAGATTCGGGCGCATCTGAAAGATTATGAATTTTATTAAGGGTTGATAGTTCTCTTTGCAGCCTCTCAAGCCTTGTTTTATTCTGATTAAGAGTCCGTAAATAACTGTTCATTATATATGAATCTGTAATACGCATAATTAAACCAAATCTATTATTGTTTTGAGCATTTCATCTGCAACTTTAATTAATCTTGCTGAAGCATCGTAAGATCTCTGAAATCTTATAATGTTAGCCATCTCCTCATCAAGCGAAACGCCGGCATAGGTAAGCTTCTGCTGCTGAAGATTTGCCAGCACAAGTTCGCCTGCCTGCATGTTCAGATCTGCGGTACGTTTATCATTAGCAATCTGGTTAAGTAAATCGGAATAAAGGTCCGAAAAAGTTTTTCCGTTAAAGACTTTTGAAGTGCTAAGCCCGGCAATCTGAAGGGCAATATCTCCGTTACCGGAAGTACCGTCTGCCGAAACAGCCAGCTTCATAACATCATTTATAATTGCCGTGTTGATCTGAAGAATACCATCCTGATAGCCGGTAAAGAAATCCAAACCTGTTTGAGGGGGATCGGTTGCAGTGTAAGCGCCGCGATGCAGACTGTTAACACGCTCTACCAGATGATTCATCACAGCATCAAGTGAATCTTTATAACCGGAAATATTTTTTGAATAAGATTCCGAGATAGCAAATAGTTCACCATTTCGCAGGCTTGCTGTTCCATCGCCGTTATTACTTACCATACTCAGTTTTCCGTTCATCAACTCCATTTTGAATGAAGTTGTAAAACTTCTGTCAACCGCCAGAATTCCTCCGATTGAAATCCTGGTTGAATTGTCCGCATCATAATTAACCTGCACATTTATAAGCGCGCTAAGCTCGTTAATAAGAACATCCCGCTTATCAAGCAGATCATTCGGGGTGCTTCCATTTACAGATGCATGAGCTATCTGTGAATTTAATTCGCCAATGCTGCTGATTAATTGATTGATTGTTTTAACTTCAGCAGAAAAATCTGTTTTAAGATTTTCTTTGGTGGATGCAAGATGATCGTACACATTCTGAACTTTTTGCGAAAGCTGTTTAGCTGCGTAAATAACATTATTCCGATGGGCAACTGAATTGGGTGAGACGGATAACTCGCTCCACGAATTAAAAAAAGACGTCAATAAATCTGAAATTCCTACGCCGTTTGGTTCGCTGAATACCGATTCTATATGTGATAGTATTGTTGAACTTTGACTATTGCTGCCATGATTAGACATATTAAACCTAACCTGGCTGTCTATTAAAATATTATTAGCGCGTTTTACCTGATCTATATTTACACCGGCGCCCCAGGTTCTGCCTGCGTAAGAATCAGCATACTGTGCAGAGAAATTTACTCTCTGTCGCGAAAAACCCGGATTGGATGCATTAGCAATGTTATGAGCTGTAACATCCAGCGCCCTCCTGTAGGTTGTAAGTGCACGGGTAGATAAATCAAATATTCTGCTTATAGCCATATCAATATTTTCTGTCTAAAATTGTTGTTCTTTCCTTGCCGGCTATTACCGAAACCATATCATTAAGCAGGTTTCTTGAATTTTCGATAATAGTCATGTTCAGGTAATTTTCTATCACTATTTCTTCGGCAAGGCTTTTAATTTCTGAAAGATAATCTGCCAGCTTTTGTTTAATTACTGAATCAAATTCAGCAGACACTGTATCGAGAATTCCGGTAATTGTGAATGATTCGCTGTTGGGACTGTACTTCGATTTGAGCGTTTTAAGAATATTGGCTCTTTCCCTGTTTACAATATTTATTGAGGATAATATTTTTTCTTCTTCCGAGATTGCGGTTGTGAGATTATCGAAATCATTGTTAATCAATGCATTTTGTTTTGAACGAACAGCCTTTAAAAGGCGTTGAAGCAATGCGTGATGTTTCTCAACTGTATTTAACAGTTCATTTTCATTCATAAAATTATCCATTTAAGTGTTTATAATAGCCAATAACTCTGTTTATATAGTTCTTTGTTTCTTCGAAAGGGGGAATACCGTTATGCTTATTTACATTACCAGGGCCGGCATTATACGCAGCTAAAGCCAGCTTTACATCTCCATTATATTGTCGAAGCATTTGAGCCAAATATTTAGTACCCCCGAAAATATTTTCACGCGGGTTCCAGACGTTTTTTACGCCCATTTCTTTAGCTGTTCCGTCCATTAATTGCATTAACCCTTTTGCTTTTGCAGATGAAATTGCATCAACTTTACCGGCTGATTCGGCAAGAATGACTGATTTGATGAGATTTTTGTCAATCCCGTAAAGTTTGGAGGCGTCGGTAATATGCTTCTCAAATTGGTTAATCCTGTTAAGCGAGCTTGTGGAAGGCGTAAAAACAGGAAATTTTTCTAGCAGAGGTATAATTTTTAAATCGCTCCTGCGTAAAGGCGATAATTTAGTCAACTTTGTTAATGAATTGATATCTTCGCCGGTTAGTTTCTTATAGAGAAGGTCGGCAACACCAAGCCCTTTATCCTGCGATATCTTGCCTGCAATCTCAGAATAGAAAACGGTTGCGAACATATCCCCTCCATAGCTGTCCTCACCAAACAGACCGTTGGTTGTTTGCATCATACTTTTGAGCATCAGTGAGGTAAGCATACTCTCAAAATCTCTTGAAGCCTTTGCTAATTTCACTTTTTCTTCAGGCGAATAATTCCTGTTTACCTCAAGAGGTTTAGTTACATGTTTGGACGGATCTGATATTTTTAATGGAATAGTATTCATCACAAAATCACCAACTCACCAATTAAGGCACCAGCTTCTTTCAAAGCCTGGAAAATTGCTATAATATCTTTAGGAGTAACTTTAAGGGAATTTAGCGCAGCAGCTACCTCCTGAACATTTGATGCACCTTCAATTGCAACTGTATGAGTGGAATCCTGGCTTGTAAACGGAACAACGTTATTAAAAAATATTGTAGAACCGCCAGAAAAAGCGCCGGGCTGTGAAATAATCGGGTAAGACCTGATAGTAATATTTAAACCGCCATGAGAAATGGTGCAGGGCTTTATCATAACATTATTACCCGCTACTACTGTTCCGGTTCTTTCATTAAGTACTACTTTGGCTATCTGATCAGTTTGCACCTGGATGCTTTCAAGCTCGGAGATAAACAGAATCAGATTATTCTGCCTTGCCGGTGGAATGTTGATCAAAATTTCCGAAGCATCAACCGCAATTGATGTCCCGGAACCAAATTGATTATTTATAGCTTCTGCAACGTTGCTCGCAGTGGTCATATCAGGTTCTTTCAGATAAAGAGCGATCTGATTACTGCCCAATCCGAAATTCGGAGGGGATTGTTTTAGCAAACCGCCATCGGGTACCCTCCCGGCTAATGTATGATTCTTAGCAACCCTGTTGCCGGTTGGCGTATGAATGTCGTAGCCGCCAACAGAAACCGGACCCTGTGCAAAGGCATATACCTCACCGGTCATACCGGATAATGGCGTTATTAACAGTACGCCTCCCAGCAAACTTGTGGCATCGCCCAAAGATGAAACATTAACATCGAATTTAGCCCCGGGCTTAAGATATGGTTGAAGTGTAGAAGTAACCATCACAGCGGCAACGTTCCGGGTTTTTGTGTCATGCTGCGGAACAGTAATACCAAACCTTTTTAACATACTTGTAATAGACTGAATAGTAAACTGAGTACGGTGGCTATCGCCGGTACCTGCAAGCCCGACAACCATCCCATAACCGATTATTTGTTCTGAACTTTCACCCGATATAAAAGATATGTCCTTAATCCGTTGCGGAAACAGAAAGGAACTGAAGAAAAACAAAAGAAAAAAAATGCAAATAATCTTTTTCATCAGTTTCTCCTAAAAAAGCCAATGGAAAAATTTTGTAAGCCAGCCAGGTTTTTGAGCATTATTAATTAGCCCGTTACCTTCGAAAATTATTTCAGCCTCAGAAATGTTATATGACAGAACAGAGTTATCTGGTCGGATATCAGTACTTCTGACAATTCCTTTGATAAAGATTATTTGTTCTTCACCGTTTATAGCAATTTTTCTGCTGCCTTTAATTATCAGATTGCCGTTGGACAGTACAGAGTCTATCATTGCACTGATTTTAGTTTTTATAAGACCAGTGGTTTTGGTAGAGCCCATTCCGGTGAAATCATTGCCCGAATTGATGCCAAGATCAACGCCCGGCAAATCATTTTTTGCAACGTTGCCTCCTGCGTTAAACCCGAGGCTGCTGCTCCTGCTTGTATTGGTTTCGGCATTGTTTGAAGCTTGTGATGATTCCATCACAATAATTGTAACTGCATCGCCTACCTGGGTTGCTTTCTGGTCTGAAAAAAGCGAAGATGCAGCATTCTGCCTGAGGTTTTGTGCATTTACTGCAAAAACACAGATTGTCATCAAAGTAATAAATAATGTTTTCATAGTTATTGTATAATTAAAACGTTTTGTGAATCAATTACCCTTGCTTTAAAATTTCTGTTATCGTTTAATGTCTTGATACTGATGATATCGCCCGATATTCCTTCCTGCCGGCTAATGGCATCTAAGCTGATAACAACATTTCCTTTTGCAACCGAAGCAGTAATAAAATCGCCCACAAGAATTTCCGGTACCGGTTCGATCATCTCGCTGGTTAAAATGCTGCTTTGATTTATCATTACCCGGCTTCTGAATTTATTGAGGTTTTCTATTGTTGTAATTGGATTTCCTCTGATGCCTGCAATATCAACCATCTTTAATTCAAATAAATTTTCATTCAGAATTTCTTTACGCCCGATATCTGAAACTGAAACAACTGTTTCCTTAAAAATCTTTAACCGAACGCTCAGGGTAGTTTGAGCCGGGCGATTGTTATGTCGTACAACAGAAACCGGAATATAAGCTATGCCCCCCTGAATGTTCACATTTCTTTCGGTAAGGATCTCAATCCTGGTATAAGTATCCGGAATATTGATAATCTCGAATTCATAAATTACATTTGTTCCGAGTTGCTTGCGCAAATAGTCGTCTACACGATTTTGAAGATCGTCTCCGGAAAAAAACAAACTGAGAATAAAAGATAATAGTAATACCGGCACGTTATTTACCTCTTCAGATTATTAGCGAGCTGCATCATATCTTCAACTGTTTTAACAGTTTTTGAATTTATTTCATATGCGCGCTGGGCAGTAATCATTGCGATCATCTCTTCAACAATATCAACGTTTGAAGATTCAAGAAAACCCTGATGAACTTCGCCAAAGCCGTTTGTTCCCGGTGTGCCTAACAATGGCTGACCGGAAGCTTTCGTTTCCATATAAAGATTATCACCAATAGCCTGTAAACCTGCCGGGTTAATAAACCTGGCAAGCTGAATATTAGCCAGAACGTAAGAACTTCCGCTGATATCGGTTACTTCAACTTCACCATCTCTGGATATAAAAATTCCAGCAATATCATCGCGTAACGTTATGTCGGGGTCAAGTGCATAACCACTTGCGGTTATCAACGTTCCATCAGAATTGACCTTAAAAGAACCATCTCTTGTATATAAAAAGCTGCCATCGGGTTTTCTGATTTGAAAGTAACCTTCACCCTGTATTGCAATATCAAACTGATTATTTGTTGGCGTCAGGTCGCCCTGTCTGATAATTTTTTGGGTTGAAATTGCCTGCACGCCATTTCCAACCTGAACATGAATTCCTTCGGAATCGAATATTCCGGGGGTGGAGTTAGAGAGCGGATTTACGTTTACTTTCTGATACATCAGGTCTTTAAATTCTGCTTTATTCTTTTTGAATGAAGTAGTATTAACATTGGCAATGTTGTTTGAAATAACTTCAATATTTACCTGCTGTGCATACATTCCTGAAGCTGCAGTTCGCAAAGCTCTTGTTGGCATCTTTAACTCCTTTCTATGTTCTTCCGATTTCGTTTGCTTTTTCGAGTGTTTGGTCCAAATAATTTATAATCTTATTGTTTGATTCATAATTAACGCTGACTTTAATCATAGATTCCATTTCCTGAATAGGATTAACGTTAGACTCTTCGAGATGACCCTGTAAAATTTCAAAACTTCCCTCATCAGGAAACAGAAAAGAGCCGTCAGAAAGATTAAAATTAAGATTGCTGCTCTTCTCAATATTCATTGTATTATCGGGGAGCACTACAAGAATTGAATCAAGTGCATAGTCGCCAATTATTACCTCGCCATTCCGATTAACTACAACAGTATTTTCATTTTTCGTTATTGAATCATTAAAATTAATTAAGCCATTTTTGCCGTACACTTTTGCGCCATATTCGGTTACGAGAAATCCGTCATCGGAAATGCTGAACTTCCCGTTCCTGGTAAGTTCCATTCCCTGCTTTCCCTCTACAACAAAAAAACCTTTTCCGTTAATTGCAAAGTCGAGCTGATTAAAAGTCTGGGTCATATTTCCCTGCGCAAAGTCAATAGTTCTTTTCACATCAGGCTGATTGAATTGATTCATCATTTCGAAGAAGCTTATGTCTCGTTTGTAGCCGACGGTGTTAAGATTTGCGAGGTTGTTGGCTACTATCTCCAGGTTCTTCATACGGTTATCGAGCCCGCGTGCTGCAACATAAATTCCTTTTATCATCCGGCTGCCTTTCTTATGTGCTTATTTGCTGTTGATTAAGTTCATTTATTCTTAAAGCGAGTAAAGCCTCGCCATGTGTAAAATTCATTTTTTTTATTTTGTTGTTAAGTGTGTGCCCGGCATAAGTTTTTTTGTTAAGTCTCTTTATAAAATTCTTTTTTCTTATATCAAACCCGGTATGCGGCACAATTAATTTTTCCTTGCGCAGAAGAGCTAAGTTTTCTTTAAAAGAATCTTTCTTTTGAACTTTATTCCACAACAAAAAATATATCAGTAAAAAAAACAGAGATGAGATACCGGCGGATAATAGTGCTTCCTGGTGCAGATTGACAGATGCTTTTTTCAGAATTTCAATGAGGAACAGGTCACTTTCAGACGGTTGTATTGTAATGATCTCCGGTTCCGTCGAATTATACTCCGAATTTTTTGAATTATTTACTTTGTTTTTAGCATTTTCTATTTGCGCTGCTACAATATCCTTCAACACAATAAATTCGGAATGATATATTCCGCTCGAAAAATAATCTGAATTCTGGTATTCATCTTTTTCAGCATAGATGATTCCACATATTAATATTGTTATTAACAAGTAGTATTTCATTTTTTAACCTGCCTGAATACCGGGAAGTGCAAAGTAATTGATGAACCGCTTATGCCTTTAGTTCTTACGACTACCATACCATTATGCTCATCCATTATTTTTTTGATGATTTTAATATTTATACTTTCATTCTCATCAGATAACAATTCGCCAAAATGATCGGTTGAGAGAAACCTGACTATTATATAGTTGTTAATGTATCTTGTATGGACAAATACGCCGCCCTGCTGGTTATCATCTTTCACCATGAGCCTGAAAATACTTGTGAGAATTTGTTTTATCTGGTCGGCGTTGGATAAAATTGTTGGGATAGAATCATCCTGCTCAAGAATAATTTCATAGTTTTTGTTTCTCAGGGAAGCTGAAGCAAACGAGCAATACTCTTTTATTATCTGCCCAATATTAACCGGTTTTTTTTCTGCGATGTGTTCTGTTCGTGAGGCAAATTTTGCAAGGTTAGTAAGCAGGGTATTGATCCGTTCAACCTGCTTTTTAATTAAGAGTATGCTTTCAGATTCAGCGCCTTCTGCGGTGGTTACCTTCATATCAGCGCTGCTTAAAATTATTTGCAAACCTGAAAAAATTTCCTCAATTATGCCGGCTGTAAACTCACCAATTGCAGAGTACCTGTAATCTTTAAGTAGCTTTGTCTGATATGACTGAATTTCATAAAAGAGTGACTTTAACAATTCTTTTTGTTTGTATGATTCGGATTTTAACAGAAAGGCGGAAAATAATATTTGAATGGCTTTTTGCGTTTCCTGATCATGAAAGCTGATAAATTCCGGTGCCCGCAGGAAAAGAACACCTTTTAACAGCCCGGAGTCATGAAGTGGAATTAATGCATAATTTTTCTTTCTGAAATCATTAAAAAATTCCGAGCCTTCATAAAAAGCCGGCATAAGGTTTTCGAATATTTCGTTCAAACCTCCGCTCTGAAAATTATTGTTAAGGTAAGAATGCAGTGAAGATTTTTTATCACTGCTGCCAGGCAGCAATGATCGGTTATATTCATCACACAAGAAAAGCTGATACTCCTGAGCAATAATTATTTTACCAACTGCATCGCAAAATGATTTTCTTATTTCATCATCATCCTGGATATGCAAAACTTCTTTAAGGAACGAACTTAATACACCGCTTAATTGAAATTTGGAATATTCTTTCCCGATACTTGAAATCTTATTTTTTTCGGCGGCAGGGAAAAGTACATCGGCAGCCCCTGAGGCGAGATAGTCGCTGTAAGATATGCAGTGTAAACTATTGTCCGTTAAAATTCTCAAAGTATAACCTATTAATTGTCAGTAAATAAAACAGAAAGATTTTCTCTTAACAGTACAATTACGCGGGAATGGATTTGTGAAACCCGCGAAACAGTAATGCCAAGCACTTTAGCAATTTCTTCATAATTAAGGTTTTCATAATAATACAGAGTTATCACCAATCGTTTTTTCTCATCAAGTGCTTTAATGGCTTCAAGAAGCAGTTCTCTGGCTTCAGATTTTTCAGCCGACTGACAGGGGTCTATACTGTCGCCTGGTATTATATCTGCAAGTGATCCACCGTCTTCTCCGTTTGTCTGATTTAATGAAATGGTTGAATATTTAAATTCATGTTCAGGGTCAGAGTTATTTTTCTTAGGATTTGTTTGAATTTTTCTAAGTTCGTCAATTATTTTTCCTCTTATTCTTTGAATGGCATAAGTTTCAAATTTGGTTCCGTAATCCGGATCAAACCGGTCTATTGCCTCACTCAGACCTTCCACTCCAAACTGGAAAAAGTCACGGCTGTCAAGAATGTCAATATCATAAAACTTTTTATTTTGAATCACGTAATGCACCAGGTTCGAATATTGAAGGATAATATTCTTCTTTATCGAAGCATCACCATTTGCTTTAAATTCGCGCCAAAGCTTTGCAGTATCCATCAAACTTCCTGAATTATTCTGTAAATAAGGGACTGCATTTTCCTTTTCCGGGCTATAAACATTTTTTTGTGCTGAAGAAGTTTGCTAACTTCTGATTAATTATATCCTGGTTTAAATATGTCTGATAAATCAGATTCTTGCATACGTGTAAAAAATTCAAAGATTATACCACCATATGGGCTTCAGTTTTAGCTGTTTAAGAGAAGATTTTTAACTTATGGGGAGTGTCTGCTGTACTCTGTTTGCAGAATATTAGCCAATTGATTGTTTTCAATTAATTTGAATGCGATACTTTTAAGTTGTAAAGCCGAAGGTGAAGTTGTATTTATACTGATTAATAATTTTTGATCGGTTACAGAGTTATAGATCAATGGATCAAAAAGAAGATACCCCATTATATACGGAGTGAATTTCAGAAAGTGATTAACAGCAGTAATAAGTTTTTCTGCCGTATCAGTTGCTTCTTTTTTACTGCTGCATTTGTTTATAATTACTTTTACCGATGTCTGTTTACCGCCGGCAGAAAGGATTTTCAGTAATACATAAGCATCCATTACTGCGGTAGGTTCTGGTGTGGTTACTATTATTATTTTTGCCGATTTTTTTAATATTTCGAGAGCTGCGCCGGAAGCCCCGGAAGGTAAATCAAAAATAATTACATCATATTTAGAAGAAAGATTTTTGAGACTATTGAACAATTGGTTAATCATGCCGCAATCGGGGGTTAAATTAATTTCACCCGCCGAATACCCTGCAATAAAATGGAAGCCCGGAGTTATTTTAATTATACTTTCATTAAGCGGTGTTTTACAAAGAAAAAAATCTGCAATCGTTTTCTTCACTACTTTATTTAAGAGAATATGCGCATTCGGAAAATTGAAATCGCTGTCTATATACAATACTTTCTTTCCGGATAAGCTTAAAGTGTAAGCAGCATTAAGTGAAATAACAGTTTTACCTGTTCCTCCTTTTCCCGATGCAAAAGAAATTACCCCCGGAACAGATTCGGAATAATCATTTCGTTTCAGTTTTTGAAGCTGTCTTAAACGATCAATCTGTCCGTTCATCCTCGTTAACTCCGTTATATATCATAGATGCAATATATTCACTATCGGCTGCAAAAATATCGTCGGGTATTACCTGTCCGTTTGTCAGAAATATTGCAGGGATTTTGTACCGCGAAGTAACGTTGAGCAGATTTCCGAACGTAACGGCTTCATCAATTTTAGTGAAGATTACAGAATCATACCCGAAAAGATCGAACCGTTCTGCTACATCATAAAGGTTTTGAGATGAGGATGTAGCGCTCATTACCAGAATAGTATGGTCAACCTCAGATTTATCAATAAAAGATTTTGTTTTGAGGAGATGATCAAGGTTTTTCTGGCTTCGTCCTGCGGTATCAATAAAGATTATATCTTTCTTTTTAAATGATCTTATCAGCCCGGGCATATCCTCGGGTTCATAAGCAACAAGCATTTCAATTTGGCTTACATCGGAAAAAATCTTCAGTTGATCTAATGCACCCAGTCTGTAAGTGTCAATTGATATTAGCCCAATATTCAGGTTATGAAGAATCCTGGAAATCACAGCAAGTTTTGCAATGCATGTTGTTTTCCCTACACCGGTAGGACCTACGAGGGCAACCTTTACCGGTCTGTTTTGCTTGTTGACATCAAATTTTGCTGTTGGTATAAGCGATGCCAATGCCGAAATAAGTGCTGTTTCAGGATCAGCAGAGGCTGAAAGTTCATAATTATTTTTAAAGAGCGAAATGATTTTTTTAATGTTTACCTTACTAACATCATTCTTAAAGAGTATATCAGATATCTTTTCCAGATCTACCAGAGAATTTTTGATAGTTCCTGTATTTAACAACTCTGAATCGGCTTTTACCTTGCCAATTTTTTTATTTTGATTCTCAAAGTTTTCTGAAATACGTTTAAGCTCGGATTGAAAAGAATCTGCAGAATTTTCTTCGACGGTTAATTCAGCTAAGGTAGAATCGGGGTTACCGGTTTCGATTCCACCAGTAATTTCAAATAAGTTTTTCGTTCCGAATTCAGTTTTTACGGCAACAGTCCTTGTTCCAAGTATAATCGCTTCAGAACCAAGCTCCAGTTTCATCTGTTCAGATGCTTCCCTAAGTGAGGGAGCAACGTACTTCTTAATCTGCATATTCAACCTCAATCTTGTCGATAAACTCAATTTCTAACTGTGCAGGAAGTTCCGAATAAGATAAGACGGCGATTTCGGGGAAACTGCTGTTTATCAGCCTGTAAAAGTAAGGTCGGATTGTAGCCGATGTGATTACCACCGGGGTAAATCCGATCAGATTAAACTGATTAACAACCCGCTGTAGAACACCGTTCAGTTCATGAAGTGTAGCCGGGTTAAGCCCCAATGTTTTAATTGCATCCTTTTGATTTTGTAAAGCAGTAATGATTTCGGACTCCAGCTTTTCACCAATAGCAGCAGCATGAATAACGCCGTTATTATCTTTATAAATAGAAGCGATTGTATCTCCAATTGAATGTCTTATATATTCACTAAGCACATCCACATTTTTAGTAACTTTAGAATAATCAATCATAGCTTCGAGAATTTGAACAAGATCTTTAATAGGAATAAATTCTTTTAAGAGATTCTGCAATACTTTCTGAATAGTGCCAAGGGGGAGTAATTCCAGGTTAATATCATCAATTACCGCGGGGTAATCGGCTTTAAGGTTTTCGAGCAGTTGCTTAACCGCCTGCCTGGTTAAAATCTTATCAAAATTCTTCTTAATAGTTTCCTGAAGATGTGTAGAAAGAACCGAAAGCCCGTCAACTACTGTATAACCGGCAAGTTCAGCTTTTTCTTTTTCGGAATCAAAAATCCAAACGCCTTCAAGGTTAAAAGCCGGGTCTTTGGTAGGAATACCGCTTAGTGATTCATCAGCATTCCCGGGGTTCATAGCAAGAACCCGATCAATATAAATCTCATAATCAGCAACCAGGTTGCCCTTAATTTTAATGATGTATTCATTAGGTGAAAGCTGAAGATTGTCGCGAACTCTGACTGGCGGAACAAGTACACCATATTCGAGGGCAATAAATTTTCGCGTAGAAGAGATCTTACCAAACAAACCTCCGCTGGTATCTTCAACTAGGCTGATCAAACCATAGCCTATTTCAATTTCGATGGGGTCAACCTGAAGATAACGCTCAACCTTATCTTCCTGCGCAACAGGCTCTTCGGCTTTAATTTCTGCTTGTTGTTCAGCCATTTGAAAATGTTTTTTAGTCAGGTAAGAGCCTGCCGAAAGCACTAATCCGATTGAAATAAAAGTAAAAGTCGGTATACCGGGCAGCAGCCCAAATAAGATTATAACTGCAGCCACCATCGCAAGTATTCTTGAGTTGGTAAACAACTGTTTCTTCAACTGAATATCGAAGGCTAAACCGGAAGTGTTCCTTGTAACTACAAGACCGGCAGCAGTTGCTATCAGCAAGGCGGGTATCTGCGAAACAAGCCCATCACCAATAGTAAGAATCGTGTATGTTTCAAGCGATTCAACCAACGACATACCCTTCTGAACAACACCAATAATAAAGCCGCCTAAAATGTTAATAGCGCTAATCAGTATGCCTGCAATTGCATCACCTTTAACAAATTTACTTGCGCCATCCATTGCTCCGTAAAACTCTGCTTCCCTGCCGATTGAATCTCTCCTGGCTCTTGCTTCATTTTCATTTATCAGCCCGGCATTCAGATCTGCATCAATAGCCATTTGTTTGCCCGGCATTGCATCAAGGGTAAACCTTGCCGCAACTTCCGAAATCCTGCCTGAGCCTTTAACAATTACAATGAACTGTATAAGAACAAGTATAAGAAATACTATAAATCCAACCACATAATTACCACTAACAACGAACATTCCGAATGATTCTATAACCTTTCCTGCATAGCCATCAATAAGTATTAATCTTGTTGAGCTTATATTTAACGCTAGCCTGAATAAGGTAAGAACAAGCAGCAGCCCCGGAAATACCGAGATATCAAGCGGTGAGCGTATATATAACGAAACTACAAGGATTAGTATAGCCAGCGTAATATTAATTGCAAGAAACAAATCCAGAATTACAGGCGACATCGGGATCAGCATTAACCCCAGCATAAAAATTAATGCGAGGGCAAGTATAACATCTGTATATTTTCCGAATGACTTCAGCATCAGACAATAGATTTGTTTTTTTGATTTTTAAGCTGATAAATGTATGCCAGCACTTTTGCAACAGATTTATAAAGATCTCCTGGGATTACGTCTCCGATGTTGCAGCTTCTGTATAATGTACGGGCAAGTTCCCTGTCTTCGTGCAGAGGGACGTTATTTTCCTCTGCAATTTTCTTAATTCGTTGAGCCATAAGCTCCACACCTTTAGAAATTACCTTAGGCGCTTTATCTTTTTTGATATCATACTTTAATGCAACGGCGTAATGAGTCGGGTTGGTAACAACAACATCTGCATTCGGTACATCGAGCATAGATCTTCTTTTTACTGTTTCGTATTGAACTTTCCGGATGCGTGATTTAATCAGCGGGTCGCCTTCTGTCTGCTTATTATCTTCTTTAACTTCCTGTTTAGTCATCATCATATCTTTATTGAACTTATATTTCTGAAAAGCAAAATCCATTACTGCTAAGACTGCAAAGACCAGCACAACTTTCCAGAGCAGTGAATAAGAAGAATCAACTATGAACATTAATATTTCATAGACTGATAACTCAATAAGTAAAGTTGCTTTCAGAATTAAATCTGAAATAACTAAATACACTGCTAGTCCGATAACAATCATTTTCAGGATGGCTTTCAGAACTTCTACAAAAGAGTGGGAGGAAAAAAATATTTTTTTTATGCCGTTTATAATATTGAATCTTTTCAATTCGGGCTTAATCGCCTTACCGCTCAGCTTAAATCCTACTTGCGCAAAATTTACTGCAAGAGCAATCACGGTAAGCCCTATAAATACGGGTGCAATTGTGTAAAGGTAAAAAAGAATTCCCTTTGAAGAATAATTTTTAAGTGTATATGAATTTACATCTAGCACATCCAGAGAGCTGAAAATCTGCTTTGCTAAAGCAAAAATATTACCGCTCACAAATTGCTGCGTCATAAACACAAGGAAAAGCCCGGCAGAAAAAATAAACAGCGAATTTATTTCAACGCTTTTTGCAACCTGTCCTTTTTCTCTTTCCTCTTTTAGCTTTCGCTCAGAGGGTTTTTCAGTTTTTTCCTGTCCTTCAAGCTCTGGCATATTAATAACTCATCGCCTTAATTAAATAGAATAGATTTTTTTCATGCTGCTGAAGCAAATTTTTTATAAAGAAAACATAAAGAGGAATTAAGCCTGCCAGCAGCAGCAGTCCAAGCCCTATTGTCAGAGGCTGAGCTACAAAGAATACCTGCATTTGCGGAATAACCCGGGCAATTATACCGAGTGCAACGTGTACTAAAAAAAATGATACAATTATTGGCGAAGCTATTTTTACGGCAATTACAAAAATTGCAGCGCTGTTTTTTATCAGAACATCAAACACTTGTGGGGTTATAATCGGTTTTCCGATAGGAACAACAATATACGAAGCAGCTAAGCCTGTTATTATGTAATGATGCCCGTTTATCAGAAAAAAGATTAACAGTGCAGTGATATAAAGAAATTCCCCGATCATATTATTTTCAGTTCCTTCTGCGGGATTGAAATATTGAGCCATTGTAAGCCCCATATCAAATCCAATAAACGTTCCGGCAAATGATACGGCGTAGAAAACAAAAAAAAGCATAAACCCTATAGTTAACCCGGTGATGATTTCCAGAATTGCCGTTGAAGCGATATACCATAGATTTATTTCTGCCGGCGGTCTGCTTTTTTCGATGGTCAGGAAAAGAATTAGCGCAATTACAAATGCAAGCCCCAGTTTACCCGGTACTGGCAGCGAACTATGCCCGAATACCGGGGCAGCGGCAAATGCAGCAGCAATTCTCAGAAAGATAAAAATCAAAACAACAAATTCACTTATAAGGATATCAGTCATTTAACTACAGTGGTAAACATTGTAAATAGTTTTATAGTTAACTCGGTTATTTTGTCAATTATCCATGGCAAGGTTAATATTATTGTAACAGCAGTAACAAGAATTTTCGGAACAAATGTCAATGTCATTTCCTGTATTGATGTTGCCGCCTGAAATATTGAAATCAGTACGCTTATAACAAGTGAAACGCCAAGTATTGGAAGTAAAATCAGAAATGCTGTATAAAATACTTCGTTGAAAATCTGGATAATTAATTCTTCTGTCATCTATGTAAAACTCCTTACTAAAGAACCTACAATTAAATTCCAGCCATCTACAAGAATAAATAAAAGAACTTTAAATGGAAGCGATACGAGCATAGGCGGAAGCATCATCATCCCCATAGACATAAGAATGCTGGCCACAATAAGATCAATAAGTAAAAACGGAATGAACAAAAAGAAACCAATAATAAAACCTGCCCGTAGTTCGCTCAGAACAAAAGCCGGTACCACAATATATGTCGGAAGGTCATTTCTTTCATTTGGTCGTTCAAGATCAGCCAAACCAATAAAAAGTTCAAGATCTTCATTCTTTACATTTCTGAACATGAACTCTCTTATCGGCTCTATTCCTTCATCGTAAGCCTGCTGAACAGAAATGTTTCCATCCATAAGCGGGCTTAATGCTTTTTCACTAACATTATTCCAGGTTGGAGCCATAACAAAAAAAGTTATAAACAATGCTACACCGGCAAGCAGTTGTGAAGGGGGCATTTGCTGCGTTCCGAGCGCGCTCTTAAGGAAATGAAATACGATTATCATACGCAGGTATGAGGTTGTCATTATTACTATCGAAGGAGCAAGAGAAAGTATTGTTAAAAGCAGAAGTATCTGAAGCGTTACAGAAACATCCTGCGGTGAATCAGCAGTACCAATGTCTATACCTATTTTCGGGAATGGGAGCGCCTGGTTTTGCTGGGCAAGCAGAGGATCAATCGAAAGAAATAATAAAAGAAAAAATACGGCAAAGGCTACCCTTCTCATTTCAATCCCAGATTCTTTTTCATCAGGTCGTAAAAACCATAACTTTGATTCTGATGGTCCTTTATCTCCTCATCTGTTAAAGTGACATCTAATTCTTTTAAAAGGGTGATAGAATGCTCGCTTACGCCAAGAAGCAGAACGCTGTTTTCTATCTTTACAACGGTAATAAATTTTTTCGGCATTAACATTTGCGTGCTGATTATTTTAGCGTTAAGATGCTTGTATTTTTTCCCCGGCAGAGAAAATGAATATTTGCGTATAAAGTACAGCGCGCCGAAGAGCAGCCCGAGTATAAATAACATCGGAAGAATTATTTTAACAGCATCTGTAAATGACATTTTATAACCCCTTAATTCTTTTTGAGGGTTCTAAAAGATTTGTTATTCTGATACCAAACTGCTTTTCTACAACAACCACTTCGCCTTCTGCAATTTTCTTGTTATTAACAAAAATATCTACCGGTTCTGTTGCCGGTTTATCTAGCTCAATCACATAACCCTTCTGAAGATTAAGAATATCTTTTATGAGCATCTGTGTTCGTCCCAGCTCGATGTAAATGTTAACCTGCAGATCTTCAAGCAGAGATAATCTTTCAGATGCAGTTTCGGTACCGGTGCTTAGCGTTTCGCTGAGTTCTTCAAATTCAGGAGCGGTAATGTCTGCTGAATCCATAGATGAGAAATCCCCTGCTTCAGTGCTTTCATTGTTTAATTGTTTGTTTACTTGTTCCATATAATTCAATCCGATTTATTTATCTTAAAAGTTTTCTTTTCGCGTAATCTTTATAGCTTTATTGTTATTAGCAATGCCGGGGCGCCCATAAAACAGAACTTTATTATCAACTTTAATTTCATGTTCATCTGTAATTTTCTTTGATAAGATAATTATATCGCCCCGATTCAGGTTCATCAGTTCGTTAAATGTAATTTGCGAACTGCCAAATTCGACCGTTAGCGGTAAATACGTATTCATAAGATGGGATGAAATCGTTTGTTTGGTTCGAATTATCTCATCCTCATCATCTATTGAAACAGCTTGAGTCTTTTCAGTTGGAATTGTTTTCAGGAGTTTATCCAGTGAACTGGTATCATAACATATGTTGAAGAAATGATTCTGATCATTCATTGTCATTTCGAAGGTTGCAAGCAGAACAGATTCGTGTGGCGCGGTCAATTGAATGTTATCAATAACCGATTCAAAACTTTCAATTTGCAGCTTATAATTGCCGTAAACCGACCAGGCATTTTCAAATTCGTAATTTATTTTATCGGGCAGGAGTTTAAGAAGTCGCTGCTCAATTAAAGTAATTTCGTTTGTATGTTTTGCCGGATTCCCGGTTCCACCCAGCATTTTGTCGATAAGTGAAAAGGCAAGTTCTGTATTTAATACGATCAATCCCTTTGCTTCGCTGTCAGCTATACGGAATATATAAATGCAGGATGGACAAGCAACAGAGGGGATATACTCAGAATAGTAAATCTGATCGGTTGACGATAATTTGATGTTGACCTGAGTCTGCAACCGGGCAGAAAAAAAAGCAGAAAGATTTTCTGCAGTATAGTTGAATGTATTTTTAAGTATTTTCAGATGTGTGTCTGAAATCCTTACCGGCAGCCTGAAATCAAACGGTGCAGTTTCTTTAGCAGAACCATTTAACGATGGAATACTATTTTTTACTTTCTGCTCAAGCTGCTCAATTTCTTTAAGTGAAAGTCCTTCCGACATCCTATTGAATTATAAATTTGCTGAAATAAATTCTGTTGATTTTTCCCCCGAGCTGCATGTTGTTAAGTTCATTTGTAAGTTCAATTCTTATAGAATCTTTGCTGCTGCTGCTGTTTAGCTGTTCAATCCTTTTAGATGAGAGTATAGAAATAACTTTATCCTTTAAAATCACTTCACGCTCTCTGAGCAGGTCGCGTTGCTGTTTGCTGTTCAAATCCAGCCCTAATGATACAAGTAAAAGCCTCTTACCATCTGTATCTGCCGGGTTGATAATAATATCATCCAGTGGATATACAAATTTTCCGGGTTCCGAATCTTGTATAACCATTTCATTCCCATTACCGCTGCCAGGATTACCAGTAAGCATTTCTTTTGAGGAAGAGTGTGATTCATCGAATAAAAAATTTGCAGTTATAAAATAAACTGCGACTAATTGAATTATGAAAAGCGGAACCGCAATCAGTAATTTTTTTAACAAGGGATTTCCCTCCTTTGTCTCTTTGCCTGATTCTTCTTTTAGATTTTCTTTCATAGCATTTTTTTATTTACTTAAAAACAATAGATATGCCATAAAAATAAATGTTTTGAATAATTCGAAATGCAAACAGCTTACATATTGTAGTGGTTATTATTGTGCAGATGGTTGATTATTATAAAAAAGGAGTGCCCGTTTAGCAGCACTCCTTAAAGTAAAAACGGATTGTGTTATCTGATCAGATTTGCTAATTCCTGCAGGAGGTTATCGGCGGTAGTAATAACCCTTGCATTTGCCTGAAACCCTCTCTGAGAAATGATCATTCTTGTAAATTCTTCAGAGAGATCAACATTAGATTGTTCAAGAACACCAGAAAGTACGACCGTCCCTGACTCTTCATTCATTGATGTTATACGTGCTTCACCCGAGTTAGCGCCGGTGACAAAAAGATTGTCGCCTTTACCAAGCAAACCATTTGGATTTGTAAATGCTGCTACCATAATCTGCGCTAAAGTTCTTGTTGACCCGTTAGAAAACAACCCGATAATATTTCCGAAATGATCAACCTTTATGTTAGAAAGTGCAGCCGAAATTGAACCATTCTGGCTGATAGCTGACAGGTTGCTTTTTACTGCTGTTTGAGTTACACCATTCATGCCGTTGCCGAAGTCAAGTTTTATTGATAATTGATCAGCGCTGCCGGATGGATCAAAAACAAGCACAGGATTTGAAGGTGAAATATTCCCGGGACTGATAGAACCATCTTTATTAAATACCACAGAACCGCTAATGCTAACCGGCTGCCCGTTGGCAGTGCTCGTTCCCGGAACGCTGGCTGTCCACGTCCATTGATTATCGGCAATTTTTGTGAATTTAATTGTTACCTGATGTGAATTTCCAAGTGAATCGAAAATATTTATTGAACTCTGAATTAAAGTGGCTTCCCTGCCTTCGTCTGCAACCAGAGTTAGAGAGCTTGCAGAAGAATTTTGTGTTATTGAAGTCGGATCGAAAAGGAAGTCAAGATTATTTGCAGGTATATTAACCCGGTTGTTTACTCCGTTGAAGAGGTTAAGAGTAGCCTGATTCATAGTGAAATTACCCTGTCCATCATTTTCAAACTGAATAGGCGTAATCTGTCCACTGCCTATTACAGCACCTGAATCATCTTTTACTTCCCAATCCAGATTATATTCATTAGGGTTAGCAGTTTTTGTATAAGTGAGTACAAAGTTGAAAGCATCGCCGTATTCATTATAAACGGTAGTTTCAGTAACAAATGGACCCGGTAAATCCACATTTATATTTCCGGTTTGTTTTACATTTTCGGTACGTGTTAAGGTTGCCCGGCTATCTAAGTTACCTCCCCATTTAATAAGATCGGTAGCAACCGCAGGTAAACGCATGTTAGAATCAATTATCAGATCACCTACAAGGCTGTTTGGCTGGATGACTCCTTTTGCGTCTGCCAATCTTCCCTGAACAATTGCGCCGTTCTGTGTTGAAACCAACCTGCCGAGCGAATCAAACTCGAAAGAGCCGGCTCTTGTGAAATAGGTTTGTCCTTCCTTTTTCAGAACGAATAAACCCGGACCTTGCAAAGCCAGGTCGGTTTCTATACCAGTTCTTTCCAGTGTTCCCTGGTTCCAATTCCGATCAATTGAATGAATCTTAACTCCCAAGCCGATCTGAAATGAATTTGTACCGCCTGTATCCGAGGTTGCCTTGGTACCGGTTTGGATGAACTGATTTAGTGCATCGCTGAAGGTTATTCTTGAACTTTTAAAACCGATGGTGTTTACATTGGCGATGTTATTACCAATAACATCCATCATTGACTGGTGATTTCTGATACCGGAAAACCCGGTAAAAAGAGTGCTGAAAAGTGCCATATCGCCTCCTAAGGTTTAAGATTAACAATCCGGTTTCTGTCAGTCAACCGGATCTGGAGCGTCCTTAAAAGGTCCGGCTCCGTTATTTATTTATTAAAGTTTTTTAATTATTCAAAACTATTTTTATCTGAACAGACTTTTTAAGAAATCTGAACATTGTTTGCTGCGATAACAGAAACGGGTTGCATTATGTAATCACTACGCTGTCTATATTTGTAAATATATTATCGTTGTTGTTACCTACCTCTAATGCGGTAACTACCGTTCTGTTAGGTATGTTTACAACAAATGCTGTATCCTCAAGAAGTACTAACGAATCTTTAGCTCCTTTTGCATCAGCCTTATCAACCGCTGATTGTATCCTGGTTATTTGTTCTTTGCTCAAATTGATACTGCGCGATTCGAGCCTTTTTAATGCATGTTTTGAAAACTTAAGGCTCTCTATTTCCTTCTGAAGAAATTTATCGAAACTTTCAGCAGAGCTTATTGCTCTGTTTAAATTACTTCCGCTTTCAGTTACGATAGGAACAAAAGGAACTTTGATGCCATTTATTTCTGCCATTACCTGTCTCCCTTATTTGAAGATGGTTCCAGTATTTCAAGTATATCTGATAAAAAGTACTCAAGCGCACCAACAATAAGCTTTGTTCCGCCATCAGAAAATTTTACACCGTCAATCTTACCCCACTTAAAAATCTCAACGGTCATTTCCTGTCCTGCTGTATTTTTAGCTTTAACTTCAAAAGTATACTTACCATGCGGAACCTTGCTGCCGTTATTATCGGTAAAATTCCACAAAAGTTTATTACCGCCTGACTGTCCGGGTGCAGTTTCAAAAGTTTTTATGATTTTACTGTTTTCATCGAGAACATTTACCGTAACACTTAAAGCTTCGGCGGGCAGGTTATAACCAAGCGTTATGTTATCCTGTCCGATGTAACTGAGCGAGCCGCCTGCCAGCTTAACTTCCTTGCCGATCAAAGTTGAGGTTAATGTATTATTGATGGATTGGGTAAGAAGATAATTAGCATTTATGCTGTGGTTTACTGAAGCATTGAGGTTTGAAAGCTGTTCCAGCGAACTAAATTGTGCAAGCTGCGCCGCAAACTCTGAACCCTGAAGCGGATTAAGAGGATCCTGGTGTTTGAGTTGAGCCAGAAGCAGCTTCATAAAATCATCTTTACCGAGTGATGTATTTGTAATTCCCTGTAAGTTTCCGCTTCCCGTATTAGTTAATCCGTTAATCATTTCAATCTCCTAAATTATATAGTCGTAAGTGTTGTAGCCAAGATTTTTAGGTACTGCGGGAATAAGATTTTCCCGTTCCTGGTTATCCGGCTTGTAATTCTTTTTACGCTGTTGAATCTGCACCTCGTGCCTGTTGTCTTTTGTCATTACATTAATATTAATCGAATTTAAAACCAGATTATCAGTTGAAAACCGTTGCGACAGATTATGCAGGTTTATCTGAAGCGCTTCTTTGGCTGCTTCATTTTCAACTTCAATTTTCAGCGAAATAATTTTATTGATTGATTCAATTATAACTTTAACCTTTCCAAGCTCTTTCGGTATAAGCTGAAGTTCAAGAGAACTGGACACGCCTTTTTCTATAATCTTTGTTATTTCCGGTTCGATATCTTTTATATGTATGATCTTCGGAGTTGTTTTGCCCGAGATAAATTCAGAATTATTCAGAGGGGCAGAATTATTTACATGCTTAATGTGACTTTCGGAAACAGGAACGCGGACAATATCAATATTTTCCAGATCCGAAACCGGATGTTGTTCTTTTGATTTAAATGAAGCAGAGTTAATTGCAGTACTGTCTCTTAAAACCGGATGATGTTGATTTTCCGGCTCGCTTAAGTTTGTATGAACATGAGCAGGAATTTCCGGCTTATCTATGTTATAATCTGAACCTGAAGAAACAGGCTGTTCAGATTTGTGTATTTCATTTGCAGCAATCCCGTTATCGATCTTAACAATCTTCAGTTCCGAAAACTGTATTTTATTTACGGGTATTGATTTATACTTATGCTCTTCAACTTCAAGTCTATTGGGTTTTATTTTCGGAAAACTTTCCTCAACTATTTTCAGCCGATTGTGAGTGATGCTATGATCGGATATTTGCCTGATAAAAACTTTGTACAGATTTTTTTCAGGTTTTGCTTCAAGGGATAAATTATCCTTAACAATACGAGAAACTTGCTCTGTTTCGATCTTGTCGGGTATGATTTTGATTTGTTCAGTATATTTCTTTCCAGTTGGAGTTTGGGGATTATTTTCAGATATGATCGGTTTAATATCCGGTTCATTGTCAAATTCACTAAAAATTGTTTTCGAAAATACCGGGAAATTGAATTTGACCTTTCCGGATTCTGAATTGTGCTGCACAGGATTAGCTGAAAGGTTTTGATCTGAGCCGCTCTTGCCAGGATGATGGTTCGGAATTAGCGGCATTTTACTCATAACCACCGAACCAAGAGACTCTTTATTAAAAACAAAACCTTTATATAACAGTAAATTAGCAGGAGGGGCAGTAATCCTGCTCCCGGAAATGTTTTCAGATGAATTATCTGCATTCAATTCATGTTTCTGAATCACGATTTCTGTTTGAGGATTCGATGCTGTTTTTAATATAACCGGTTTTCCGGTGTCGATTAGTTGCATCAGAGATTCGGTTCCGGATTTTGCAGGTTCTTTAGCAGATTCAAAACCTGTTAATGCTTCATTTGTTTGCTGAGTGGGATTTTCGACTGTAATATCCGAAACAATCCTGCTTAACTCCATTCCACTGATTATATTTACAGCGGGCTTAGGTTCATTCAAATTTTCAGAAACAAAATTCGTAAAAAAAGAAATCAAATCAGTTGCCTTTTGGTTATTAATTGAAACCACTGCAGGCAGCAAATTAATCTCAGATGGCTTAGTCATCTCATGATCTTCACCCGGGTAAATGAAGGAATCATTTTGTGAATCAGATAAACCGGGCTCAATTAATTTAATAAGGTCGGCAAAAAGAAATTCCGGATTTTGCAGAATTGGATTGCTCGCAATATCAGTCTGATCAGACTTTTGAAGTATGTTGAGAAAGACAGGATTAATGTTCATTGGCTAAAATTTGTGATTCTGTTTGCTAATTCAGGGTTCATTTCCGCTAATATTTTTGCTGCATTTTTCTTTCGCATAGCATAAATAATGTCTCTGGCTATATTATCGGAAAAATTCTGAATTATTTTAGCTGCCTTTCTGGCATCCATACTAGCATACAGATCTGCGGTGGTTTTTAGCCACACCTGGTATGTGCTGTCGTTTATTGAAGTTTTGCTGTTAGTATTTATATAACCTGATTGTTCATTTATAAAATGGCTGACATTCTGCTCTTCAATAATTGATTTAAGATTAATCAGGCTATCCAGCAAAGAAGTAAACATTAACGAATCTTTTCTGTTCTGAGGATCTTCCCCGAAATGATTTTCGGCTAAGTTTATGTCCGAATCTAATGTATCATGTTCCGGTACCGGTATTTCTGTTTGGTGTTGGACATTCACTTCAGAAATAGTGACCGGTAACGGATCGTATGATCGGGGCGAAAAGGTGAACTTGAAGATGTTCTCGTAAACTGAATTTAAATAAATAATACCTGCCGATACAATAATGAACAGTGCGAGGAATAAGGCTGATATTAAAATTTTAGATTTCATTTCTTACATCTTACAAATTGTAAAGCGGCTGTTTCGTCTGCATTATTAATTTCAGCTTTCTGATTTTCTTTTTTGAAGATATCATAATGTTTTTCCTCAAGCTTCTTTAAAACTTTATGTTCTTTATTTCTTTCAATCAACTCCGTCCTCTTAAATTCAATACTTTTTTGCAGGTCATATATTTTTTCTGTAAGAAGTTTCAATTCGGATACAAGAATATTTTTAAAATTATTATGAAAATTCAATTCGGATGCTTTGATGTTTTTCTTGTCTTTTAAATCATATCTGCGCAACTTCAGCAGTATGTGTTCTTTATTTTCATTAAGCCGCAGAATTGAATTATTAAGATCTGCAAGTTCTTTTTCTGCCTTGCTTTTCTGATTATCCTTCAAGTTTGCTAAAACCCGGAATTTATATTTGAAAGCTGTCATACCTGTCTATATCAGTTTAAAATAGTATTAAGATTTTGTAAAGTTTCAAGAAAGTTTGAACGTTCATCCAGTTCCTGTTTAAGGAATGATCGAATAGAATTTATTCTGTAAACCGCTTCATCAATCTGCGGATTGCTTCCTTTAACATATGCGCCAATATTTACCATATCCTCAGCTTCTTTGTAAACAGAAAGAATATCAAGAATCCTTGAAGAAATCTTTTTATGTTCATCATCAATAATATCGGGCATAAGGCGGCTAATACTTTGCAGAGGATCAACTGCCGGGTACTGCCCCTTATTTGCTAACTGACGTGATAAGACGATATGCCCGTCAAGAATTGAACGGACGGCATCAGCAATAGGTTCGGTAAGATCGTCTCCATCAACAAGTACAGTATAAAGACCTGTAATACTTCCCATTCCGGAGTTACCGGTTCTTTCGAGCAGTTTGGGCAGCCTGGCAAAAACAGAAGGTGTATAACCCTTAGTAGTCGGAGGCTCGCCAATTGATAGCCCAATTTCCCTCTGAGCCATTGCAAGTCTTGTAACAGAATCCATCATTAATACAACATTTTTACCTTTCTCTCTGAAATACTCGGCAATAGTGGTTCCAATAAAAGCGCCCTTTAAGCGAATTAAGGCTGATTTATCGCTTGTTGCAACAACAACAACGGATTTTTTAAGCCCCTCCTCCCCGAGGTCTTTTTCAATAAATTCGCGTACTTCTCTGCCTCGCTCACCAATTAAGATAATAACGTTAACATCGGCGTCTGTATTTCTGGCAATCATTCCAAGCAATACGCTTTTTCCAATTCCGCTTCCGGCAAAAATTCCAACACGCTGTCCTTTTCCAATTGTAAGAAGTCCATCAATGGACCTCACACCGGTCTGAAGCACAGATTCAATTCGTTTTCTTTCAAGCGGGTTGGGCGGTTCCCGATAAATATCCAGCATCATGTCAAACCTTACCTCGCCTTTCCCATCAATCGGATTTCCCAATCCGTCAATTACCCTGCCCAACAATTCTTCACTTACGCCAATCCTGAAATTCTTTCCTGTAGAGATTATTTCACATGCGGGTGAAATTTTATTTACTTCGCCAATGGCTATTGACAAAACCTTCCCATCCTTAAAACCAACTACTTCGGATTTGCATACCTCGGTTCCGTTTCGGTCAACTATACGGCAGATTTCGCTAAGCGAGACATTAGGACCAATTGAAACGATTACAAGCCCGATTACATCAGATACCTTGCCATTAACCCTGAAAGGATCAGCCTTGTTAATGATTGATCTATAATTTTTAACCTGGTGTTTTAAATAAATCATACTATAATCCGTTAACAGCGCTTTCCAGCGTATTCTTTAATTCATTTAACTGGGTAGTAATTCTTCCATCAACATTGCCGATCTCAGTCTCGATGAAACAACCACCCGATTCAATACTCTCATCCGGTTCAAACTTGATATGCGACAGCGAAACATCTCCGAATAATTCTTTTTGATTTTCTACTATCAGTTTATAATCATCGTTATACAACTTAATTGTAATATTATTAGCGCCGATAACCCGCTGCAGAGCAGCTTTCATGTTGAAACGGATAGGGGATTCTTTTTCGATTTCTTTGTGCAAAATTTTTTCAGCTATCAGAAAAGCTGTATCAATTACCAGCTTATCAAAGGATTTATCGTAAGTATCTATTGCTTTTTCTAATTTTTTTACTAATTCAGCAATGTCAGAAAATTTATTAAGCAGTAAGTTTTTGTATTCATGTTCAAATTCAAGTTTAAGTGATTTTCGCCCGTCACCATAACCCTGATCATAATAGTTCTGATAATTTGTTCTGATAATTTCCTCTTGATCAACATATGCTGATGCGGTCTCATTATTATTGTCGTAATCTGAAATCCTGATGGATTTATTTTTTATTTTTGAATTCAACCTGAGAATATCAGACATAAACATCCTCGGATCCGCCGGTTCCTGTAACAACAATTTCGCCCGTATCTTCAAGAGATCTGATAACATTGATAATTTTTGCCTGGGCGGCTTCAACTTCTTTTAGTTTAACCTTACCCATATATTCAATTTCTTCTTTAAGGAGATCAGCAGCTCTTTCAGACATATTCGATAAAAATTTATCTTTAATTTTGGGATCGGCAATCTTTAGCGCCGTTGCCAGATCTTTTCTGTCAATTTCTTTCAGAACTTTTTGCAGGTCTCTATCCTGAATACCAAGAATATCATCAAAGACGAACATTACTTTTTTAACTTCATCTGCAAGCTCCGAATTTCTTTCGTTTAGCTTTTCAAGCAATTCACGGCTAAGATTTTTTGCGGATTTATTAAGAATTATTGCAAGGTTTTTAGCCCCTCCCACCGTACTAAATGACTGATTTATGCTAATCCCTGCAATTTCTTCAATCATAGATTCGACAATTTTTAAAGTATCGGGCGAGATTTTCCCGAGTGTTGCTATACGATAGGCAATATCTTCCCTTAACTCCGGGCTAAATTCTTCCAGTATATCAGCAGTTTGAGAAGGATCTAAGTGTGAAAGTATAAGAGCAATGGTTTGCGGATGTTCCTTGCCCAGCATTTTAACAAGCTGGGATGTATCCGCTCTGCTCAACATATTAAAGCCTTTCAGATCGTTGTTATTTTTAATGATACTAAGAATTTCACCGGATTTACTAACACCCAATGATTTTTGCAGAAGAGCTTCGGCAATTTGCATTCCGCCTTCGATATAGTTCGAATTGCTTTCAAACATTTCATAAAATTCCTGAAGAGTTTCGTTCAGCCTTGCAGCCGGAACGTTTTTAAGGCGGGCTATTTCTTCACTAATGAGCCTGACCTTTTCTTCATCAAGATGTTTAAATATACCTGACGCAGTATCAATATTGAGAGCAACCATAATTAAAGCTGCTTTTTGTATTCCTGTAAGTTTTTCGTTAGCGGGTTTCATATCGTCAGTTAAGCTTTTCTTCATTCAGCCATGCTGAAATTACCTTAGCTGCATCAGCCGGATTTTTTGTTATGTATTCATTTATCCGTTCATTTTGAGAAGGTGTGACGGTTTGATCAAAGACCAGACCTGCACCGTTTTTTTTCGAGCGGTTCAATAAACCCTGGTGTTGATTAACAACACCGGGATTCATTACTGAAGTCTGCGGTGAATTTATATCATTCTGACCGGCAAATCCCTGTGGCTGCAGCTTAATTAAAAACCCCTTAAGCAATAAAAATATTCCAATACCTGCACCAATTAAAAGAATAATATTTACCCATCTGCCTGCATCGTCCATAAAATTTGAAGATACAATCTCAAACTCATCAATAGGTTTAGTTTCAAAAGAAAGGTTAACTATTGAAAACTGATCGCCGCGTTCGGGGTTGATGCCGACAGCATTTTTAATTATTTGTTCCAGCTTATGTAATTGTTCAGGCGATCGTGGTTCGAAAACGGTTTCGGTAATACCGCCGTTAACAATTTCTTTCTTCAGATCATTCACTACCACGGCAACGCTTATTTTAGTGATGTTACCGGTTTCTTCAACAACCCGCTGAATTGTTTTGCTTATTTCATAATTGATAATATTGTTCTCGCTGAGCTGACCGGCAGAATCACTAACAGTATTATTTATACTTTCCGACTTAACAACCTGCTCGCTGATTGCAACTTGTGATTCCGGATCGTATGTATGCATTGTTTTTTCAACCTGATTGAAGTTCAGTTCGGCATTTACCTGAACCATCGAATTACCCTGTCCTATTACATTATCCAGCATTGATTGTGCTTTACCAGCCAGGTAGCCTTCTACGGATTGTTTAATTTCGTATTGTTCGGAGCTAAAACCTGAAAGATGATTATTTTCACCACCTCGTGAAAGTAACTGCCCGCGTGTATCGAGCAAGGTAACATTATTAGGCGCAAGCCCTTCAACACTGTTTGAAACAAGATTAAGAATTGCAGCAATATTGCTTTTTGAAAGATGATACCCAGACCGGAGCTTAAGCACAACAGAGGCTGTCGGCTGTTTTTCTTCGTTACGAAATACAGATTTTTCCGGTATAACTATCAGCACCCGCGCTCCCTCTATACCATCCTGCTGCATTATTGTTCGTGCAAGCTCACCTTCCAGAGCCCGTTTGTAACTTATTTTTTGCAGGAATTCTGACATCCCCATAGTAGATTTATCGAATATTTCATACCCAACTACTCCAGAACTTGGTACGCCATGGCTTGCAAGCGATAGTCTTAATTTATATACATCATCTTTAGGCACCTTGATTGTGCTGCCGTTATCCTCCAGTTTATAGCTCACTTTTTGCGTTGTAAGAACATCTACCACCTTAGAAGCATCTTCGGGAGCAAGGTTTGAATACAGAACGGAATAAGTTGGCTGGTTAATAACGGAGAATAAAATTATAAACAAAATAATCGTTATGGTGGTAACAGCCCCTATAACAATTTTTTGTTTTAGTGTAAAGCTTTTAAACAAACCTTTTAGTTCATCCGGTAAATTTCGAGTCATCGCTGTTACTGCATCCTCATTAATTCTTTGTACATATCAAGAGCTTTATTTCTGATTTCCACTAAAAGATCCAGATGAGTTTTTGCTTTTTCACCTGCTATCATAACTTCGTGCAACTCAATATCTTTTCCTTTAATAAAATCTACTGATACTTTGCCGGATTCTATCTGTCTTTGGTTTACATCTTTAATAAAACCTGTTAATAACGTGCCAAAAGAATCAGCAGTTTTATTTGCAGGGTTAAGTGTTTGTTTTTGTAGATCGGGAATTATGCCGGTAATGTTTTCTACTTTCATATCAGCCTTTCATATCGAGTTTGGTTCCAACAGTAAGACCACTTAATTTTCCTTTTGAAGAATAGAAATGATAGTTCATTATTTCATCTTGTTGTGATGGATACAACCGTGAAAAAAATTCTTTCTCCTGCCGGGTTATATCTTTTGTATCAGAATTCGTATTGGTTTTATTTTGCTGAGAATTTCGTACAACAGAAGCATAATAATTTGATGAATTGGCGTCAATTTTCATTTACATCTCCAGTGTATCTTTAACCATCTGCTTTGATGCATTTAATGCCGTAAGGTTTGCTTCATAGCTCCGTGCAGCGGCAATCATATCAACCATTTCTGTTATAACATTCACGTTAGACATCTGAACATATCCATCTTCATTTGCCAGGGGATGGTCGGGCATATGAACGATATCACCCGGAGTATTATCTTTTGTTTCTTCCGATTTCAGATTTTCTGTCGGACTTAAACCTGTTAATACAGATGAATTTACATTGGAAAGATGCCCGGATTTAGATGTGTTTAATTGCAGCTTAATGGAATTATTATTCAATATGGCAGAAAAGCCGTTACGCTCCTGTGTAACATTTAATACCTTCCTTTGGTAGGGTTGTCCGTCTTCCATTCTTACGTTGTCGGCTTTAGCAATATTTTCAGCAATAAGATTCATCTTTTTTCGCAGGAT
Source organism: Ignavibacteria bacterium (assembly GCA_037447335.1). Lineage (GTDB taxonomy): Bacteria > Bacteroidota > Ignavibacteria > Ignavibacteriales > Ignavibacteriaceae > JBBIGV01. Next base: position 51,538 of record JBBIGV010000004.1, on the reverse strand, counting down.
GCTCATACCTTTTGCGCTAATGTTAAAGCCCGGAAAAATTTCGCCGGTTTTCATTTCTGTCCTCCCTTAATAACGTTTTGTAATGATCTGTAATAGGAGCCAACTTTCCGGGAAGCAAACTTGTGCAGCAGCGTATTCTCTGCAAGCAAAGCCATCTCCTCTTCAATATCAACATTATTAACGCCCGAAAGTGCGTCTGCCTCGTTACTGGTATTCATTTCGTAAACACGGTCTGTATTTGCAGCAGATTTACCCTTTGTAATGTGCTTTTCCGAAGAAACTTTCAGCCCTGCGCTTAGTTGGTTGTTCAGTGCATTGGAAAAAGTTAATTCTTCGCGTTTATAATTTTCTGTTCCTATGTTGGCAATATTCTTCGAAATAACTTTGTGTCGTTCTGCACAAAAGCTCAGAAAATTTTCAATTTGTTTTATAACCGGTTCAGCCATCGAAAATCCTTTTTTATTACGATTGGCAAAATAAATGCCATTTACTCTGTAAGTAATTAACTTTTGTTACGTAAAGAAATAATGCTGAGAGATGACATAATTATTTTTTTAAGAATGGAGATAAAGCAATATTTTTTCATAGAAATGAGATTTTGTATTTCAACCGAAATGCTGTCACTCTCAGTTTTCGTAATATCAGTAATTATGAAAGTATTGCGGGTTAAAAAACCATTTTGGCTAATTTTAACCACGTGCAAATTATTACTCAAAATAATCGAGCAGTAAAGATTTAGTTTTACCGCATGAACAAATAAATTTTATTTCTTTGATAGAATCATCAATATCCTTTTTCAGCATAACTTTCACATTATCTTTTCCATCTTCAGCTACTGAAATCTTTGTTTTCCCGGCTATTTTCGATTTACTTGCCTGGATTATATTCGAGCTGCTTTTTTTCACATATTCATATTCACGGTAAATATCTTCGAAAAACTCATTCATGACAATTTAAATTAAATGTTTATTGATAATTAACTTCCATTAAATACGGACAAATACCATACCGGAGCCAACAATATGATACGGTATTATTAAAATTCGGCTGGTGGAAAAACTGAAATAGCTTTACTGAGAAATGATCAGAGATTAGGTATTCGGTACTGAATCAACATACCGTTGAGCATTTACTTCAACAAGTTTTGTATGCTCCAAAAACTTATAGTTGAGGTGGTCTTTAAAACGCTATCATTAACAAAACTCAGGGAGAACATCATAATCAATTTAAAAAATTAATCTTCCGCTTAAACAACAGGATCATAACGCCGAACTGCCGTGCAAACGGACCTTTTTACAATTACCGGCTTTTCATGTTAAGAAGTTCTGAAAAACCATAATTATTTTTTATCAGTTACAACCTTCACCTCAACAGTAATCGGTTCAACAATACCTTCAAGTTTAGACCAGGAATTTATAGCAGTAAGAGAAGTTTCTGTAAGTACGGTATTCTCATTAAATAATCGGATGCCTGATTTGGTTTGAACATCCTTAAGCACCTTCATCCCTGGTTTCAGATCAAACGTAAATACACTGATTACACGTGTTGTAAGTTCTTTTTGTGGTTTGTGCTTCTCAATAAGCAGGTCGATAAGTTTTATATCGTAGTTATCCGGCTTCATTCTCATAGATTTTAACACATCAACACCCTTTAGATGATTAGTAGTCAGCATGTCTTTATCCACAAGTATTTTCAGAATACGTGAACCCATTGGAATATTTTCACCAACGATATTAACATCATCCGGTAAGCCGGAGCCATCAAAATTCTTCTTTGACAGCCTGATTATTTCAGAAACTTCTTCAAAACCGGGTATGCCGTCCAGTAAATTAGCAGCCAGAATATGATGACTGCGGCAAAGAGAGAACCTTCTGATAGCAGCCAATCCTTCTTTATTTAATGCAAGCTGGATCCAAGGCGGCATAACAGCCAAACCTATATTAAAAAGTTCAAAAGTTCTCATGATTGCCCACTTCTGCTCGTATTTCAGTTCCGGTATTGCTTCAAGCGCTGCAACCCCGTCTTTTTTTACTCTATCAGTTTGTGATGAGGCATGAGGATTTATGAACGACAATACATCATTTAACAAAGCTGTAGTTCCTGCAAGTGTTCCATCAAGAATTGCTTTTATTGATTCATTTTTTTGTTTTAATTCATCAACGAGACGAAGATTTTCTAGTTTCAAATTAAATTGGGAAACTGAATCTTTAACAAGTTTTTTCAAGACGTCATCATTCCAGGGTTTTGAAACAAAGTAACTTATACTTGCGTCATTTACTGCCTGAACAACTTCATTAAAATCGCTGTAGCCGGTAATTAGCACCCGGATACTTTCCGGATGAACTGACCGCACTTTATTAAGCAGATTTGAGCCGCTAATGCCCGGCATTCTCTGATCGCTAAGGACAACTGCAAACGGTCCATCTTCAGAAAGTACCTTTTCAATTTTTAGCGGGTCTTCAAGAAGGTAAACTGATAGATTTTCTTTTCTCATAAGAGATCGGAAAGATGAAAGCAGATTTATCTCATCGTCTACATATAAAATTTTATTGTTAAAATCCGGAGGATTCATACCACAGCCTGATTAAAGTTTTTTACATATTCCGACATATTGAAATTTTCTTTGAAAGATAAGCCTTGTTCTTCAATAATATCACATAATTGTATGATTCTGACAATTTCATTATCTACTTCAGCTTTGTGATGATTTTCCACAATACTTACTATTTCTTCCGGAAAATTCCATACATTCAGCAGCACGCCGCCAACATAAGTATGCGAGTAAATGAAAAATTTTTCTTCAGCTTCAATTCGTGAAATATTTGTTGTTTGAACAAACTCAACATATTGTTTATACTTTTCAGCATTAGTGTACAAGAAATACAGTTCACCTATGTCCGTCAGCACTGTAGAAATAAACAACAAGTCTGTATCAACTTTTACATGCCATTCGGCTGATATCTGGCTTGCAATTTTAGCGCGCTTATTTGTTCTGTTCCAGTATTCATAAATTACATCGTGATAAACCGGGTGAATTATCTCAGTAAACTTTTTAAGTACGCTGAGGGATATAAGCAAATTTTTCAAATGCCTCAAACCAATGAACAGCACCGCACTCTTTATAGAAGTAATTGAACGTGCAGCGCCAAAACTAACCGAGTTAGATATCTGAATTAACTTTGCTGCAAGGAATGGATTTTTTTCAATTTCTGTGCATAAAGTATTAATATTTAAATTTTCATTTTCAAGCATTGCAAGCAGGTTTTTATCTTGTGCGCCCGAGAGAAGAAATCTGGAAAAAGAAGAAATATAATTGATTACTTCTTTCAAACCTTCTTTTTCATAATAGTTCGTATACTTTTCGATCAAATTAATGAACTCGAAATCGTCCCATGGTTTGAACAGATAATAACTTGCTAGCCCCAATGCAAGCGTATCCAGAATTTCTTTTTTATTTTCATGTGCGCTAAGCATAAATTTTATTGCATCGGGTTGATATTTCTTAGCTTCAATAAGCAACTCTCTGCCGCTGATTTCGGGCATCTTCATATCCGTTAAAATCAAATCTACCTTATTGTTTTGCATAAACCTGATTGCTTCAGAGGGTGAAGTAAAATAGTATTGTGTTATCTTAATTTTTCTCAGCAAACTTTTTATTGCTGCGAGTACCTCTTCTTCGTCGTCAATAACGAGTAATACCGGCGATTCTTCAATAATTACATCCACAATAACACCTCTTTAAATTTTATTTTTCATGTTTCTTAAATTTGATTATGAATGACGAACCTTTACCGGGCGTACTTTTAACATCGATCATAGCACGATTTTTTTGTGCCAGTGTAAGGCTTATCCACAAACCAAGCCCGGTTCCTTTGCCCGGAGGTTTGGTTGTGAAGAACGGATCGAAAATTTTTTTTAGCTCGTCTTTTTTTATCCCGACTCCTGTATCTGTTACTTCGGCATAAACGAATTTTTTATCCTGATAAGTTCTGAGGAAAATTTTACCCGAATCGGTAATTGAGTGAGCAGCATTTATCATAAGATTAAGAATTACCTGTCTTATTTCGTTAGGATTACATCTGACTGCGGGTATATTTTCATACTGTTTTATAACTTCTGCTTTATACTTGATCTCATTCCAGGCAATTGTTAGGGTATCATCAAGAGCAGCATTCAGATCTGTTTCAAGGTATAAATCAAAATCATCCCTGCTGAAACCCCTGAGCTGCATAACTATATTTTGAATTCTTTCGATGCCGCTTTTGTTATGCTGCATCAGGATGTTGAAATCATTCTTAATAAAGTCAAGATCAATCTGCTTTTCAAACTCAAACAGATCGTTTACCATTTCTGCGGCTATATTTCTCTCAAGTAAATTTTTACCAATTGTTCGCCACCGTTCTGTTACAGTAAGGAGGTCTGTAAAATATTCATAAAACCTGTTCAGGTTACTTGAAACAAATGCAAGAGGGTTATTAATTTCATGTGCAATTCCGCTTGTAAGCTGCCCTATTGAAGCAAGCTTTTCGGAGTGTATAAGCTGCAACTGCATACTTTTAAGCGACTCAAGAGCTATTTCAAGTTCTTTGTTTTGATCTTCCAGTTTCTTACTGTATTGAATTCTTTCAATTTCAGCATTTTTTCTTTCGGAGATATCCTGGATAATAATAACATGATGGATAATATTCAGTACTTGATACGGCGAAATAGTTATTTCGATTGGAAAAACAGCTCCGTCTCTTTTTTTTGCTTCAAGCTCAAAGGTATATTTATCGTCTGAACCGAATTGTGCAGGTATATTGTTTAAGTTAAGAATTTTATTTTTTTCGCTAAAAAGTAAACTAAATTCTCTGCCATGAATCATCTCGTTCTCATAACCGAACATGCTTAGCGTAGCGCTGTTACAATACTCAATTTTTTGTTCCTCGTTTATAGAAATAATTGCAAGGTTTGCAGCATTAGCAAGCGTTCTGAATTTTAAAGTTATCTCTTCATTAATCAATTCAATTTCTTTGTGCCTTGTAATATCCCGGATTATACCAACAATACCTCTAAAGTTTTCAGGATTGCTTCTGATCGGTGAAAGAGAGGTTTGAAAGTAATAAATCTTCCCGTTATACTCGAAGTTCCAAACATAAATCTGGCTGGCGCCGTTCAAACATTTTTTATGATTTACAGCATGGATCCCCTCAGGGTCCTTCCCAAAAATTACAAATATTAATCTGCCAATAAAGTTTTCCCTGCCGGGTCCGATCTTTCTTAGTAATGTGCCATAGATAGTATGGAAGCAGCCAAATTCATCGGTTGTATAAAAGAGATCGTTAATCGAATCAATTATAGTAAGAAGGTAGGATTTGTCCACACTGACTTCATTTTCAACTAATTGCATAAAGTTTCCGGATAATTCATGGCAAAAAGTACTTTGCTTTATTATCGGAATAATATTAAAAAAGTTGATATGCGGTGGAAGCGGGTTGAAAAATATTTTACCGTATTTGTTTGGTAACTTCAATACCAAGCTGTTCCATACGGTAACGCAGCTTAGAACGTGATAACCCCAGTATTTTCGCAGCTTTTACCTGATTGCCTTTTGTGATTTTAAGAGTTTTATGTATTAACTCCTTAAGTACAATCTCAGCTTTTATCCCTGAAGGAGGAATGTTCAATATAAACTCGTCAGATGAACCGCTGCCGGCAGTTTTTGCATCTGTTATACTATCGAAATGATATTCGTGAAGTATTTCGCCTTCAAGCAGAAGGATGGCACGTTCCATAACATTTTTGAGTTCACGAATGTTGCCTTTCCATTTGCACGCAACAAGCAATTGCATAGCTTCTGGTGTTATGCCATCAATCTTCTTATTGAACTTTTCGGTGAATTCTTTAATAAAAGAATAGACGAGGTAAGAAATATCTTCTTTTCGCTCTCTAAGCGGCGGGATTACCACTCTTGCAACATTCAGCCTGAAATAAAGGTCTTCACGAAAATTACGCTTATCCACCTCTTTCTCAAGATTTTTATTAGTTGCTGCAAGAACCCTCACATTTACCGAAATTTCTTTTTCACCTCCCAGCCGGAAAAATTTTTTTTCCTGAAGGACCCTGAGGAGCTTTGTCTGCAGATCAGGACTGAGCTCACCAATTTCATCAAGCAGAATGGTTCCGCCATCAGCTAATTCGAACTTACCAAGCTTTGTTTTGGCAGAGGCACCTGTAAAAGCGCCTCTTTCATGCCCAAATAATTCACTTTCTGCAAGATCTTTTGGAATAGTAGCGCAATTGATCTGAATAAAAGGTTTGTGTTTTCTCGGGCTTCTTTGGTGAATAAATTTTGCAAAAACTTCTTTGCCAGTACCGCTTTCTCCTTCAAGTAAAATTGTGGTATCGGAACTTTCAGCAAGTTTAACTACCGACTTAACAAACCTTTGAATTCTGGCGCTCTTCCCGAAATAATCTTCAGGAATATGATCCTGATCCATTATTGAATGAAGTTTTTGCACTTCATACTTAAGATTTATTTGTTCAAATCCTTTGTGAAGGACAGACTTAAGATGCTCAATATCAATGGGCTTCAACAAAAAATCGTATGCACCCAGCTTTAAAGCTGTAACTGCAAGCTGAATATCAGCATAGCCGGTAATCATGATAACCAATAAGTCGGGGTAATTTTTTTTAAACTCTTTTAGTACATCAATACCGCTGTGGGTTGAGAGGTAAATGTCTAATAAAACCAGGTGAGGGTTAAATGAGTTGATAATATCATTAATACCGTCAATGTCATCGGTGCATTCTGTTTCAAAACCAAGCTTCACCAGCACTTTACGAAGCGATGTGCTTACGAGCGTATCGTCATCAATTATTAATATTCTTTGCATTCACTAATCCGGTAATTACTACAGATGGATTAAAATTTATTATAAAGGTAGTGCCATCATTTTGGCTGCTCAGGAAAGATATTTTTGAATTTATTTCGTCTAACAGCATCTTACAAATACTTAAACCTAATCCTGTTCCGCCTGGTTTGCTTGAATAGAAATCAATGAATATTTTTTTCTGAACATCGATGGGAATACCTTTACCATTGTCGTGTATTTGCCAGACTAATGAATCAGAGGGCGAATAAAAAGATCGGATAGTTATTTCCCCTCCGTTTTCTGAAAATTCGAGCGCATTTGTTAAAAGATTTAAGAAGACCTGAAGTAATCTTGTCTTGTTATAAACTATATCGGGAATATCATCTGCAAAAAAGGTAGATATTTTGACACCCGTCTTTGAAGCTTTTCCGCTAACAGCATCCACAGCATTTTTTGTAACAGCTTCAATATTGACATTTGTAAAATTGTTCTGCCCAACCCTCGCAAAATTTAAAAATATTTCCACAAGATGATTTATCCGTGATAATGCCTGATAACTGGAATTAACAGAATCCATCACATCCTGCGATAATTCATTATTTATCATTTGAAGGTAATCAAGGTTGCATTGAATAGCGGAAAGCGGATTTCTGATCTCGTGCAGCAAGCTAGCGGAAAGTTTGCCAATAAGAAGAAGTTTATTGTTCTGAATATTGTCGGCAGCCATAAATCCCTATTTTTATAGAAAACTTGTGGCAAATTTATAAAAATTGTGTCAAATAATGCAATGGATTCAAATAATTCTGTTCGGAATGTAATTTGCGCTGTTGGTTATAGGAAAAAAGTAAAGCGGAAAAATCAGGATATGTTATATATGCATGTATTCCTTACCCCATAATTTTTCAGGTTCACATAATCTTTAGAGTTTATGAATTCTGAGTTGCGGCAGGAAAATCATTTCAGGTCTTTTAGCACAGCATCCGCAACTTTTTTCAGGACTTCATCAGAATTATAAAAACCTGAGTTTATTTTTTGCTGTACTTTTTCAAGCTTCTGTGCAGAAAGCTCTTTTAGTTTTTTAGCCTCTGATGAAATTTCTACTTTATCAGTTTTTTCCGATGACTTTGAATTTACCGTATTTTTAACAGCGCCGGGTATATTAAGACTTGGTCCTATTCCTTTAATTTTCATAGCTCACCTCGAGTAGTTGTAAATCTTTCTTAAGTTTAATAATTCAGATAGTCTCTGTTCACTCTCTGCAATTTTTTGCCGGTATATCTCAATTATATTATCGTATTTTTTACGGATTTCTTTAGCCAAATATAACAAATCATCCTCGTAAATCTCAAAGTCAGATTTATCATAACGCGAAGCTATATCTTCCCGAATTTCTTTTAAACTCTGCATTCGGTCCAGAATCCGGCTGAAAACCTTTGAAAAATTATCCTGATTCAGTTCATCCATATCTTTAAGAACAGCAATTTGCAATTCTTTTATTTCTTCAATTACTTTATTAACCATTTGTCAACTGCTAAAAAAAACTATTTCCGGTAATAAACATATTTTGTACAGACAACAGTGATGCAAGCTGCATCTGTAAAACTTCATATTGTTTTCTGAGCACTTCGGCGCTTTTATTAATTCGTTTGTGTGCTGCATCAATTCTGTCATTGATTATCAAAATATTATTATCCAGCGAATTTTTGGAAGAGGTTAAAAATCCTTCTGCACCGGTATATTGATTAAGTTTACCGTACAGCGATGCGGCAATTCCGCTATCAGAGTTGAACAACGTTTCTACCTGAGATGTGTTCTCCAGAATCTTCTGCTCGAGTAATGTAGAATCAGAGATGGAAAGACCAGAAAGGGGTTTAAAAGTTATCCCGATTTGAGCTAAATAAGAAATATCGCCGCTGTTTAAGCCGGATACCTGCAAATATCCTGCTTCTGATAAAAAAGACAGAAGCGCCGCAGCCTGAGCATCGGAATGAAAAACACCTCTATCATTGTTTGCAGATGAGCTTCTTTTTGTTCTTATATACGTATAAACATCGTTAAATTTTGAAATGAATTCCTCAATTTTAGATTTAATCCCGGCACGATCGGCAGTTACATTTATATTTGTATCAGGTTCGTTTTCTGCTGATGCAGACTGAAGATTAATGGTCAATCCGTTTACAAGATCTTTTATAGTGTTTGAATTTCTCTGTACTGAAATTCCGTTAAAATTAAGTTTGGCATTTAACAAATTGTTTGCATCAGTAATATCTGCGAACAGGTATCCGGCGGTATTTTTTGATTGGTTGAATTCTGTGCGCTCTGCTCCAAGATTAAGGTTTAAAAGCCCTAATAATTCCGAACCGGAGTTATCCGATATCTCCCTTATTCTGTAATCGAGTCCTGTTTCTCTGGCAGTAATTGTGACCTGGCTATTAGAGGAGGTTGGGGAAAAAACAGAAGCGCTTACCATGCCCGAAGCACTTTTCAGATTATCAACGCCTATACCAAGTTCATCTGTAATATTATGACCTGAAAGGTGTGATATGGAGATATATTTTGACGTATCATTAACAGTAAGTTCAATTCTGAAATTTGAGGGATTGTTCGAATCACTTACTTTTTTTGCTGTTATACCGCTAATATTATTTATCTGGTTTACAATTTCATCAAGAAGCTCGCTGTAATTTGCAGCCTCACCTGCATTAATTTGAGTTTCAACCCCATTAAGATTAACAACAATAGACGAAGAACCGCCAGTATAATTTTCACTGCCGTTCACAAACTCAGATTTAACAACAGCCTTGCTGGAATTTATTGCATCTCTCAGTTTGCTCATTGCAGTGGCGTACGTTTCAGAATCGGTTAATTCAACATCAACGGAACTGTAAAACACTGCACCGTTTTCATCACCGGTTTTTATTGTGAAACTATGAGTGCCTTCAGCGCCGAATGAATCATTTTTTTGAAATGCTGAGGAAACCAGAGCATCATTTTTTGCCAGCTGCAAAACTCTTGCATTAAAAGAACCGTTAACCGCAGAGTTTGAAGCAATAGCGGTTAAAATTTTATCATTAGAACTGACTGCTGATTTTGAAGCAAACAGTGAGTCGGAACCTGTTTGTTTAAGAGAATTTAAGGTAGTTAGAAATGAGGCAAGCTTTGTACTTAAAGTGTTATATGAAGATGAAAGATTTGTTAATCTTTTTTTCCGCGCATCCAGAGGATTTATTAATTTATTCCTTTCAGCGGTGCGAAAATTTTCTATTAAAGAATTTATAGATGACGTTGTTAAAATACTGAAAGACATAACTACCCCTTGGAATTATTAAATGCCTGAACCCATGACTGACGCAGATCAGTTAATACTTTTAGTACAACCGGATAATCTTTTTTCCGCATTTTTTGCTGACAGAACAAATAAAGTTTCATCAATCCTGCAGAAACCTCACGAACATCATCATTATCAAATCTTAATGCGTTAATAAGTGTTTGCAGCGCATTATTAGTTTCAATTAAATTTTGTTTTTTACAATTCATTATGGCAAAGTCGTACGTTTTAAGAAGCAACTGCTGCGGTGTTGCTTCCATTATCTCTTTAATAAGATATTGTTTTGCTCTTTTATCGTTATTTAAGTTTTTTAGAGTAGTATTCATGTTTATTCAAACTCAGGAATATAAAAATGAACCCCCGGAAAATTACGGGGGTCCAAAGCATTAGAAAGATAATTAACGAAATAAAGCCAGCAGATTCTGAGGTGCCAGGTTAAGCTGTGCAAGCATAGAAGTGCCGACCTGCTGACCGATTTGACCTCTGGTTGCATTCAACTGCTCCATCGCCATATCTGCATCGAATAACCTGCTTATACTTGCTGTTGAATTGCTGAGAGCAGATGTGAGGTATTCTTCCTTAACATCAAGTCTATGCAAGTAATTACCGATTTTACCGAGCGCATCTTTAACAGCAGTTTCAATTGTTGAAACTGAAATGCTGGTAATGTTAGACGAAGTTGCACCTGAACCGGAAATAGATGCAAGACTGATATTGTTAAGAGTACCAATGTTAATTGTTGTTGTTTCACTTTCGCCTGTCTGGAAGGCAAAGTTACCGCCGCTAGGCAAAGTTGAACCGCTTAACAATGCAGTATCATTAAACTTGGTGTTTGAGAAAATTGCACTGATTTCATCACCAAGGGCATTAATATCGTTTGCAAGAGCAGTCAGATTTTTTGTAGGATCATTTGCTTCTGCAACTTTGCCTCTGATCTGAATCAGGAGATCATTGATGTTTGACAGAGCGGTTTCAGCCGTTGATAACAGGTTTTTGGCTGCACCAATATTTCCCTGAGCAGCTTTCATGACAGTTACTTTGCCTTCGAGTTCTTTTCCGACACGGTAGCCTGATGTGTCATCCGCAACACTGTTTATTCTTTTCAGTGATGCAAGGCGAAGCTGTGCTTTCTGGGTTTGCTGGTTAACTCTGTTCAGCGCATTATAGGCATCTAATGCACCAAGGTTTGTGTTTACTGAGAACGCCATATTATACCTCCTTGTATAATTTTGTTAGTTTTCGGGTATCCTTACCCGGTTAATTAATTAAGATTTTTGTTCTCGTCTTAATTATCGGAGGTATTAATGAAAAGTTTAGCCTGCAAACTGAATTAATTTATTAAACCCAGTTTTTCTTTAAGAATTGCGAGTTTCGCCGTTACCTCGGGAATTTTGTAATAATAATTTTCCGACTCCTGAATTAAAGGCCCGATTTTGTCCAGCTTTCCTGTTTGCAGGTATAAAGAAGTAAGATAAAATACTACTGAAGCATCAATAGGTTTGGTTTCAAAAAGCGATTCATACACTTCAACTGCTTCCGACAGTTTGTTCTGTTCACGGTATAATCCGCCAAGCGTATTTAGTAAGACGGAATTACCCGGAAATTTTTCCCTGAGTTCCTTCAGTATGCTTATTTGCTTTTTTTTAGATGAATTCCGTTGAATCAGCTTCATAATTATTTCGGGGTTTACTTTCTCAGTAATGCTAATTCCTGCTTCCTCATATACACTGCCATGTATTACGTTATAATAATAGTTATATAGTTCGGTGTTTTTGTTCCGGCATTCGTTCAGAATTTTGTTTATCAAATCTTCGTTATTAATTTCGAGGGCAAGAAGGATACTTTCATTCAGAAGAGTTTCCTCATCAAGAAATATGGATTGAAAGGTAAAACTATTTTTATCCAGGTATTCCAGGTTTAAAGTGAATGCTTTCAGCACATAATCGGAAGCTTCATTTTTCAAACCAAGTTTGAGGCAGATTTTTGATGCTATTAAAAGAGCAAGCGGCTGTAAAGGATCGGCGCATATGCTTCTTTTAATCATTTCATACGCAGCAGCAAAATTATTTTTTTCAGCTACATTAGCTGCAAGGTAGCGCAAGGCTATAGATTTATATTCGCTGCGTAAATCGGGATCTTCCAAAGCTATGTGAAAATATTTTTCAGCATCTTGTTTTTGCTCCAGAATGCCGTAAGTCTGAGCGATTTGGTAGGCTGTGTAAGATGATGGAGTGATATTATACTCCGTTAACAATATTTTAAGATTTCTTTCTGCTTTTTGCCTCAGCTTGTTTTTACTATCGCTATAACCAAAATGAACTATCTTTATTCTGCTTCTTTTAATACTTAAATTATTTTTCAGAAGGGCAGGTTCAATTTGTTCGTGTACTTTGCCTTCAAACCTGATTAGTTTTCTGTTTGGAAATACTCTGGGGTAACTCATTAAAGAAGGACGTTTATTCACTTCATCTTCATTATATATTGTGCAGAAAAACGCACAATCAGCAGCATTTCGTTTAATTTTCTTAAGCTCAGGAATCGATTCCGGCAGCAATCTTTCATCAGCATCCAGATAAAGGATCCAGTTGCCGGAAGATTTATCAAGTGCGAAATTACGTGCGGCTGCAAAATCGTTGTTCCACTCATATTTAAAAATTCTTGCGTTGAACGATTCTGCAATAGGTAAAGTGTTATCGGTGGAACCCGTATCAACTATAACAATTTCATCAACAACATCTTTTACCGAATCAAGACAGCCGGCAAGAAATTTTTCTTCATTTTTTACAATCATGCTTAAGGATAACATCTTCAATTTCCTGATATTCTAAAAGATTTGATTAACAAGTTCATTGGTCTGTCTGGGTACACCAGGAACATTCTTATTCTGAAACCGGACAACAGGCATGTATTTTAATTCTACAAACCTGTTCATAATTAAAGAGCAGGTATTCTGCCAGGTAAAATTATTAATTACAAAGTTACGGGCGTTTGCACCTAAATTTTTCATTTTGTTCGGATGCTGAAAAGCAAACTTCAATTTAACTTTCAGGTCTTCAACCGAAGGCTCATAAAGCCATGGCCTGGATGCAGTTATAAAATTATCAACTTTATTTTCAGGCAGGTATGCAATACGCGCACTGATAAAAAGACTGTTGTTGTCATTACAGAAATCAAGGCAGGAGCCGCCGTTAGTAACAATTGCAGGAATGCCTGATGCCATAGATTCGAGGATGGGCAATCCAAAACCTTCTCCTCTGTAGGGATGTACAAGAACATCGCAGGCTTTATACAAAGAAGCCATCTCTGCATCGGTCAGAGTTTTATCCATATATAAAATTTCAGGAGTTGAACTATCTTTTTTCAGAGAGAGGATTTTGTTTTTGATAGTTTGATCTTTGTAAACAGAATTTCCTCCGAAATCTTTAATAACCAGAGCAACATCATCTTTTGAATTGAATGAGTTTGTATATGCATCAAGAAGTATATCAATACCTTTTCTGAAAATGGTTCCACCTACAAAAAGGAATTTAAACTGCTTTTTAGTTTTTAATTTCAAAGGTTTCACTTCCGGATGAAATCTTGCCGGGTCTATCCCGTTTGGAATAACCTTTACCTTGCCGGGTATTATGCCGCTATCAATATAAACTTTCCGAACATAATCAGAGGGCACCCAAAGCTCATCAACCTGTGAATTAAAAACTGATACCCAATCAATCGGTAAGGAGCCAAATTCCCATGGCTGAATTATAATCCATTTGCCCGATTGCGGCGGTGCTAAATCGGGAGGCCATTGATGCCTGATATTCAAATCAACTTTTTCAGGCTCCGAATTCATTAATGATAACAGGGCTGCCTGTCCAACATTACTCTCCGGAAAAAATTTATTTGTTTCGGTCGGGGTCAGATACAATTCAACGTTTTCCCGAACCAGCCGTGTTGTAATTTCCCTGTTTACCAGCGCAAGAGAATGATTTGCAAAAAATGCACCCTGCCAGTTTATGCTAAGCGATTCTTCTTTTCTTTTCTGAACCGGATGAATTTTGTTATTGAGATGATTTTCAATTTCTTTTAGCCTGTTAGCTGCTGTTCTTGCAACGGAATCGAGATTAAAGTTTTCTACGATATGAGTTCTCGCAGCCTGACCTTTTTGCTTAGCGGCATCTTTATTTTCAAAAACGAAACGCATAAGGCTGCATAGATGTTTTCTGTCGGGCATTGCCCATTTTTGCCCTTTATAAATTTCAAGCTCCATATTTTTTATTACAGAAAGACCGGCAACATTTATCAGGTAAGAATTGTCGTTGTTCATAAAAGCAGTGTTGCCGCTCCAGTTTGTTCCGATAACCGGAAGCCCCATAGACATAGCTTCCATGTAAGGTCTTCCCCAGCCCTCACCACGCGACGGCAAAACGAATGCATCAACTGCTTTATACAATCCTAACATTTCATTCATAGTAAGCTGCTCATCAATTATTACGTAACGAGGGAGCTTTTGTTTATTGAAGCGGTATTTTCTGATTATAGAATCTATCCGGTTATTTATCTCTTCGGTAGTATTACTATCATAATTATTAATTATATATGCGCGTATATATAGGCAAACATCATCCTTACTTGTAAAAGTTTCGAAGTAGGCTCTCAGTAATAAATCAGCTCCTTTTCTCTCTGTCCATTCGAAAACAGATAAAAAGTTAAAGCAGGCTTTATCTGTAAGAGGATAAGGTTTAACAACATCCGGATTAAAAACATCTGTATCAATTGCTTCTGGAACAATAAATAATTTTTCCCTCTTAACCCCGGCTTTAAGAAATGTATAGTAGTTAAATGAAGTCGGCACCCATATCTCGTCCATTTCGTTGCAGCTTTGAACCCAATCAGCCGGTATGCTGTCGGTTTCAAACATTGTTCTGCCGATATTATAACTAAGAGAATTAAATTTTTTGAAGCTGTGAGCCGGCTGATGAGAAATGAAGATAGTATTAGTCGGGACATTTATTGAACCATTCTGAGTATTTCGGGAAAGATGTTTAAGGATTTTTTTCCAGTTATCCGGAAGATTATTTACAAATTGATTTGAGTAATTGGGATTGTCGTGCAGGATCTGAAGGTCCATATATTTATACATTCCGAGAGCAAATGCAATAGCTTCGCTTGCATAACCGCTTGGGTTAAATACAGGCGATGCCCACAGTACAGTTCTCTCTAGTAAATATTTTGACTTTACAGGCGGAAAAAGTGACTGCCATTTTTCAAAGAAATATTTGGCTGAAGAAATATTTTGTCTGTCTATTATTTGCTGAGACGGGCTGGATTTCCCTTCGTAATGAATTACTTCGCAGGATGGTTCGTAAAAAATTTTATAACCCAGTGTTTTTACTGCCATACAAAGATCAATATCTTCGAAATACATACCATAGTTTTCATCAAACCTTCCTGCATTTTCAAATAAATGTTTAGAAATAGCCAGACAAGCGCCGGTAACTGCCTCTACCTCACCGGGTTTATTGCATTGGATATCATCAGCCGCTGCACCTCTATGAATATGACCGGGCCAATATTCAAAACCGGCGTGATTAATCTGATTTATCTTAATACCGCAATGCTGAATTGTGTTATCAGGATATAAAAGTTTTGCTCCCACAATTCCGATTTTATCATCGCTGTTTAACCGGCTGATTAGTTTTCCCAACCAACCCGGTTTTGATTTTGTATCATTATTCAGAAAGACAAGAAGCTTTCCCTTTGATGCGCCGGCGCCGATATTACATGCTTTAGCAAATCCAAGGTTTTCTTCATTCTTAATATATCGAAAGCCGGGGTGCTGCTTCTGAAATTCACTTACTATTGAAGCAGTATCATCGCTTGAAGCATTATCAACTACTATTACTTCAAAATTTATACTGCTCTCAGCATCACTGAATATTTCCAGAAGACAATCGCGGGTGTAAGATGAATTATTATATACAGGGATGATTACCGATGCCTCATAATCTGAGTCTGCTTCTCTGTTAAGGATATTTGTGTCTGTTGATTCAGAAAGATTTTGTTTTAAGAATTGAAAATTTTCCAGCGCTGTTTCGTTCAGCGGGTCTGCTGAAATTACTTTATGCAGTGTTTCAAGCGCAGCTTTATAATCATTAGTTAAGATGAATATCACTGCAAGGTTGTTAAGCGCATCCGGATTTTCAGGATGCGCTTTTAATATTTTAAGCAGATACTTTTTTGCTTCGTGATAATTACCTTCTTCTATAAATCTCTCGGATTCCAATAATAAATCTGGAATGTGTAAGTCGGTTATTTCAATTTTATTTTGATGATTATTTACAAAAGCCGGGATTTTTAAAGTAACACCTATATCTATTATTTCAGAACGATAATCCATCGCTGATACGTTAGAACATTCTTTTACAAGTGCTAACAATTTATCATAATCCGGATTTTGATTTTTATTAAGTGACTGTTCGATCAGGGTCAGAACAACGGGTGAATATTTGGGAAAATGATAAACCAATTCCAGCAATGAAACAGCCATGGAATACGCATCGGAAAAGGAGCCATCCGGCGGTCTTCCCCAATCACCCAAGCCGGGAGGGGTAATAAAATTTTCATCTTCATAAACAGCCCAGCCAAAGTCAATTAATACAGGCTTAAAATCCCTGACAAAAATATTGTTTGGTTTTATATCTCTGTGTAAAATTTTATTTTTTTTCAGCTCAAGTAGTATTGATAAACATCCGGTCAGAAAGTTTTCTGCTGAACTTTCATTCCATTCGTCTGAATGAAACTGCAAATCGGAAAGCGGATATCCGTTTATCCAATTCATTTCGAAGCTGCTGTAGTTTGAATATTCTTTCAGATTTAATACTTCGGGAAAATACTGATTAGAGAAGCTGTTAAGAATATGAAATTCACGCTTAGCAAGATTTGCTGTAGCTTGCTTAATAACTCTAATCGTGTTTTTATCTTCGAGCTTATAAATACGGCTTTGAATTCCCGTACCGTTTATTTCTGTTAATACTTTGGAATACATAACAGTGCCCGCATCCCCAAGAAAAGGCATTGATGGCAAAACAGAAACATCAACCGGCGCGGTGCTGTAAATATTTCTCTCATTCAGAAGAGAAATGAGGTAAGATAAATTATAACATTGGCTTTCCTGAAAATCTATCCCGATAATTTTACTTAGGTTAATGATTTTTTCGGCATAATCAGCAGAGACGACACCTTTATGATAGACTACATGGTAAACCAGAGCATAAAAATGAAGATCGGGCGGAAGGATAAAAAAGTTTTTTTCCTTAATTCTCATATTCAGAAGTTTATTTGAAAAATCTTCAGGGTAATATCCGTCGTTAGTTGAGCGAATGTCACACAAAATAAAACTATCAAGATTTCCATTTCTAACCGGGCATTTGTATTGTACGCGATGAGGTTCTGAATGAGTTGGGGTTAAATTCCATAGCTGTTTTATCATCCCGATGTGCTGCGGATGGACTATTAAATCCAGGTCGCTGTGAGAGCCTAAAGCAACATTGTCAGGTAAGTTTTCCCAATTTCTTAATACAGTATAAACAATGTTGCTGCGGTTCAATATATCGAACAATTCTTTCAAACTCCTGGATGATTGATTAAAATTGTTCAGAGCGCTGACAAAACTTTCAGCTAACCCGACAAACTCTTCCTTCGACATTTCAATTCTCAGGTCACGGTAATGAATATGAATAAATTCATCTTCAATCAGGAATTCTGAATCTCTGCTATTCTCGTGTTTTTTATATAAATTTTCGCAAACTTCTATTTTAACATCCTGCGGAGTGCAAAGAGAAGGAAAAATAAGCCCTCTTCCTAATTCAAGATGATGTGCACTTACAGGCGAACCATTCTTTGTCCATGCATTATATGCTTCAAGAACCGTTTTAATAAAAACGATAAAATTTTCGTGGCTGAATTCGAGCCTGAGGTTTCTCCAATGTAAATGAAAGGTTTCGCAGCACTCCACAACAAGCCGCTTATCAAAAATTGTTTTCCCGTCAATTTTGTTTTCAGATAGAAGCTGAAAAGTTCGACCCATCTATAATCTCCTGTTTTTATATATAAGGCACCATTTCTTTCGGTTAACCAAAAAATATATCAAGCTGCAATGGCAAAATATTTGAATCTTTAACTCTTAAAATCATTCCATAAATAGATTTAAAAAATTCGCAAATTCACAGTTATGGAGGGTAAATTTTCGGACTGCGGGGCTCACAATGCACAAGTGGCTAATAATATGCAATTGGGCTGAGATAAGTTAATTGTATTTTGATTATTTCATTAAAAATGCAAAAAAACCTGCCGTTATGTTTTGAATAACAGTCCGGGAAGTTTGTATCATTTATTCTACTGAGATTAAGTTAAAAGGCGTAAATTAAAAATCTGATCAAAAGGTAAAAAAACATTCTCGTGAAACCGAAGTAATGATCACGGATTTATAAATTGTGACGGCAATACTGACTTATTGAAGAACTTATGCTGTTCTCATCTCAAATTTTGATTTATTGTTATACTTTTAGGGCGTGGCTCGTAATCAGAATAACTAAATGCTTTTTCCAACCCAAGCCGTTCTAAACCAAATCATCCCGCCCCTTCCCATTCAGATAATTCACAACTTCTTTTACATCCTGCACATCATCACGGCTGCAAACAAGCAATGCATCTTTGGTATCTATTATAACCATGTTTTTTGCACCAATTACTGCCGTAAATTTATCCGCAGAATAAATATAGCTTCCTGATGTATTTCGGGTGAATACTTCACCGCTTTTCGCGTTTTCGTTTTCATCCTTCTTAGTGAGTTCGTAAACCGTTTCCCAACTCCCGACATCACTCCAATCAAAATTGCCTCTGATAAGATATACCTTATCCGACTTCTCCATAACACCATAATCTATAGAGATACTTTCGAGCCCGGGGTAGATATTATTCAACAGCACTGTGAAATCTTCACTGCGCCACGCATAACCGAGTTTTGCTAATGCTTCAGGTATTGAAGGCAGGTATTTATTCATCTCTTCAATAATTGAATCGGCTCTCCATACGAACATTCCTGAATTCCACAAAAAATCTCCCGATTGCAGATATGACTTTGCCGTAGCAATATCGGGTTTCTCAACGAAGCTGATAACTTTATGAATATCTTTGGCTGCTTCATTCTTATCATACTTGATGTAACCGTAACCGGTGTCAGGGCGGGTAGGATTTATTCCAAATGTAACTAATCCGTGCGATTTATCTGCATAATCTGCTGCTGCATTTAAACATTGAACAAACTTTTCTTTCTGACGGATAAGATGATCAGCAGGAAGAGTGATCAGCACGGCATCTTTATTTATTTTATGAATCACCTCCGCGGAGAGTGCAATGCAAGCCGATGTATTTCTTCCAACCGGTTCTGCAATAATATTATGTGCTGGTATCTGCGGCAGTTGTTCTTCTATGAGAGTTTTCTGGACTTTGTTTGTAATGATAAAAATTCTTTCGGGTGATGCAAATCCATCCAGCCTGTAAACTGTATCCTGGATCATAGTATTTTCACCAAGGATATTAAGCAATTGCTTGGGCAGATTTTTTCTGCTCCTTGGCCAGAATCTTGTTCCAACTCCGCCTGCCATGATTACAATAAATTTTTCCATCTCTATCCCGTATAGTTTCGATAAATAAATTGATGCACTGCAAATTTAATATTAAAAAATCTTATTACTATAATTGAAATGAATTCGGGAAAAAAATCTCATAAACTAATGAGATTATGCCGCAGCGGGAAGTGAGTAAGATGGTATAGAAAAAGTTTTATGGTTTGGTAAGAAAAATCAGAGCTTCAGTTGTTTCATCTTCCCTAACAGAAATATTAACAGTGCCCTTGTTGTATCCGCTCTTCTGAGCAGTAACCTGGTAGTTGCCCACCGGAACTCCATCAATAGTGAATCTGCCCTGGTTGTCGGTAACAATGGAGCTTGTAGGAGGTTTGGTAGATATTAGTGCGTTGCTTACGGGATCGCCGCTTCCATCAACAAGCACCACGCCCGCAACATTTCCATGTAATTTTGGAGTTACAGTTGATTCGCTGCACGATAAAAACGTAACAGATATAAATAATAAAAATATTGCTGTAATCTTTTTCATGATAAACCTTTTAACTTACGCCGTAAAAATAACAAATTTTCACCTTATTGCAGTGCCGTTAATAAGAACTACTCTGGCGCCATCACCAATCTGCCTTACTTCATAACCTCTCAGGCTCAGATTTGATTCAATCTGAATGAAGTGATTATTATTTCCAATCTGTGTTACGTTAAAATTCATGTTATCGCCGGAAAGATTCTGGTTGATATAATTATCATTTCCCTGCTGCAGAATTGAAGTATAATTATTATTTCCGCTGAGAGTAAGAAGATACTTGTTATTATTACCAATTTGTTCTGCAAGTGATATGCTGCCGGAGCCCATTTGCTGCATCATTATATAGTTGAAATAACCTGTTTGAACTGCAAATGCAAAATTCTCAAGTGATGTGCCGCTCAGATGAAGCTGGCTTAAATTAGCAAAATTAAAGCTGCCATATTGCTTTAGTATGGCACGATTAACCCAATCAGTTGATATTTGCTCAATCTCACCCACATTATTGGAACCGATTTGCTCGATAGCCGCCTCATTACCCGATTGACTCTGAGCAAAAGAGACGACGGTAAACAGAATTACTATATTGACATAACGAAGAATAGATCCAATCGCTTTCAAAATTTTTTCCCTTCAATTTTTCTTTGATTAACTGAAGGCATTTAAACAAAATCCGTTCCATCAAAATTTTCCGTTTATTAACAAATATCACCGGATTTTATGTTCAATTCGATACGGGAATCACTTTTTCGAGTCAATTTGAGACAAATCAATCCCTCAATTTATCTGCATGACATTGTCCTTCGATTAACTATATTTGCGCTGTAATCACTTAATTATTTAGAAGGATTTAAGATGAAAGTATTGTTCTGTTTTTTAATAGTTATAGTATTTGTTGGGGCAGGGTGTAAAACGGAAGAAGAGGTCAGTGAAGAGCAGGGTTCAGCAATTCACACAGGCATGAGGACCGTAAAGGTCCTGGATAAACTTGATGCGCCAAATTACAGCTACATTCTGGTTTCGGAGAATGATAATGAGTTTTGGATTGCGGTTCCTACAATGGATGTAGAAAAAGGAGAAATACTGTACTTCTCAAAAAGCATGGAAATGAAAAATTTCAGAAGCGAAACACTCGATAAAACCTTTGAGTCAGTGTTGTTCGTTGATGATATTTCCAAAACTTCTATTAAACATGAGGCTGATTTTACTCACCCGGAAGTAAGAACCACTGAAAAAGAAAAAATTAATATTACGCCTGTCAGCGGTGGTAAAACCGTTGAACAGGTTTATAATGAAAAACAGGGATTATCCGGTAAATCAGTAACTGTCAAAGGAAAAGTTGTAAAATATAATTCGGGTATCCTTAACAGGAACTGGATACATATTCAGGATGGAACCGGTGACGCCGGAACTCACGACCTGGTAGTTACATCCAACCAGAGCACTAAAGTGGGTGATATAATAACAATTGAAGGTATTGTGACACTTAATAAAGATTTTGGCTCAGGCTATGTTTATGATGTGATTATCGAAAATGCAAAATTAAAAACTGATTAAGTGGTTAAAAGATATCTTCAGCTAAATTTCATATCTCAAAAATAATCATCCTGAAAAGATGAATGTTAAAGCTTTTGTCAGACAGAGTTATGGGTTATTAATTTTTAGTGCATTTTTTTTTCTGATCTCAACGAATGGGTTTTCCCAAAGTATCATTAAAGAAAATTTCCGGTTTGGCGCAGGGATATCTTATGCTGTACCCGGCGGTGACCTCGGTAAATATTGGAATAACTACCTGAACATTTCGGGAATAATAAATTATAAGCTCACAAACAACTTCTCGTTAGATGGTGCGCTTACCGGATCCTATACCTCCCCAAAAACAAACCATGATAATCTTCCATCAATTGTAATAATAAAGATACCATTGGGGTTAAAGTATAATCTTTTCACGGGAAGCAAAATATTTTTCAGCGGCAGCACAGGACTTGAAAACAACACATTCATTTTTACTGGTGAAGGACCAAAAGCTGCCGGCGATAATTACATCGAGTCTGAATTCAGTGTATTCATTTCGATCAGCACGGGCGCAATAATTTTTTATGATCAGGAATTTGAACTTGTTTATAAATATCAAAGCATACTCAGCGGGCCCGTTAATATTCCGGTAAGCTTTATAGGTTTACGGATTTTATTATGATAGGTAGCTTGTTCCGCTTCAGAATTCTATATTTGATTTTGTTAATTAACTTCCCATCAATGCAAACTTATCCCCAGGAACATTTCTCTTTTGAGCCCGAAGTTTCTTCATCATTTTTAAGAACGGGGGACATCTTTTATGAATTCCGGAATTTCAAAAGCACAAGATTTTTACCGATTATATCAATATCGGGGATGGATGATTTCTCCTCACCATCATCATTTTTTTTAATTGATGGTATCAGCTTTAACCTGTTTCCATTAAATCATATAACAATTGATCTCGTGCCTGTTGACCTGCTCAACATAGATAAAATTTCTCTTGGGAGTAATTTTGCAGCATGTGATAATCACAAAGAAAAAATCCGGATAAATAGTAAAGAAATTCTCGACTCAACCCAACTCAGTTTCAGGGCATTCACCGGCAGTGAAACCGGAGATCCTCTTATACATACTTTCACAAGAAGTGATCTAAATATTTCAAATGTGAATAAGATAGTGCCATCTTTCGTTTTATCTTTTTCAGATAAAATCAAAAATATAAAATACCGGTTAACCGGCGGATATTTTGGTTTTTTCTCCACTGGTTCTTTTAATGATCCTGTAATCGAAAATCTGAATCCGTACTTCTTCGGACGACAGAACAAGCAGTTTATCACATCGGGCGAAGCTGAATACGTTTCTCCTTCCGGTTCACAATTAAAATTTGCAGGTTCATTCTTAAGTTATTATGGATGGGATGTTACCCCCTTCATTACAACCTTTGCTCACTTTGAATCGTATTCATATACAACACGGCTTCAGTATATAAATCATAAAAAAGATTTTTCCATTTCTGTATCAAAAGACGGACTGATCACAGAAACACATCCATCTTCTGGAATGGATCCGTTAAAGTATTCGATTGATGAACATTCAATGCAATTGGCTTATCAGCCTTATTACAATAATTTCATTACTACAAAATTTTCGCAAAGGATCAGTCTGATTACCGCACAAAATCTATTACCATCACAAAGTTCAACTTTTCAATATTATTTCAATAATGATATCAAGCGAACAACTTTTTCGACCATAGTTGGAACTTCCTTTCTGCTGTTAAATGATCTGAGTTCGGATATCTGTTTACAATATAATTATGGTCTTAACAAGCAGGACGCTCTTTCAGGCGTTGTTGAAGTAAGCTATATGGTTGCAGATAAACATTCAGTTATTATTGATCTTAATACTCAAACTAAATATCCATCCATTGATGAATTGTTCGGAAACTTTAAGTTCCGGAGACCAATTGATATGAATAATGATATTAAAGAGTTTCACATAGCCGGCAGCAGCAATTTAGGCTATGAACGCATCAATGAAGCTTCGCTTTCTTATCTGATGCAAGATGAAAACAGATATTTAAAATTGAAATTATTTTATCTATTGCGGGAAAATATGATAGCCCAATATTCTGATGAAGTAATCAGGTCTAACTTCCCGGGTGATATTATCAGAAACTCGGAATATGTTAATTCTGCTCAAAAAAAATTTTATGGGACGGATATTTCTTTTTCAAATGAATTCTTTGGGATTCTTATGTTGAAAGCAAATTACAAATTCACAAATAATCGTGAATTGTTATCAGTCCCGAAGCATCGTGCAGTTATAACTTCAACTTTATCACTTTCGTTCTTTGCAAAAATATCTGCTGTTTATTTTCATCAAAGCAAAACTTTCTGGAGTGAATATCGTTTAACTCAAGCTGCAGATAATTCTGAAGACCAATCGGGATATTTAACCGGATTTAGTTCTTTCTCTCTGAGTTATGAACAGGAATTAAGAAATTTATTTTTTATTGATGATATTGTTATCCGTTTAGCCGTTGAAAATGTTTTTGATAAAAATATTATCGTGATCCCTGCTGGCAACCGGCTTGACAGGACGATCACACTATCAGTTTCAGGAATAATATTTTAGTTGTTTAGCAATAATCTTACATCAAACTATTTTTCCGTTAGTAAAAAGAGTTATTAAATTTATTAATGATCAGGATAAAATAACTTTTATGAAAAAACTTATACTTGTTCGTCATGCAAAATCAAGCTGGGCAGATAGCTCTCTAACCGACCTAAACAGACCACTGAACAGCCGCGGCAAGCGTGACGCCCCCTTCATGGCAAAACTGGTCCGTGAGAAAGGAGTTGTTCCTGATCTGATTTTATCCAGTCCGGCAAAACGTGCATTGTTAACTGCAAAGGTTTTTGCTGATGAGCTCAATTACCCCGCAAAAAACATTCAATTAGTCTCAGAAATTTATGAAGCATTTTATGACGAAATTATGGAAGCATTGCACGACGTGGAAGATGTTGTGAATACCCTGATGATTTTCGGACATAACCCCGGTTTCACTGATTTTACTAATTTTGTTTCAGATTCTTACATAGAAAACATTCCTACTTGCGGCGTGGTTGGTTTGGAATTAAAAGAAGAATCATGGAATAAAGTCAAAGAGGATAGTTTCAGGCTTCTGTTTTTTGAATATCCAAAAAAATATTTGGAATGAAATCGGGCGGTTCTTTCATTAAAGTAAAAATGGGTATAAAGCCTGTTTGCGGCAGGTGTTTTATACCCATTAGTCTCTTCTTTTTCCAATATTATCAGAGATTAAAAATGCATCCGTGTTTTACCATTACTTTTTCTTTTCGGATGCCTGCACAACTGCGATTGCAGTCATATTAATTATATCATCAACAGTTGCATCTCTCTGCAGAACGTGAATTGATTTTTTCATTCCCATAAGAATTGGTCCAACAACAGTTGCCTCACCAATCCTTGCCATCAGTTTGTAAGCAATGTTACCTGCAGCAAGGTTAGGAAATATCAATACGTTAGCTCCGCCTTTTAGGCTGCTGAACGGGAAAGTCTGATCAATTATCTGAGCAACTACTGCGGTATCTGCCTGCATTTCACCATCAATCATAAGATCCGGTCGAAGCTGCTTGACTAACTGAGTTGCCTTCTTAACCTTTATAGTTTCAGGATATGGAGCGCTTCCAAAATTGCTGAAGGACAGCATTGCGATACGGGGAACAATATCAAATTCCTTTACAGTATCAGCGGTTGAGATAGCTATTTCTGCAAGTGCTTCAGGAGTCGGATCAACATTTACCGTTGTATCTGCAAAGAAGTATACTTCTTTTTTTGTTACAACAATGTATAACCCTGAAACTACCTTAAAACCGTCTTTAACACCAACACATTGAAGAGCCGGCTTGATTGTTTGTGGATAGTGAGTAGTTAAGCCGCTGATAAGTGCATCAGCATCACCAACATCAACCATCATCGAACCGAAGTATATCGGGTTTTGCATCAGTAAACGGGATTCACGAAGTGTTGCTCCTTTGCGCTGGCGTTTTTCATAAAACGCTTTTGCATATTTTTCATAATTGGTTGACGTTGAAGGATCAATTATCTCAAAGTCTTTAATATTAAATTTCAGATCTTTGATTTGTTTGCGGATTACCTGTTCATTTCCTAATAGTACAGGTTTAGCAATACCATCGTTTATAACAACCTGAGCAGCACGGATAATTTTTTCTTCTTCACCTTCAGGGTATACGACTCTTTTAGGATTTTTCTGAGCTTTGTGAATCATAACTCTGATTACTTCTTTGGAAAAACCCAATCTCTCTTTAAGTTCTTCCTCGTAACGTGACCAGTCGGTTATCGGAGCTTTTGCCACGCCGGTTTCTAAAGCAGCGCGAGCAACTGCCGGTGCCACCCACCATAGTACACGGGGATCAAATGGTTTTGGAATAATATATTCTTTGCCAAATGAGAAATCAGTTCCGCCATAAGCATTAATAACAATTTCAGGAACTTTCTCTCTTGCAAGATCAGCTAGTGCTCTCACAGCAGCCATTTTCATTTCTTCATTTATCTTTGTTGCTCTGACATCAAGCGCCCCGCGGAAAATGAAGGGGAACCCGAGAACGTTGTTTACCTGGTTAGGAAAGTCACTTCTTCCGGTTGCCATAATGATATCATCCCGTACCTCAACAGCATCATAATACATAATTTCAGGATCGGGGTTTGCCATAGCAAATACGATGGGCTTTGGCGCCATAACTTTAATCATTTCCTTTGATACAACACCACCGATTGATAAACCTACAAAGACATCAGCGCCTTTAAATGCATCGAAAAGCGATTTGAATCCTTTTTCCTGTGCAAATTCCAGTTTGTATGTGTTCAGATCTTTCCTGTCTTTGGTCAGGCATCCTTTTGAATCAAACATATAAATATTTTCGCGCTTTGCACCTGCTCTTACGTAGAGCTTGCAGCAGGAAATTGCAGAAGCTCCTGCTCCGTTAACCACAATCCGAACTTCATCAATTTTCTTCCCTGCTATTTCAACCGCATTAATTAATGCAGCACAAGAAATGATTGCTGTCCCGTGCTGATCATCGTGGAATACCGGGATATTCATTGTTTCGATAAGAGTTTCTTCTATCTCAAAACATTCGGGCGCTTTTATATCTTCAAGGTTTATTCCACCGAAGGTTGGTTCAAGTAATTGTACAGCACGAATAACTTCTTTCGAATCTTTTGTTTCGAGTTCAATATCGAAAACATCTATATCCGCAAATCTTTTAAATAAAACGCCCTTACCTTCCATAACCGGTTTACCTGCAACTGCGCCAATATCGCCTAAGCCTAATACTGCTGTTCCGTTTGAAACAACTGCAACAAGGTTTCCTTTGGCTGTATATTTGTAAGCGTCTTCAGGATTTTTTTCGATTGCCCGGCATGGTTCAGCAACACCGGGTGTGTATGCAAGTGAGAGGTCGCGTGATGTTAAACAAGGCTTGGAAGGAATAACTTCAACTTTTCCCTTCCTTCCCGTACTATGATATTCAAGAGCTTCTTCTACAGTGATCTTCATTTTTACTCCAGCTTAATTTAGGTTGTTAAATATAAACTTATCACCAGCCCGGATCTTCCTGATTTATATTGAAGTGGAAATGGTAAAGTGGAGTGGCGTAATAGCACGGATGAGAGTATGTTTTAACCGAAAAAGGCACAAATTGAATCACTTACACTATCCTTTCCCCTTAAATAATCTGAAAAGCAGAATTGTGTCCGGTTGATTAATTTTAATAATCTGCTGGGTTTAAAATATGAAATATTTCAGATAAACGGTTGAAAATAGTAGGAAATCAAATCTAGATTGTTTTGATTAAACAACTAATTTTATTGAAGACTGGCTAAATTCAGAAGTAACTTAAATTGCTGCTATTTTTCAGTTGCCTCAAGCATTAATTTTTCTGCAAGTTCCTGCCCCAAATAGCGATCTATAAAAAAGTGTATCACATAAAGTATAGGAGTGAGCATAACTGCAATAACGAATTTATACATATAATTCATAATTCCTATTGCTAAAACAAGTTTGATGCCCCATCCTGCCCCGATATAGAATGCAATAAATAATACAACAAAACTATCAATGAATTGTGAAACAACAGTTGAGCCGGTTGCGCGCAGCCAGATTTTTTGTTTGCCGGTTTTTGCTTTGAAGAAATGAAATACTGCAACATCAACTAACTGCCCTATTAAAAAGGCAACGAGTGAACCGATAATTATCCAAAGCCCCTGGCCAAAAATTGTATTGAATGCATTATCCATATCAAGATCTCCACGTTCAGTTACACGTGTAACCCAAAAATCTGAGGGGCTTAAGCCAATGCTGAAGTAAACCATAATGAAAGCATAAAGGATAAGACCGGCGGCAGTGAAAGATAAGAATCGTACCCCCCTTCTGCCATAGTATTCATTGATTGCATCAGTCATAATAAAAACGACCGGCCATAGCAGCACACCAGCACTTAGATTAAAGGACAGATTCTCAATCCCAAATAAATTGATGTTTGCCGGGTCAATTCCTAGTGTATCTTCAAGCGAGAAAATCTTTACTCCAATAAATTCTGCAAGAAGTGCATTTGCTATAAAGAATGAACCTAATATGTAAAACAGCCTTGTGCTCTTGTCTTTCATGGATAGATGTTTTTTAAGGCACAATTTATTGAAGGAATAGTTAACTACAAAAAAAACAATGCCGGCTGTGAACCGGCATTGAGCCACTACATCGGAGATGAGATTAGGAGTGTATCGTTACTACCGGCTTTTGGTGCCGGAATTTCTGTTTTTACTATCGTCAGTATTTCGCTGAGTCCTCTGCTGAACATTATTATTGTACTGATTTCTCTCAACACGATTATTTTGCTGCTGTGTTCGAACTTCCTGTCTCCGATTCTCATTAGATGTTCTGGTTTCTTGTTTGGGAACCTCAACCCTCCTCTGTTCCTGAACCCGTTGATTATTACTGTTTGAAGTTTCCCTGCGAATTTCCTGATTACGGGATTCTGTTCTAACCTGATTATCGCTTCGTCTCTGAATCTCAGAAGATCTGTTCTGATTCGTGTTACTCTGCTTCCTGGTATCGGTCCTGATTCCCGTGTTCGTTCTTCTGTCATTAGATTCATTACGTTTAATATTCTGTTCGTTATTTCGGCTGCCCGTATTAGTTCTTACTTCAGTTTTTCGTTCTTCATTTCTTTGAACACGGGTATCAGTTCCTGTTTTTCTTTCTTCACCTATTCTGTTACGGCGATCATCAACCTTGATATCAGTATTTTTGTTCCTATCAACATTTTCATTTCGATTTTTGTTTTCGATCGATGCGCCACTCATGTCATTAGAGTTGTCCCTGCTCAGGTCAACACGTTTGTCATCATTCCTTTCAGATGATCGTCTCTCACCTAGTTGAAGATTAGCAACATCAAGCGAAGATTTACGATCAGACCTTTTGATTTCAACATTGCTCACATCATTACGCTTAAGTTCATCTCTCGAAGCAATAAAAGTTCTGATTCTTCCGTCATCATTCTTCGAATCACGGGTTCTTTCAAATTCATTGCGGTCGCTTATTCTTTGAATATCACGTTCACGAATATTCTGACCACTGCGGTTTCTGACTAACCCAATATCAACACCACGATTAATAATCCTGCCATCATTATAGGCGTAGTTAGTTCTGTACTTTGTACTTGAGTAGATGCGTTGTTTATATTTAACACTGATAAAGTACCTGTAAACATAAGGTTCGCAAATATACCTGTACCTAACAAAATGCCAATGATGGTAAGGAGTATAGTAAGTAGTTGTAAAATGAATTCCGATACTTATCGAGAAAATCGCGTAAGGAGGAAGCGGTGCCCATCCTATATACATGTCATCATAACGCCATTCTACCCAGGCCGGAGCCCATTCATAATCGGGAATCCATATCCATCCATAATAATCATCATAGTACCAACGCCCGTAATGATAAACCACATATCCGAATGGCTCATAAGAGTCCCAATACCATCCATCCACTGTCCATAACCATCGTCCTGTTCTGTACGGCGCCCAGGATTTTCTCATAACAGTTGGTCTCCAGACTACAACGCCATAGTCTAGTTCAATCCAGGTTCCATGCGGTGCAAGTACGGTATAGAAATAACCGTACCCCATTGCATAAACCGAGTTTTTAACCTCCGCATTCATTGTATAAGCGGAGAGAATCAACATTGCTGAAATCATTAACTTTTTCATCGCACACCTCATTTAGGTTTTGGTTGAATGATTTCAACGATCATGCCACCGCATATTAACTGAAATAAACATATTTTCGGAAAGGAAACATAGAGGAGTTGTATATATAAATAAACAGGCGAATTATAAAGTGAACACAAAGTTATGCTATCTTTTAACCACTCGGTCTTTCCAAATATAATTTCCGAAAAGACCGGAGAGACCCGCTATTATGATATATGGAATGTGAAGTATTTCTGCTATTAAAAATGGTTTAAGTAACCCATTGTTCAAAAAAATCTTTATGCCCTTTCTTAATACGGAAAATTCAAAAGCTATTTTTAATAGAAGCGATAATGACAGTGAAAACAGAAAGATATTTTCCACCGTAAGCCCAAGTATCAACTGAACAGGTAAGCTCAGATAGAAAAGATAAATTAAAATCAGCTTAACAATTAAAAATTTATCAGCATAAAAAAGCCCCTTGCTTGCCCATCGTTTACGCTGCTGATATAACTGCCCGATTGATTCATTGCCCTCTGTCTTAACAACAGCATTTTTATCCGGACAAAATTTCACTTTGAATACAGTCTCCTTAGAAATTTTCTGCATAAGCAATTCATCATCGCCTGAAGAAAGATTCATTTGATCTTTGAAGCCATTAACTTTATCAAAAGCTTCTTTTCTGTATGCGATGTTTGCAGCATTACATATTGTCGGTTTTCCTGCCCCGATTAACCCCGCTCCAGTAATTACCAATCCGGCAAATTCCAACGCCTGAAATTTACTAAAAAATGATCCATCACTTATAAAACTAACCGGACCAGAAACGAATCCGGAATTTTTATCAAAATATGAGAGTAATGTGCTTAACCATTCCGGATTATGAACACAGTCCGCATCGGTTGTTACAATTATTTTGCCTTTAGAATTTTCAATACCGAAACGGACTGCACGTTTTTTATGCGCCTGGCGTGAATAATCTTCCGGTACTGAAATAACACGAACATTATCTGAACTGATAGCGCCTGAGATTTTTTCATGAGAATCATCAGTCGAAAAATCATTTACATAAATAACTTCGAATTTGTCCGATGAATAATTCTGTGACTGAATACTATTTAAACTCCGGAGGATTTTACCTGATTCGTTGCGGAACGGGATAATTACCGAAATGAATTCATTTGTTGATTGTGAAATATTATCAACAGTTTTCAGATTGCTTAATCCCCTGTAAATAATTGAAAGAAAAATGAGATAGTGAATCAGAAGAAACAGAAATGAATACAGGAGGATTGTTTCAGTCATCATTTTTTCTTAGGAGGAAGAACAAACCTATTAATGAGGGAACAAGTACATTTATTAAGAACAAAAATATAGAAGCATTAAAAGCCACAGCAGCAAGTTCACCCATTTCAGAGAGGAAATAAACTGATGCACCTTCTCTTATCCCGAGTTCTCCAAGTGAAACAGGAGGTATTACTGTTTTAGCGAACATCATAAGATTACCCGACCAGATATATTTCAAAAAATTCATTTGATGTGAAAATGCTGCAACTAAAAAACTGAACTGCACCAAAAAGCATGCGTAAAATAAAAATGAAATCCCCAGCATTCGTACGGCATATTTTTTATCAAGATTTTTCAATACGCGCAGATTACTGAAAATTTTATATAACTTTTTGGATTCTTTAAGTTTATTGAACAGAATGTTGCCCCAGAACTTCGGATTTATAAACAAAAGGAACAAGAAATAAAATAAAGTAAACAAAACGATAAACAGGGAAAATGTCAGATAAAATGAATCATCATAATAAAAATGAATGAAGAGAATTGCAGCAAAAGCCCCAAAGAAAGAGACCATTAACAGCGGAAAAAATTTATCAAGAATTGTCGCAACTGTTACCTGGAGAAGAGGTTTATCTTTAAATGAAATTGCCCGTCCGAAATATTCGCCAATTCTCGCTGGTGTAAATGAGCCAGCAGAAAATCCACAAAAAAGTGACGATATAATTTTTTTATTATCGTTTACACCAAGGACATATTCGGCAGTCAGTTTCCACTTATAGAATTGCAGGAATAAATTTGGAATGAGTAATGCAGCGGCAATTAAAATATATTCCACTGCCGATTCATTCAAACTATGCACTATTTCTCTGAAGTTAACGAAAGAAATAATATATATGAGCAATCCGGCAGCTATAGCAATTTTAAATAAGAATAAAAGCAGGTTTTTGTTTCTTTCGTAAAAACCAGCTAATACAGTTGTTAGGTTATTGGACTGAGAACTCACTGCCCAACCTCCATTATATTAACTTTTAATCCCTCTGTACAGTTGGTACACATTTCAAGTCCTCGCCTGTTATTTAATACGCCTTGTCTGAACTGCTGATATAATTCCGAAGTCCAGATATTCTTAAAACTATAGTCTTTTAAATTTCCAAGTCTGTAATCAGCATCTTTATCGAAACAACATGGAACCACAATACCATCCCAGGTAATTACGGAAGTCCGCCACAAAGCGAAGCAATGATTTTCCATCTTACCTTTAAACCTGAATGAACCATTTTCAACAACATACCTTCGATATTCTTCTCTTGACGGCAGGAACTCGATGGCATTATTATACGAAGTAATTTGCATTGTTTTAAAGACTACCTTATCAACCCCTCTCTTTCCGCAATATTTTATTACTTCATCAAGCTGATGTTCATTTTGTTTCATAACGATGAACTGGAATTCCACAAAAGGTTTTTTTAATCCACGCTCATTACGGCGATTTAACAAAGCATGCAATCCGCGGTCAGCTTGTTCGAAAGTACCGCCAACACGATACTTCTGGTAAGATTCTTCATCAAGCCCATCCATTGAAAATATTAATTTATCAGGTGCATTATCCAGTATAAAATCAACATTCTTTTCATCTATAAAATGTCCGTTAGTGCTTATCGAAATATAAACATTTTGCTGTTGAGCGTAGGCAATCATTTGCGGAAGTTGTTTGTTAATGTATGGTTCACCCTGAAAGAAAAGCTGAACATAAAACCCTGTATGTTTGATCTGATCAATTAAACTTTTGAAATCATCAAACTTCAGAAGCCCTAATGGGCGTGTAAGCGAGCCGAGTCCTGAGGGGCATTCGGGGCATTTCAGATTACAATGATTTGTCGGCTCAATCGAATAGGAAATTGGCATACCCCAAACGATTGGCTTTCTGAATAATTTCGATAACCAAAAGGAGAAAATAATTTTTCCGGCATTTAAAATTCGCGATGGAGTCAGATATTTCAGTGCGTTTATTTCTTGCATCAATCCAGGTAATAATTGTTTAAAAAATACTCAATTATTTCTTTAGGGCAAAGTAAGCATGAATTTCATCCTTCAGTTGCAATTCTAATCAAATTCATAGCATTTCTGACCTGATGCTGATTCTGTTCTATTTGTTAACAAACATTCTTTTTGTTAGTTTGATTACGAAAAATCAACATTGTTGGAGAACGAATGTTCATTAATTTCGGTGATATTCCAGGGCATCAAAATCTGTTTCTCGACTATCTTTATGAATTCGAAAATGTTAAAGAGTATTTCAATTCTGATTTTCGCAGCCGCGATGGATATTTAAAAATATTCAAGTCAGTTTCAGAACATAAAAATCCTGCCCGGGAAATAATGCCTGGTATCCTTAAAGCACAGTATTCATCATTGCAGCCTTCTGAAAAAACCTCAGATAATATATCGAAGCTATCTTCTGATAATACTCTTGCCGTAGTAACCGGGCAGCAGCTCGGGATCTTATCAGGTCCTTTATATACTTTGTATAAAATTATAACTGCTATAAAATTGAGTGAAAGCTTTTCTCAGAAATATGATGGTTTTAATTTCGTGCCTGTGTTCTGGCTTGAAGGAGATGATCATGATTTTAATGAAGTCAGGCAAATTAAACTACCTGACGATAACAACAATATAAAAACAATCGGATACTCAACTGAAGCAAACGAAGATGATGATCGCAGCAGCGTTGGAACTCTTAAATTTGACAGCTCGATCAATGATTTCTTCACAAACCTTGAGCAATCACTCAGAGATACAGAATTTAAACCTGCTATCATCTCAAAGTTAAAGGAGTTTTATGCTGAAGGTAAAACTTTCAAAGATGCTTTTCGCGAACTGATATTCTTCCTGTTCGATAAGTATGGTTTGATTATTTTTGATCCGCAGGACAATGCGGTGAAGGAATTATTAAAACCTGTTTTCATTAAAGAAGTTACTGATTTCAGGCTGCATGCGGAAAAACTTGTCATTACAAGCGCCCAGATAGAAGAGGTGTACCATGCACAGGTAAAGATCAGACCACTAAATCTCTTTTACAGCAATGAAGATGGCAGATATTTGCTTGAGCCGGTTGAAAATGATTTCAGGCTTAAGCGCAAACGCCGGAAATTTACTTTTGAAGAGATAATTTCTGAAATAAACCATCAGCCGCAAAGGTTTAGTCCGAATGTGATACTGAGACCGATATGTCAGGATTATCTTTTGCCAACGGCAGCATATGCTGGTGGTCCTGGTGAAATCTCGTACTTAGCACAGGTTAATCCTCTTTACAAGTTTTATCAGATACCGGCGCCTGTAATTTATCCGAGATCTTCTGTAATGATTCTTGAAAAAAATATTCTTAATGTTTTAGAAAAATATGATCTTGATTTACTTGATATCATAATTGACCCGGAAAAGGTTAAGCAGAAAATAGTTGAAAAAGTTTCTGATTTTACTGTTGAAGAAACATTTAAGGATGCGGTTATCCAGTTTGAAATGGGATTCGATAAGATCAAGGAAGGGTTGTTCAGAATTGATAAGACAACCGCTGATGCAAGCAACAGATACAAAACAAAGATACTTAGCTATGTTGACGAATTAAAGGAAAAGGCTCTTGAAGCTCAAAAGCGTAAACATGAAACAATATTAAGACAAATTGATAAAGTCTCAACAGCGGTATTCCCTCACTCAGTTCTCCAGGAGAGAGAAATAAATTTCGTTTACTACTGGAATAAATACGGAGATGATTTTTTAAAGAAGCTGTTCGATGAAATTGAGATAGGACACTTCGAACATCAGGTTATAAAAATTTAAAATCTTATCGTATTACTTTTTCAGTTTCGGCATCAAAAAAATGCAGTTTTCCAGTGTCAAGATAAAGCTCTCTTGAAATACCTGCTTCCGGTTTTGTCCTTGCGGGTATTCTTCCAACAAATTCTTCACCATCAATTCTGAAGTATATAAATATTTCATTCCCCATCGGCTCAACCACTTCGAGTGTGGTGTATATTTTCACAAATTCGTCTCTGGCTTCCGAGGATTCAGCATCGTAAATATCTTCAGGTCTTATACCGAGCCAGACTTTTTTATTGGAATGATTTTTCAATTGAATTTCATGGGCAGAATTAAGTTTAAATGATAGTCCGCTGACATTGCTTTTAAAGTTTGTGCCATTATCCTGATAAACAATTCCTTCAATAAAGTTCATTGACGGGCTGCCGATAAAGCCGGCAACAAATTTGTTAGCCGGAAAGTTGTAAAGATTCAGCGGCGTATCGATCTGATCTATGATCCCATCTTTCATTATTACTATCTTATCCCCCATTGTCATAGCCTCCGTTTGGTCGTGCGTAACATATATCATAGTTGCACCAAGACTTTGATGCAGCTTGGAGATTTCAGTTCGCATCTGAACCCTTAATTTCGCATCAAGATTGCTAAGCGGTTCATCAAATAAAAATACTTTTGGCTTACGAACAATTGCCCTGCCAACTGCTACTCTTTGCCTTTGCCCGCCTGAAAGTGCTTTAGGTTTACGATTAAGATATTCTTCAAGACCTAATATCCTTGCTGCTTCTTTAACTCTTTTTTCAATTTCTGCTTTATCAAATTTTCTAAGTTTCAATCCAAAAGCCATATTATCAAAAACCGACATATGCGGGTATAAAGCATAATTCTGAAATACCATTGCGATGTCGCGGTCTTTTGGCGAAACATCATTAACGCGTATGCCATCAATAAACAAATCACCTGAAGTTATTTCCTCAAGACCAGCAACCATTCTTAAAGTAGTTGATTTGCCGCAGCCGGAAGGACCAACAAGCACCACAAATTCCCTGTCCTTAACTTCAATGTTACAATCCTTAACTGCAACATTACCGCCTTCATAAACTTTTAAAACATTTTTAAGAATTACTTCAGCCATACTTTACCTTATCACAGAATTTAATTGAGTAAAGAACTCAGGATTTGAAATTTTTACACATTCAAAATTATCAACTTTTCCCCCAGTATCCAATAAGAGTGAGAAGACTGAAAATGCCATAGCAATGCGATGATCATTAAAAGAATTGAATTGAGGCTGGCTGACTGTAACTCTGCCCGATATTTTGAAACCAGCATCATACTCATCTACACTTAAACCGGCTTGTCGGAAATTATCAGTCAGTGAATTTATACGATCAGTTTCTTTCTTTCGCAATTCTTCAACGCCTTTAATTTCAAATGTACCATCTGCAAAAATCCCAGCCACAGCAAGTATCGGGATTTCATCAATTATATTTGGAACTATCGATAGAGGAATGCTGACATTATTAAGATTGCTGCTTCTGATTATCAAATCACCAAATGGTTCATTGTTGGAAACAGAAGTATTCATCGCTATGATGTTTGCTCCCATTTGTTTAAGAACATTTATAAACCCGGTTCGGGTAGGATTTAATGAAATGTTTTTAATTAAAAGTTCGCTATCAGGCAGTAATAAAGTTAAGACAATGAAAAAAGAAGCAGAAGAAATATCACCGGGTACAAAATAATCCTGTGCAAACGGATAATCTTTTTGTGAGAAAGAGATAATCCAGCCGGCATCACTCTTTTCAGATTTCAGATTTAATAATCTTTCTGTGTGATCGCGGGTTTCATCTTTAACAATCAGTATAGATTGTTCATTAACATGAAGACCGGCAAGTATAAGACAGCTTTTAACCTGTGCACTTGATACCGGCAGAGTATAATTAATGTTTTTTATTTGAGATGGAGAAATTCTGATCGGTAATGTTTTATTTGCTGACAATTCGATCTCAGCGCCCATAAGTCGTAACGGTTCAGCAATTCTGAGCATTGGTCGGCGGGAGAGAGATTCATCCCCTGTTATCGTACTGCTGAAATCCTGTGCCGCAAGAAGCCCGGTTAATAATCTGGCAGTTGTACCGGAATTGCCTGCATTAAGAAACGAAGATGCTTCATTAAATCCCTTATAGCCAACCCCGTGTACAATAACCTCATTTTTTTTTGTTTCAAATTGAACTCCCAACTGCCTGAAGCATTCAATGGTTGATTTAACATCATCCCCATTGGAAATATTGTTGATGGCTGAGTCTCCCTTCGCCATGGATGAAAAAAAAACAGCCCTATGTGAAATTGATTTATCACCCGGGAGTTCTAATTCCCCATTCACTTTATTTATTTTATTGAATGATTGAAGCATAATTCGAAATGCCGGAAGAAAGGCGATTGATTAGTGATACCGGATGCCTGCTGCCGGATACCGTCCCTGTCGTAAGGTGAACCGGATACAGGTTAACAAATAAATGATCAGCAGCGATTCTGATATTCATCATAATATTAATATCAATTTTGAATTTTGCGTAGATAGCAATAGAGTAAAAAGATGTAAAGCAATCATTTATTTTCAATCCAATCTTTAATAAGCTTTTCAATTTCATTCTCAGAGTATTGAGGCTTCTCATACATTCCTTTTAATCTTCGCTGTCGTTGCGCTTCATAAAGAATAACAGCGGCTGCAACCGATACGTTCAGACTTTGGACCATTCCGTACATAGGAATAAGGAATTTTTCATCTGCAAGATCAGCAGCTTCAACTGATACTCCGCGATGTTCGTTCCCTAAGACTATTGCAGAATTTTTTGTAAGGTCGAGATCATAAAAATTTTTTGAATCTTTGGAAATCGCGGATGCGTAAATCTTAAATCCACTTTTTTTCAATTCGGCGTAACACTCCTCGACGCTGTAAAATTTTTCTTTGTTTACCCATTTAAAAGCAGAAGCAGATGTTTTTCTTCCAATTTTCGGAAATTTTTCATTCGTATAGATTAGGGCTACGGAAGGAACACCAACTGCATCACAGGTTCGAAAGACCGCGCTGACATTGTGAGGATCATGAATATTTTCGAGCACAACTTTTAAAGTTGGTTGTCTGCAGGAAATTACAGAGGTGATTTTGCCGATTCGTTTTTCGGATTTAAAGCTCTTCACTTAAGTTTTATCAAATACTAATTTATAAACCGATTTATTTTTGATTTGGCGCGCTTTATCAAGTTTAAATTTTTTACGATCTGTTTTGAGATAGAATGATGCTAATTCGAGCACCTTTTCAATAACAATATCCTCATCGTGAGCCCAGGCATCACAACCTTTGATTGAGGGTACCTCTGCGGTATAACCATCGTCTGATTTGCGAATAATAATATCCAGGATCAATAGTTAGTAACTCCCCTCACCCATCTCACCAAGGACAATTTTAACACTGGCACTTGCACCTATCCTGTCGGCGCCGCTTTTAACCATCGCTTCGGCATCTTCGCGTGTTCTGATACCGCCGGAAGCTTTCACACCCATTCCGGCTCCTACAACATACTTCATCAATGCAATATCCCCAACTGCAGCACCGCCTTTGCTGAAACCGGTAGATGTTTTTACAAAATCTGCTCCTGCTTCTTTACATATCAGGCAAGCCTTCACTTTCTCTTCATCGGTAAGCAGCGCAGTTTCAATAATTACTTTTACAACAGCATGCTCACGTTTGGCAGTCAAAACAACCTGATGAACATCATTGTAAACAAAATCATAATCTCCGCTTTTTAATCTGCCAACGTTAATTACCATATCAATTTCTGTAGCTCCGTTCTGGATTGCCTGCCCGGCTTCAAACTTTTTAACCTCTGTAGTTGCAGCACCCAAAGGGAAGCCTATAACCGTACAGACTTTAACCTCTGTGCTTCGAAGAAGCTGACTGCATAACCAAACCCACGAAGGATTAACACAAACGGAAGCAAACTCATATTTTTTTGCTTCTTCACATAAGGCTCGTATTTCCGATTCTGCTGCTTCAGGTTTCAGCAATGTATGATCAATTTTACGGGCGAGAGATTTATCTTTCAGATGATCCCCAACGCCCAAGCCGGCTGCTATTCTTTCAGCGCCTAGTTTAACAAGGTTGTTAACTGTTTTGGGCTGTGTAATTACATTAGTTTCCCATCCTTTGCAGGAATCATTCTCGCAGTAGAAATCCCTTAAAGTTCTTTCCAGGAATTCCGGAGATACGTCATAATCTCTTAATAGTTGATCCATTTTATTCACCATACATTGTGTAAGCTTTAAATGTATTGCTTAGCAGCATTGCTATTGTCATTGGCCCAACACCACCCGGAACAGGCGTAATGAAAGTGGCTTTAGGGGCAACACCATCAAAATCTACATCACCAACAACTTTGTATCCTTTCGGTTTGGATGAATCCTCAACGCGGTTAATTCCGACATCAATAACAACAACACCTTCTTTTACCATATCGGCTTTCACAAAATCTGCACTGCCGATTGCGGCAATTAGTATATCTGCCTGTTTTGTATAATACTCAATATTTTTTGCGGCTGAATGACAAATGGTTACAATTGCGTTAGCATTTTCTTTTTTCTGAAGCATGATGTTTGCCACAGGTTTGCCAACGATATTACTTCTGCCAACTACCACAACGTGCTTCCCTTTTGTTTCGATGTTATACCGTTTTAATAGTTCCTGGATACCTGCAGGAGTGCAGGGCGCAAAAGTATCTTTTCCGATTACCAGATTCCCCACGCTTACAGGATGAAATCCATCCACATCTTTTTTGGGGGATATTGATTCAATGACTTTATCTTCATTGATATGTTTCGGTAATGGAAGCTGGACAAGAATTCCATGAAAGTCACTGTCAGTATTATACTTATTGATGATACCGAGCAGCTCTTCCTCAGAAATATCTTTTGAAAGTTTTTCCGATCGGGTTCTCATTCCGATTTCTTCACAGGCTTTACCCTTACTGTTAACATAAATTTGTGAAGCCGGGTCCTCTCCGACAAGAATCGTAACTAACCCCGGAACGTTCTTACCGGAGAGCTTCAATTCATCAATTTTTATTTTTAATTCTTCACGAATTTGCTGTGCAGTTTTTTTCCCGTCAATCAATGTCATAATGAAATGTATTATCCTTTTAAAGTCCGGTTGTAATTTGTTTAAATTCAATTGGTATGTGAATATTATAATGACTTTTTAAATGGTCTTTTAATTTATCGTCATTAAGAATCTCTTCTTTAAATGGGTTTGAATTCTGCCAGCCTGTTTTACCAGTTTGTCTAAAATGTTCCAACCGTCGAATAGCAATCTCACAATAAACAGGATCAATATCTGTTGTAAAGCATCTCCTTCCTAGAATTTCCGAAGAAATTAATGTAGTTCCGGAGTGTGAAAAAAAGTCAGTAACCAGATCATCAGGCTGACTTGCTGATTCCACAATCCGAGATATTGCTTTCAAAGGTTTCTGGGCGTAACAACCATTTACATTCTCTTCCATCCGGTAGAAGACTTGCTGAATATCAACCCAAACGTTACCGGCGCGAATAAATTCGGATTTACTTCGTTCAAAGTTTTCCGTTCTTTTTCCGTTTACAGATTTATAATAACCCTTTAAGATTTTAGGGATATTTGTGTACTCAGCATTAACATTAAAATAAGGTTTGCCTTTTATGTAATAGAGCAGTTCCTGCCGGATTGCCATCCAATTCTTTTGCGTACCGTATCCACGCTGGTTACGCATTGTTATGAAACTTCTGGATGTAAATCCTGATTGTTTCATCATTAATATAAATTCACCAAACGGCTGAAAGTGGTTATTCTGATCTGCACCAAGCCAGATATAGAGAGACGCATCATTTTTCAAAAATTTATAGGAATTTTTAACCCATTGTTCCGACCACTCAACGAATCGACCTGCTTGCTTTTCTTCAAATGCTATAAAGTTATACGGTGGATCATGAACTGCGAGCACAGCTTTTTCTTCAGCAAACATTCGGGATAGTTCATTGGTTTTGACAGCATCAATACAGCCTACCTTATGTTTGCCTTCTTTATCTTCCCACACCTCACCGCCATTCAATCTGCAATAAGGCAGAAGAAGATTGTGCAAGGTTTCATCTAAATCTATTCTTGGAAGAGAAAGATTTTTCATCTTACTCAGTTTTTTTTATGAATTCAGGGAATAAAATTCTTTCAAGCTCTAAAGTCTTGCCGTTTTCAGTATCAATTTTGAAAAACATTCCGCAAAGATGAACATCATTCTGAGCTGTTTCATACTTTTGTGGTGTTTGGTATAAAAACCTGTTTATGGCAGCAGCGGTTTTCATACCAATAACGGATTCATACGGACCGGTCATTCCCGCATCTGTGATGTATCCGGTTCCGTTAGGAAGTATTCTTTCATCGGCAGTTTGAGTGTGAGTATGGGTTCCTACAATCGCACTGACTTTTCCATCCAGGTAATATGCAAGCGCCATTTTCTCTGCTGTTGCTTCGGCATGGAAATCGATAAATATAACTTTCGTTTCGGTTTTTAGTTTGGCTATTACCCAATCTGCTGCCCTGAACGGGCAGTCTATTGCAGCCATAAAGGCTCTGCCCTGCAGGTTTACAACGCCCACTTTTCCTTTTTTTGTCTCAGCAACATAATAACCATTACCGTGTGTTCCTTTGGGATAATTAAGCGGGCGAAGTGATCGCGGCTCAGCTTTCAGATAATCCTGAGACTGGTGTTTATCCCATGTATGATTGCCGCCCGTAATAACATGCACGCCAAGATCAAAAAGTATTTCACCCTCTTTGCTTGTACATCCTTTTCCATCAGCAACATTTTCGCCATTAGCAATAACCAGATCAGGCTTATATTTTTGAATAATTCCCGGCAGCCATGTTTGCACAAGGGAGAGTCCGGGTTTTCCGATTATATCACCAATAAACAGAAGATTGATTGAAGTCATAAATACCGTATTTTTATTTGGAAATATATCTAAAAAGAGAGTAAATAAGAAAAAAGGAGGGCAGCTTTATTCATACCTGATTTATGTTGTATGAAACTAAGCCGACTAATGCTGATAAATAAATTTTCAATTTTATCTCTGAGAAATTTTCAGAATAAGTTTATTTAAGGAATATTGCTTTTGGAGTGATTTATAATGTTCTGCATTAATTTATAAGAACCTGATTTGGTTTTTCATTTCGTCAGAAGCAGTCATTTGCAGTAATCCAAGAATTTTTTTTATTGCCTGGTTAAGATTCATCTGTTTCTAAACTATAATGCCATAATGTGAAATACCCTAATCTACCATTTTTTTATGATGTAATACAAAATCCTTTGTGTTAAATGTTAATACGCACCTTTTCTCCTTTATTCCACGAACCATCAATTTCTCATCCGAAATTCCTCTCCCACCTAACTCATGAATGTTTATTGCGTCATATCCTCTTTTACGTAGTATCTCCGCAAGCACTGCATGA
The DNA here is from genome assembly GCA_037447335.1 of Ignavibacteria bacterium. Lineage (GTDB taxonomy): Bacteria > Bacteroidota > Ignavibacteria > Ignavibacteriales > Ignavibacteriaceae > JBBIGV01. Next base: position 8,751 of record JBBIGV010000004.1, on the reverse strand, counting down.
ACATCCTCATCTATAAGCAGTTTTACCTTCATAATAAAAAATAATTGCCGGGTTACTCACTATTTTTTTATTGACTCATAAATAACTTTATTCATATTAATATCCGAATCAATCTGTTTTTGATGATCAAAATAAAATGCTAATGCTGAATGAACCTGTGCTGCCGAAAGATGCGGGATTGAGTTAAGTATTTCATCTGCACTCAGGCCCATCTGATAATAACCGGCTATAGTTCTGACAGCTATCCGTGTTCCGGTGATTATCGGAACTCCATTTAAAATTTTTTTATCAGAGGTTATATGAGGATACTTCAATTTATTTCTCACAGGTTTCTGCTGTTTAATAGTGCGTTTGTTTTTTTGCTTGGATATCATTTATTGACCTGTTACATAATTAAATTTAGTATTTGGAAAAATCAATACAATTAAACTGTATCATTTATGGCTTCAAATATATCTAAAAAGCGGCTAATAGAAAAAAATCAATATGGTTTTGATTGTTATACCCGTAAGTAATAGATTTCAGGTGTAATGAGTTACATTCTGCCAAATATGAAGCTTAACGAGACCGACTTTTGCGTTATTGACGTTGAAACAACCGGCTTATCGGCACGCAACAACCGTATAATTGAAATTGGTATCGTGCAGGTATCGGGTCTGAAAATTGTTGATGAGTTTAATTCACTGTTAAATCCGGGCAGACAAATTCCCTTCTATATTACTCAATTTACCGGTATAACAAACGATGATGTTTATGATGCGCCTTACTTCGAAGACATTGCACAGGAAATTGAAGATTTTCTTTCAGGTTCGGTGATCGCTGCGCATAATTTACCTTTTGATATGAGCTTTCTGCGGAGGGAGTTTTCGGCTATTGGTAAACAAATCCCGAATGAGTATTCTTTATGCACACTTAAACTTGCCAGGAAAATGTTCCCCGCTTTAAGAAGCAAATCATTGTCATCCGTTTGCAGGCATCTGAATCTCCGCAGCACTTCTGAGCACAGAGCTTTAGGTGATGCTAAAGTTACTGCACGGGCATTGATTAAAATGGTAAAACAGCTTCAAAATGCTGACGGAGTTGAATTCATTGAACAGTTACTAAGTTATCAAAGTATGCCGCGGGAAACACCTTTAAGAATAAAACTTAATAAAAAACTTGAGGAAGATTTTGCTGTTCTGCCCGATGCACCCGGCATATACTCGTTTTTGAATTCGAAAAATGAAATTATATATATTGGCAAAGCAAAATCGCTTAAGAACAGAATAAAATCTTACCTCTCACCAGCTGCGTCAAAAAAAACGAAAAAAATTGTTAAGCAGGCTTCAAGGCTGAAAATTGAAATTACAAATACCGAGCTTACGGCATTACTGGCTGAGGCTCAATCCATTAAACTGATTCAACCTAAACATAACACTCAATTAAAAGGGTATGGCAGCAAATACTTTCTCCGCATAAACACAACGGAAGAATACCCCTCAATCGAAATCTGCAACCGGTTTGACTTTGACGGCAACGATTATTTCGGTCTTTTTGGAACAAAGAAAAAAGCTGATGCACTTCTTCAGTTAATTCACAAAACTTTTATGCTTCGTGAATGTGATAACAACGAGCTTAAAAAAGGCAGGGCTTGCTTTCTTGCTGAGATTGAGAGATGTACCGCACCCTGCGTGAATAAACTCAATCAATTGTATTATGATGAACTTGAAAAAATTTATGAGTTTATGTTTGGCAAAAATCAGTTTGCAGTTACGAGGCTTCTGAACAAGATGAAAGTTTACTCATCTCACCTGAAGTTCGAAAAAGCTTCGGAGATAAAAGATTTACTTGATATGATACTTGCTCAAACATTCAAATCGTCAATCCTGCGTGAGCCGGTAAACAGTGCAAATGTTCTCTTTGAAATAACAGAAGGTGTTAACAAAGATTTTGTCCTTTTGATGTCAGGAAAAATTTATATTAAAAAATATGCAATTGATGAAAAGGATACATTCGAATCAGCGCTTGAAGACTATTTCGATGGAACAATAAATGTAAATTCTGTGCCTGATGATGAAGATCTTGAAAAGATGAAAATTATTTTAAACTGGTTGATGAAGAACCGACAAAAAACCCGCGCATATTATCTTAAAGATTTTTCATCAAAAGAAGAATTGTTCACAAATATTGAAAACTATACTTTTGATGAACAAGCGGAGTTAATTTCAACTTTTGATATAAAAGATTTTATTAAATTAAACATATAAAGCAATCAAAATAAAATATCAAGGTAAATGCAATGTTCAAACGAATTTTTACTGCCGTTTTTTTAATCATAAATTTATCTGTTTCGGCACAAAACGATACTGTTCAAACCGGAATTGTAATATCAGATTGGCTGATCGCCGGTCCCTACACTGTAAGTCTGCCTGCATTTTTTAGCAATGAAAAATCCGGTTTGACAGAATTGTTAAACTTCGATCAGGTTGATATTCCGAAGGTGAATCCATCTGAAAATACTGAGTTAAAATTAAATTCAAGTCAGATGTCGGAATGGAAAATATTCTCAAATATTTCAGGTGAGTTAAAATTCAGTTTGAAAGACAGCTTATCTGCTTCAATTTATTACTGCGCTATTTTTGTGGATGCAAAACGATGGTTGAAGGGCACAATTGATATAAGCTCCTGCGGATTGTTCAAAGTTTATCTGAACGGCGAAGAGATTTTATCTAAAACAACTTCATCAATTAATGAGAATGGAAATTGTGATAAAGATAAGTCATCAAAAGAAATAAAACTTGAGCGAGGAAAGCATATTATCATCATAAAAGCAATTGCAGATATTTCGATCGGAAATGAATGGACTGTAGCTGCTGATTTCAGGATCAAATCGCCATTCACACCGGATGATATAATTTTCGCAACACTGGTTCCGAATTATACTTCCATATTCAATTTGCTTGATGATCCGAAGATAGGGAACATTTCAATCTCTCCGGATGGAGAACTTGCTGCAGTTACAGTTTCACAAATAAAATTTGGAACTGATCAAAGAGAAAGCTGGATTGATATTTATAAAACAAAAGATGGTTCTCTTTTTTGGAGTCTAAAAGGGGGCATGAATCCTTCGGATATCAAGTGGGGCCCAAAAGGAAAAACTTTTAGTTATACAAGCTCTTCGAAAGAAGAAACATCACTTTGGATTTCTGATTTTGAAACCGGAAATACTTTTCTTCTTCTTGACAGAATAAAAGATTTCGGAAGTTACAACTGGTCGCCAGCCGGAGATTTTATAATTTATTCTGTTACTGAAAAGCCAAAAGAAGACAAAACCGGATTGAAGCGGTTTCTTGATATAAACGACCGCTGGCCCTATGCACGCAACAGGGGCTACCTGTATAAGGTAAGCTTATCAGATCGTTCCAAACAAAGATTAACTGCCGGTTCGGAAACTACAACGCTTCAATCAATTAGCTCGGATGGAAAGACTGCGATAATCTCAATCACCGGTTATGATCTTACGCAGCATACATACATCTACACAGAAATTTATTTTTTGAATCTTGAAACACTTGAAGTTACTCTGATAGAAAAATTATTCCGTGCATCTTCTGCACAATTTTCTCCTGATAACGAGAAAATATTAATTCTCGGTAGTCCGGCTGTTTTCGGCAATGCAGGTATAAATGTACCGAATGGAATGACTCCAAATGAATTTGATACACAGGCTTATATTTACGACATTAAAACCAGGAACGTCGAGGCAATTACACGTGAGTTCAATCCCTCAATTACTTCTGCAGTATGGCACAAAAAGGATAGCAATATTTATTTCCTTACTGTTGACAAAACTTTAAGAAGGCTTTACAAATATGATGTTAAGAAAAAAAACTTTGCATTAATGAATCTGAATGTTGAAGTGATTTCAGGAATTGATTTTTCAAACGAAAATTTATCGATAGTGTATAAAGGCTCCGGCGCTATTGAACCGGAAAGATTTTATTTTGCAGAGCTAAGAAATCAAAAATCTCTGCTGCTTTTTGATCCTTATAAAAATGAATCTGATCCGCTTAAAACAGGTGATGTTAAGAAATGGACTTTTATAAATATTGACGGCGTAGAAATTGACGGACTCGTTTATTACCCGGTTGATTTCGATTCATCGCAAAAATATCCATGCATAGTTTATTATTACGGCGGCACCACTCCTGCAGAACAATTTTTCGAAGGAAGATATCCCCGGAACGTATGGACTTCAAACGGATACTTTGTTTATGTACTGCAGCCGAGCGGTGCAACAGGTTATGGACAGCAGTTCTCGGCTTACCATGTTAATGATTGGGGTAATCGTACTGCCGAAGAGGTTATACAGGGAACTAAATTGTTCCTTGCTGATCATCCCTATATTGATAAGGACAGAGTTGGATGTATCGGCGCTTCATACGGCGGATTTTTGACAATGAATATTCTTACAAAAACAGATATGTTCAGAACAGGAATTTCACATGCCGGCATAAGTTCAATTTCAAGCTATTGGGGTGAAGGCTTTTGGGGATGGCAGTATAATTCTGTTTCTGCCGCAAACAGTTTTCCATGGAACCGGCGCGATATTTATGTTGACCAAAGTCCGCTTTATAATGCTGATAAGATTACCTCTCCCCTTCTTTTGCTGCATGGCGCCGCAGATACGAATGTACCCCGCGGTGAAAGCTGGCAGATGTACACAGCGCTGAAAATGCTGGGCAGAGAAGTCGAGTATGTTGAGGTAGCTGATCTTGATCATCATATTATGGAATATAACAAACGTAAACTCTGGACTAAAACCATTATCGCCTGGTTTGATGCGAAGCTTAAAGATCAGCCTGAATGGTGGAATGATTTGTATCCTGCAAAATGAAAAGGGACATTAAAAATATTGACAGGTCGCTGCAAGATTTACTGAATGATAATCGTTCCGGTTCAACAGAGCTGCTCGAAAATTTGAACCGCATCCTGATTCAATGTAAGAACGACTCTGTGAATCTCAAAAAAGTTATACGAGATTCACGCGATAATTTCTTTTCGTTCCGGATAATCATAAAATATCTTGATGATGTTGAAAAATATATCAGGAAAGAAGATTACAGTGGACTTTCTGTTTTTCTGAACAAATTTAAAAATCAGAGTGATGACTTAATAGAAAGTATTTATAAGAATGCGAGAAAATTTTTAATTAAGTGTAACAAAATCGTAACACTTTCAAACAGTAAAACTATTGAAAGAATCTTAAAGCTTTTAGCGAAAGAAAAACAAATCACAGTAATTGTATGCGAATCCCGTCCAATGTTTGAAGGCAGAGTGCTGGCGTCAAATCTTATTAAAGCAGGAATAAATGTTGAATTGATAACTGATGCGAATGGTGCTGCTGCAATAAAAAATTCAGATGGAGTGTTAATTGGCGCTGACATTGTGCTTTCGAATGGTGATGTGGTAAACAAAACCGGCAGTGTTGCTGCTGCGGTTCTTTGCAGATATTATAAAAAACCATTTTATGCGGCAGCGCAGCGTTCAAAATTCTCAAAGAAAAAGCAATACAAACCTGTAGAGCATAACAAATCTGAAATTTGGAAAAACCCACCCGCAAGTCTGAAGATCAGAAATAATTATTTTGAAGTAATAGATAGTAACCTCATTACAAAGATATTTACTGACTGATCGTTATACAATAATACGTTCTTTACTCTTTATGTTGAAGCGGATCATTAACAGAATAGCGGAAGTGGTTAAACCTATCAATAACCCGATCCAAACACCAACAACCTGCAAATCATAATTAAAACCAAGAACATAACCGATCGGCAATCCTAAAACCCAATAAGCAAAAAAAGTAATTGCGGTTGGAATTTTGACATCCGTTAAGCCTCGTAAAATTCCAATACCAACCGCCTGAATTCCGTCTGATATCTGGAACAGTGCAGCGACAATTAATAAAGTTGATGCAATCGAAATGACATTAACATCCGAAATATAAAGCGTCGGTAAAAACTGTTTGAATGTAATAAATATAATCCCGCAGAACGCCATAAAAAATGCTGCCAGCATCACTGCACTGAAACCTGCACGCCGAGTATCACTCACATCAGACCTTCCGACTGCATTACCCACTCTTATACTGCCGGATATGGAAATACCCAATGCAGCCATAAAAGAAATTGACGCAAGACTGATAACTATCTGGTGCGCTGCAAGCTGATCAGTTCCGAGCCATCCAACCATTATTACAGCTAAAGAAAACGCACCTACTTCAAAAAAGTACTGGAATCCGCTTGGTAATCCCAGCCGTAATATTTTTTTTATGATGTTAAGATCAAATTCCTTAAAGTTGAAATATGCACCGAATGCTTTGAATCTTTCCGACCTCAAAACAAAAAACATAATAGAGCCCGCCATAAATAATCTTGAAAAGATCGTCGCATATCCCGCCCCGTCAAGTCCTAATGCAGGAAAACCAAGATTACCGAAAATCAAAACCCAGTTGAAGAATGCATTAACAATATTCGCCAGCAGCACAACTATCATTGAGGGTTTCATTACTGCCAGTCCTTCAATATATTGCTTGAAGGTTTGAAAGATAGACATCGGAACAATTGATATTGCTATTAAAGCTGCATATGACGGGGCAAGTTCAACAACATCATCAGGCTGGTTGAGAAATCCGATCATACTTATTGCAATCAGTATAACCGCAAGAAGGACAATACTTAACAGCATATTTACAATAAGTGACTGCCGGAAGAGCGTACCGCACTCTTCATTTTTGCCTGCACCATGAGCAATAGCAACCAAAGGTGATACGGCAAATGATACTCCGATCCCAATTATATAGATAAGCAAAACAAGGCTGTTAGCTAAAGAAGCTGCTGCAAGCGGAGCTGCTCCAAGCCTTCCTACCATCAGGCTGTCAACAACCGCCATTAAAATGAACCCTAACTGACCAATAACAACCGGGTAAGCAAGAATAATGGCTCTCTTTATATGTTCCTTAATTGAGTGCATTTATTCTGAAGAATGACTGTAATAAAAAAGATTGATTGCAAAATAATTCTGCACTCAGAAGATTCCTATTCCTGCTTTAGTTATGTGATACATTTAACCTATAAGATTTTGTGCTGCCTAAATATTTTTTAAAGACCTAATTAAATTGTGGCAAAACCAGACACTTTAATTAGCGATGAATTTTATGCAGTTTAAAATGGATCCTTATTTCGTCTATGTCAGGATTTAAGCAATGTAGGGGCTGACCAAAATGTAGCACAGATTACTAATCTGTGCTACGATGAATTTGAATTTAATCTGAAATCAGACATATAAATTCAGAGTTGTTTGCAAAATTTACTTTTTGGTCAGCCCCTACTGACTAATCATTAAATTTTAAAATTAAGGTAATAAAGAGTCTCTTTAGGGACTAAATATTTATAGATAAATTCGACAGACAGAGAATTAGAAGTCTCGCGGGGACGAAATAAAAAATATTTTGGACTTAAATGATACGATTTGTTAAATATAAAAAACCGGGCGGTTGCAGCCCGGGGATTTGTTTTACATTCCCTCCGTCAGAGATTATATTGAGGAAAGCACGGTATTACTTTCCGCTCTCAACTCAGCAGAGTTGATATAAAATATTGCACACATTTTTCTTACTCTCTCACTCTCGTCAAAACGGATTGCTTGTTTAACAGCATATATACCCCGCGCATCACCAATTTTAATTAGTGACAGAGCTGCCATTATTCTCGCATCTTCCGGCTCGGCATTTCTGAGCATTCTCATTAAGGGTATTACTGCTTCAGATAAGTGAAACTTTCCCGATAATTATGCAGCGCTTGTTCTCAACCCGTAATTATCCGAAGTAATGCCTGTTAGAAGAGATGAAACCGAGTTCTTGCTTAACCTGAATGAATTATCCTGCGAAAAGGACTTCGCGACCGCTTCTCCGAAACTAAAAATAAGAACGGTGATTACAATAACAATAACCTGATTGATCTTCATGACATCCTCCTGATAAATTATTTATTTCCAAACATTTCTGATTTCATATAAACAGGATATCAGACTGTTCAGGAGTTTGTGATTTGACGGTCGAAATATTAAACAAAATAAATCGAATTGTGGACTAATTTTGATGGAGGGGAATTAATAATGATTAGCAGCGATTAGAGTTGATGGCAGCAGAGGATAATAAAATCAACAAGACTCTCAATCTTGTTGAGATCACAATAAAGAGGCTTAGACTTACCTCAGCGGCTTACTACCTGATTTGCCTTTGTAAATGTATAATTTGCACGTGAAGTGATACTGTCGATCTGCCTCATAGAAAGTCTCATATCCTTTAGGCCAGGTCTTTCTCCAACAACAACACGCTGCTCCGAAGATTTTTGAGAATCTGATTTAAAAGTATAAAGAACAACACCTAATACTGCAGCAAACAGAAGGAATATCGATAAAATTATCAATGCTATTTTCATAACATGCCCATCCTTTGTGATTGTGACTCCAAAATGACACGATAAAATTTAAATATTCTCAGTATAAATTCATAGCCTGTGTAAAATTTCTCAGAAACTCACAGTCCGAAGCGGAATCAGAAGCATCGTTGAGTAGTTTATATCATCCCTGTATCAACCGTAAACTTATCTCTTTTCATCTGAAATAAATCAATGTTTCTGTTCAAGTGGATATCAGGATGATAGTTGAAATCTTAAATTTTAAAAAATCAATACTGTCTGGTTCTTT
>JBBIGV010000003.1:0-91361 GCA_037447335.1 Ignavibacteria bacterium | reverse complement strand
CCATTTTTGGCTCTTTAAACAGACCTTCTGATATTTCTATCTCGGAATTAAGATTATTTAAGCGCTGAAAGTTAGAGAGAAAGGCGCTATCATAAAAGGGAAAAATAATGATGGGATTTTAAAGACCGGGCGATAGTAAGACTTATAGTGTTATGAAAACAGCGCCTTCTTTCTAGTTCTTTCTTTCCGCTCGGCGTTTAATCGATTATCAACTATCCTGAATAGCTGAATATTCTTCTGAACATCTTCTCCGAAAGAGCTTATAAGTAATGAAATTTTCTCAAAATGCACCAGAGGTACGCCGATGAATAGTTGTACACTATGGTTTGAAAATTTAGTCTTCCTGGTTGCAAGATATTTAATCCTTCTCAGCAAATCGGGGTCGACCATGTCTTCCTCAGAAAGTGTGATGCCGATAGCATAACTTTTATTTTGTCGTGCAACAATATCAATTTCGAAACCACCAACCTTTTCCGGTTCGGGCAGGTAAGTCCCGAATTTTCTGCTTAAAGTCGTGTACCCGTTTCGCCACAATTGTTCGATGAGCAGGTCAACGGATTCTCTTTTATTCAAGTCAAACATATTTACTCCCTTTAGCTTACTAATGTAACTATAGGAATTATTGGCGTAAATTTGCCTTTGTTAAGCACCTTAATGTTAGATATCTTTTTATATTCAAAGCGCTTAACTTCGGATGAGTTATTTAATCTGCCATAAATAACTTTTATTCCGTTCTTATCTTTCGTTACGAAGTAGGGATCAATGGTAATTTCATTTAACCCGTATAAGAACTTTAATCTGTTTCTGTTGTTTATTGCTGAAATAAAAATTTCTGTTTTCATCTGGATTCTCCTTTTTAGTTTAGTAACCGAATAATTCCTGTAACTTTTCCGACAAGTGAAAAATCTTCTTTATTAATAACTTCAATAGGAAGATAGTTCTCGTTTTCGGGGATCAATCTTATTTTATTATTTCTGTTCTCAAAAGTTTTTACAGTAACTTCGCCGTTTATCATTGCAACTACAATAGAGCCGTTTACAGCTTCATTTTGCGGGGAGACAATTACCAGATCGCCATCAAAAATTCCTGCATTTATCATGCTATCCCCTCTAACTTTCAAAGCGAAGCTATGTTCCGCTTTTTTTACTAGTGATGAATCGATCAGGATACTGCCGTCAAGATTTTCTTCAGCAAGAATGGGAGAGCCGGCAGCAACACGACCAACTACGGGTATTCTTACCGAGCCATCATTTCTATCAATAGAAAGTGCGGGTTTATCAAATTCATTTTCATCAATGAACGAAATACCGCGGCTGGCATTGCTTTCGATGCTGAGATATTCTTTTTTAACGAGGGCTTCGAGGTGACGTTTTACACCAAATGTTGAGGTAATGCCGAAATGTTTTCCGATTTCCCTGAGAGTGGGAGGGTAACCATTCTCTTCACGAAACCGGTAGATGAAGTTCAGAATTTCCTGCTGACGTTCTGTTAATTCTTTTTTCATAGTAGTGCTCAATTGTTCACTACAAATATAGTGAACGTATGAGCACTTGTCAAGAGGCAGTGAAAATTTTTTTAATAAAAAATGATGGATTTATCAATCAAATTGATAAGTTTTCGACCAAGTATGTGGTTTTCATAAATACCGCTGAAATTTTCTTCCCCCGGTCCATGGGCAAAAACACCGACCAAACCGGCTGTGTGGCGGGTGCTTGTAAAACCAAGTTCCGGATTCTTACCATTGGGGTCGCCGCTGTTAATTGACATTCCACCGGTTTCATGATCAGCCGTTACAATAATCAAAGTGTTCGGATTATTTTCAAAAAACTCAAAAGCAGCATTTATTGAGCCATTGAAGTCTTCCATTTCAGAAATTAAATAATCAGCATCATTTGCATGCCCTGCCCAATCGATCTGTGCACCTTCAACCATTAATAAAAAGCCATTTTGATTTTTACTTAACTCTTTAAGCGCAACTTCTACTAGCTGCTTCAGAGTGTAATCTCTGTTGGAAGCTTTAGGTAATTCATCCTTTTCAAGCAAAGCAAGGATTTTTTCCCCATTAGTATCAGAAGTGAACAGTTGATCCGGTTGGCTGATATAAGTATAACCTCTCAACAGAAATTGTTCAATTAAGGATTGGTTTTCTTGCTCTTGTTGTTCATGTGACTGAGGATGGAAAAATACACTTCCACCTCCGATTATCACCTTAATGTCCTTGTCAAGTAATTGTGCGGCAATTTCAAACTCCTTGTTTCTGTCATCAATATGTGCATAGAATGCAGCGGGAGTTGCATGAGTTACGCTTGATGTAACGACAATTCCGGTTGCAATGTTTTTCGTTCTGGCAATGTCAAAAATAGTAGTAAGCGGATTGCCTTCGGAATCGAGAGCAAGATAACGGTTTTTCGTTTTATATCCTGTTGATATTGCAGTAGCACCGGCTGCCGAATCTGTAATAAGTTTATCTGCAGCGGTTGTGTTCGAAAGACCCACTGTTGTGAATTTATGGAAAGGATCATTATCAAGCGACAGAACGGACAATGAAACATAGTTAATGCCCATTCCGTCGCCAATAAATAAAATGATGTTTTCAGGTTCCCGAACACTTTGTGCAAAACTAACTGAAAGAAAGCACAGGAAGAGAAATCTGAAAAGGAACATCAGGACACTTCCACTCCTTTTTTGGTTACGTAAATCAGCCAATTGTAGGAATCTTCCGTTTTACCGTAGTGAATAGCTGTAAGTTTTTCAAATAACTTTGTATCAAGTTCACCGGCTTTGCCTTCGTTAAATGTCATCATTTCACCTTTATACGATAACCACCCAACAGAAGAAATTATTGCAGCGGTACCTGTTCCGAACATACCGATAAGATTTCCCTTTTTGTACTGCTCAACAACTTCATCAATGCTTATGTGTCTTTCCGATACTTTCATCTCCCAGTCGTTCAGGATCTGAAGAACAGATTTTCGGGTTACACCGGGCAGAATTGAACCGGTAAGTTTCGGAGTCACCACTTCATCTTTAAATCTGATAAAGATATTCATAGTTCCGACTTCTTCAATATACTTCAGTTCAATAGCATCGAGCCATAGAACCTGGGTAAAGCCTCTTTCGATGGCTTTTTGACCTGCAAGCAGACTTGCAGCATAGTTTGCAGGTGTTTTGCAGTCACCCAATCCTTTTCTTACCGCTCTAACAAACTGATCTTCAACAAGGATTTTAACAGGTTTAAATCCCTCGGGATAGTATGCCCCAACCGGTGAAAGGAGAATAATGAATTTGTAATCGGATGCCGGTTTAACACCAAGTACCGGATCAACGCCAAATGCAAATGGTCTTATATATAACGATTCTCCGTTTTTGGTTGGGATCCAATCTTTGTCGAGCGCTATTAATTCTTTCAACGCATTCATTACAAACTGAACATCTACTTCGGGGATACAAACTCTGCTTGCAGAATTATTCAAACGATTAATATGATCTTCAGCTCTGAATATCACAACTTCATCATCAATTGTTTTGAATGCTTTCAAGCCTTCAAATATTGCCTGACCGTAGTGAATAAACATTGTTGCGGGATGAATTGAAAGAAGTTCGAGCGGTTTTATGACTGCATTATGCCAGCCTTTTTTCGGAGAGTAGTCCATTTCAAAAACATGGTCTGTGAAGATGGTGCCAAAGCCTAATTGTTCGGGAAGTTCAACCGGGTTTTTCCTCTCCTTCAAAATATATTTAATATTATTTTCCATAATAATGCCAGGTTTTTTTATTTAAATGAACGCATCCATATGTACGGAAAAAATATGACTTTTTAAATATTAAATGCCCGGCGGAGGGCGGCCGGGCAAAAAGACTCATCAATTAGGGTGGGAAATCGATGAATCAGTAAAAAAATTTAACATAAATTTAAAATATTTCCAATACTTTAAGTAATATAAGTTAATTTTTTTTACTTTGCTAAGAGAGTTGGATTGGTTCATTCATTAAGGCATTTAACCGTAAGCAATTAACATATCAGTTGATTAAGTTGAATTAAGAAAATCAATTATTATTTATTATATCAGCAGTTAGATACAATTAATTAAAGCTATTTATTCTCTTGTGGATTTGTAAATTCATTCCAACAAAAAATGGCTGCTGTTCTTTATTCTTTAAATCCTATTGATAACTTTAATTAGTTTGACGAATTTTCAAAAAAACTTCAGGTATTTTATGGATACTCCGTTCAAAAAATTAGCACTGGCTGTAACCTTTTCTCCTACCGGTAAGGCACTGTTGAAAGAAACAAAAAGACTTAAAGAGCTTTTTAACTCTGAGTTGATTTTAATTCACATCGGTAAGAAAACAAAAGATTCTGAAAAGAAGTTGATTGATACAATTGAATCTGCCGGTCTTTCCGCTATTGAAAATGAAATTATTTGGGAAGAAGGAGACCCGGCTAATGTAATCATAAAGAGAAGTGAGTCAGCAGATGTTGACCTGCTTATTGCAGGAGCGCTTCAGAAAGAAAGTTTTGTAAAGTATTACATTGGCTCGGTTGCACGCAAAATTATGCGATCATCAACGTGCAATGTAATGATTTTAAAATCCCCCTCGGAGAATCCGGTAAACTTCAAAAAGTTTTATGTTTCGATTGATTTTACTGATGGCGGAAAAAGAACCGTAAGCACTGCGTATCAGTTCGCTTTACTTGAGGCAGCGGCAGAATTTGTTGTCGTTCGTGATTATAATATCCCCGCTTTATCAACTGCTATTCTTGATTCAGGCTCAATCGAAGAACTGGATATTCTGAAATCCAAATACCAAAAAGAAGAAGAAGCTTATATGAAGGAATTCATTGATCAGATGGATCTTAAACGGATCGAGATCCAGACAATATGTATTTACGGTAAAGAGGGATGGGAAGCTACTAAACTTGCCCGCTCAAACAATGCTGATATTTTTGCTATAAACGTTCCCTCAAAAAAATTGAAATTTCTCGACAGATTATTCCTTCATGAAGCCGAATATTCGTTCGAAAACCTGCCTTCGAACCTCTTAATTATCCGTTAAACTTTATGCAATTATCAACCGAACAGATCATCATTTTTTTACTTAGTATCAGCACAATGTTATTCTTTGCCAAATTGTTTGGCGAGTTGTTCAGCAAGATACGGCTGCCGGCTATAGTAGGAGAAATTATTGCGGGAATTATACTGGGACCAACAATATTCGGGATGATATTTCCGGAGATTTACTCCTGGCTTTTTCCACCTCTTGATGAAACTAAAATTGCGCTCGATGGGATTACTACGCTTGCGGTAATTATGCTTCTGCTTGTTTCGGGTATGGAAGTTGATTTATCCGTTGTGCTCAAATACCGGAATACGGCTGTATCTACCTGTTTAATTGGAATATTAATTCCGTTCGGCCTGGGATTTTTGATCTCATTTTTCTTTCCCGATTTTATGGGGCTGGAATTTACAGAGATGAGACTTGCATTCTCTTTATTTATTGGAACAGCTATCGCCATTTCTTCCCTTCCTATCATAGCTAAAATTTTATTAGACCTTGATATCTTCAAAACACAAATTGGTTTCATTATCATTGCAGCGGCAATGTTAAATGATTTGATCGGCTGGCTAATATTTTCAATCATTCTCGGAATGATCGGGGCTAATGATCATGGGATGAGCTTTTCAACTACTCTGCTGCTTACTATTTTGTTCGTATTATTTATGTTACTCGTTGGAAGAAGAATTATCAACAGGCTGATACCACTTGTTCAGGATAAAATTTCATTTCCGGGCGGCATTTTGAATTTCATTCTGATTCTTGGTTTTCTCGGCGCTGCATTTACAGAATATATAGGTATTCACTCTATTTTGGGGGCGTTTATAATGGGAATTGCTATCGGTGATTCTGCATATCTTAAATCAAGAACCCGTGAGGTATTGCAGCAATTTGTCACAAACATTTTTGCACCATTATTTTTTGTTTCAATAGGATTAAGAGTAAACTTTATTGCCAATTTTGATCCCGCTATTGTTTTTACATTACTGGCAATCGCTTTTATTGGTAAAGTATCCGGTGGCAGTATTGGAGCTAAATTGGGAGGAATGAATCTGAACAACTCGCTGGCAATTGGTTTTGGTATGAGTTCGAGCGGGGCTATGGGAATTATACTTGGTGTGATAGCACTTCAGTCAGGATTAATACAAGAAACTGTTTTCGTCGGGCTTGTAGTAATGGCTCTGTTTACATCACTTACCAGTGCGCCATTGATGAGTATATTTATTCGGAAGAGAACAGATATTCCATCGAAAAATTATTAACCGAACAGCAGCATCCAGAGAAGATAGTCGAGGATGAGAATCAAAGCGGCCGAAAGAACGAATGATCGTATTGTGGAAAGACCAACACCTTCAGCACCTCCTTCCGTTCTGAAGCCGATATGACATCCAAGCAGGGAGGTTACAGCACCAAAGAAAACTGTTTTGATCAATCCGGCAATCAGGTCCGAAAATAAAAAGAACTTCTTTACAGATTCAAAAAAAACTGCAAATGATACTCCAAGAAAATAATTTGAGACTATGAAAGCGCCGGCAACCGCAATCACATTCGCGAATATGACCAGAACAGGCATCATTGTAACTGCCGCAAGAAAACGCGGCATTGCAAGGTAACGAATAGGGCTGATTGCCATTGTTTCAAGTGCATCTATCTGCTCGGTAACTTTCATCGTTCCAAGTTCAGCAGCAATAGAAGCGCCGACTCGTCCTGCAATTACGATTCCTGTAAGAACCGGACCAAGTTCTGTAATTATTGCCCGGCTTGTTGCTCCCCCTAAAAAAGACAACGGTGCAATTCCCTTCAACTGGTAGGCTGCCTGCCAGGCTGCAACAGCACCTGTAAATAAAGCAATGATAATAACGAGCGGCAGCGAGTTTACGCCTATATGTTCCATCTGATAAAAAATTATCTTCCGGCTTCTGGGGATCATCCTGAAACTTTTAATTATACCCCACAAAAGAATTGAAACCTG
Organism: Ignavibacteria bacterium; assembly: GCA_037447335.1. GTDB lineage: Bacteria > Bacteroidota > Ignavibacteria > Ignavibacteriales > Ignavibacteriaceae > JBBIGV01. The sequence goes on along the minus strand of JBBIGV010000003.1, from coordinate 84,331 downwards.
CCCGATCTCCTCGAACAGGTTCATGGCTTTGCTGCCCAGCTTTTGAACAAAAACAACTAACATATATTCATTAATTTTTTCAAAGGAAATTTAGCAAAATTATTGCTATTTCTTCCCGGTAAAATAAGTTTAGAGCAAAGGGCAGGGTTTTTGGCTTCGCATTTAAATTCATTATTTGAATGCTTTACTTTATTTACTTATTTTTTGCATCAGAATTATGAATAGAACGCGCGAATGCTTTCATAAAGTTGTAATTCCGTTCTAATCAACCACTTCTAACGGAATTCAAACTCAGATGTCCAATGTGTCAAGGGATATCTATCTTTATAAAAATTAAAGGTGACATATGACAACTAACAGAAAACTTATAGACTGGGTAAATCAAATGGTTCAATTGTGCAAGCCCGACTCTGTGCACTGGTGCGACGGTTCACAAGAGGAGTACGATAAGTTAGCTTCTTTGCTTGTAGAAAAAGGAACATTCATAAAATTAAATGAAAAACTCAGACCCGGCAGCTACGCCGCTTTGTCTGATCCTTCCGACGTGGCGAGAGTAGAAGACCGCACCTTTATCTGTACTCAAAATAAAGATGATGCAGGTCCTACAAACAATTGGGAAGACCCCGCGGTTATGAAACAAACATTAACAGCATTATTTGACGGTTGTATGCACGGCAGAACTATGTATGTGATACCTTTCAGCATGGGTCCGCTCGGTTCTAATATTTCACATATTGGGGTACAGCTAACCGATTCGCCCTATGTTGTATGCAGCATGAAAATTATGACAAGAATGGGTAAAAAAGTTCTTGAAGTTTTGGGCGATGATGACTTTGTTTATTGCCTGCATTCTGTCGGTAAACCAATAATTAACCCTTCTGATGATGTGCCATGGCCCTGCAATAATAAAAAATACATTGTCCATTTCCCGGAAGAAAGAACCATCTGGTCATTCGGAAGCGGTTATGGCGGCAACGCACTGCTCGGGAAAAAATGTTTTGCGCTAAGAATTGCTTCTTACATGGCTAAAGAAGAAGGGTGGCTCGCCGAACATATGTTGATTGTTGGAGTAACATCTCCCGAAGGAAAGAAAAAATATTTTGCCGCTGCATTTCCAAGTGCGTGCGGCAAAACTAATCTTGCTATGCTAACACCTTCTTTACCGGGATGGAAAGTTGAAACCGTTGGTGATGATATTGCCTGGATGAAATTTGGTAATGACGGCAGACTTTATGCTATAAATCCTGAAGCCGGATTTTTTGGAGTTGCACCCGGCACCTCTCCAAAAACAAATTACAATGCTCTTGCTGCTTTGTACAAGAATTCGTTGTTCACTAACGTCGCCATCACTCACGAAGGTGATGTCTGGTGGGAAGAATTATCTGAAGAGCCTCCTAAAAAATTAATCAACTGGCTTGGTAATGATTGGACGCCTTCATCTGAGGAAAAAGCCGCCCATCCCAATTCAAGATACACCGTGCCGGCTAATCAATGCCCGGTAATGGACCCGAAATGGGAAGACCCTCAGGGAGTTCCTATATCGGCAATAATTTTTGGTGGAAGAAGAGAAAGTGTTGTCCCGCTTGTTTATCAGGCATTCAACTGGCAGCACGGAACTTTTATGGGAGCTACAGCAGCATCGGAAAAAACTGCTGCTGCCGTTGGTGATCTTGGAAAACTTCGCCACGACCCTTTTGCTATGCTTCCATTCTGTGGATATAATATGGGTGATTATTTTAATCACTGGTTAAACATTGGTAATGGTTCAAACCCTGACCAACTCCCAAAAATCTTCTACGTCAACTGGTTCAGAAAGGATAACAACGGAAGATTCATTTGGCCGGGATTCGGTGATAATATTCGTGTACTCAAATGGATATTCGAACGAACAAACAACAGCGAAAATGCTATCGAATCGCCCATTGGATTTTTGCCCGCTAAGAATGCAATTGATTTATCCGGCTTAGATCTTTCTTACGATGACATTAACGAAATCCTGACAATCAAAAATGAAGATTGGAAGAAAGAAGCCGAAAGCATTACAGAATACTTTAAAATATTTGGAGATCGGTTCCCGCTGGGATTAACCGATGAACTTCATAGCCTAAAAAGCAGATTGGGATAACCAAACAAGAATATAGCAGTTAGTAATGCTGGCAGCTACGGCTTAAAATTTTAACTTAATGGAAACAATCATATTTGTCTGTGGATTATATAACATTGCATTTGCAATTTTTCATTTTGGATTTTGGAAATTGTTTAACTGGAATGTTGAATTACCAAAATCAGGCTTTGTGAACAAAGGAATAATGCAAATACTTAATGTTCAGATAAGTTACTACTTTATTTTTACGGCAGTTATTTGCTTTGTATTTCCGACTGAATTACTAACAACTAAATTGGGTAGTTGGTTTCTGATCGGAACTTCTTTATTCTGGTTAATCCGGGCAATTCAGCAGTTTGTATTTTTAAAAACAAATAATTACAAAGTTCATATTCTCACGGCTGTCTTTTTTGCAGGAACAATTTTGTTTGCATTACCAGTATTGTTCAACCGGCAGTAGTGTTTACAAAAAATAACCTGAAGAAATGCTGATGTCTGTGCCGCTTGCGGATTTGTTAGGCTGAGTTGCAAATATGAGTTTTGATGTTTGAAAGTATCTCCAATTATTACTTGACATTTCAGATTTACTAATCCTATCCGAAAACAAAGCCCGGAAACATTTTTATTAACTCACCTTACGCATTTGTCATGCTGTCCGACTCGGCGGATTATTTCAGCATCTAAAAAACTTAACAAGAATGGATTCCGGGCAAGTTCAGAATGACATAAGAATTAACCTTGTATAGGGTATCTTATTAATCTAAAAAATTTAACCTGTCCGTTTGGAAAGAGCAGTCATTCAAGCTTTAATCCGGTATGTTTTTCTTCATTAAAAAACACTAAATTATTTGCAAATAAATAAATTCTCTAATTGATACGAATGAACCTGCGTTCTCAAATTACAATAATAATTTGAGACAGGATTATTTTTGAAAGGTTCATGGACGTTAAATTATTTTCGATTTCCGGCATTGTTTAATTCACTTCACTCCTGCTCTGCTCGTAATTGCTTGCAATCGAAACACTTACGGAGTTTGTGTCGAGTTCAATTTTTTCACCCTATTATACGATAGGAAATGCAGATAATTAAAATTTTTAATTAATAATTTGCATTAAACTTGCTGCAAAATACTGCTATGAGGGCAATTGAAAGAAAATGCAGATAAATCAGGACTTTTTCAGGTTTGATAACCGTGATGGTTACCTTTCAGCGATCTTAGATCAAGCGCCGGTTGGTATTCTTACTTTTAGTGAAGAATGGTCAATTAATTTTGTTAACGATAGTTTTATAAAATTTGGTATTCTTTACAATTTTGAATATTCATCCCTGCCTGGATTAAATCTTCGCGAGAAGCAGCTATTCCCCGGTAACGACATTAGCGCTGAACTTGAAGCGCTTGGAGAGGGCTATGCATTCGAAAAGGAATTGAAGAATGTTAAGACCCTTGAAGGTAATACGATTACCCTCTTGGTTAAGGGCACCCCGCTTTTTAAGGAAGGAAAATTTTCAGGCGGAATTCTCATAGTTGAAGACATTAAAGTTCTTGCATCTGCAAAACAGGAAACCGAGCTTAAATATTTCCTTGAAGATAAAATAGTTAATCAATTTGCCGATGCTGTTATTATAACTGACATCGACGGCAACATAGTACACTTCACATTAAGATCAATAAATACTTTAGGAGTATCTCCCGATCAGCTTACCCGGAAGAGCATTTTAGAGTTGTTTGAAAAGGAACAAGCTAAATTTCTGATTGAAAAAACTGTTTCCGTTATTCAGCACAAGTCTTTTGAACAATTAATTGTAAAACGTTCTGTAGAAAGTGAAGAGCAATACTTCAGATGCGATATATCAATTCACTCCGCAGGTCACGGCAGAACCGAATTAATATTCTATATATTTAAGAATGTTACCGAAGACCTGAAAGAAAAAAATAAGCTTAATGCTGAACTGGATGATTTACTGAAGCTAAAGGCTTTGTTTGAATCCACCTCAGATGCTTTTATTGAACTTGATATAAGTGGTAATATAAAAAGCTGGGACAAGCAAGCCGAAAAACTTTTCGGCAGCCTGCTTACAGAAAGCAAAGGAAGTTTTGCAGGCTCATCGCTTAATTTATTTGATGAAAAGTTTTTTATTAAAATCAAAAATGAACTTTCGGCAAAAAGTCCGCGTGCGACCGTGATAAACTATGAGGGTAAGAGCAGCAGCGAAGTACTTGAACTAAAATTTGTTTCCATCCCCGTTTCTGATTCTGTCTTCATCCTCATCAAAATTATTACCGAACGTGCAAACAAGGAAAAGGAATTAAAGCTTTCAGAAGAAAAATTCAGAGCAATGATTGCACAATCGGAAGAGCTGATATGTAATCTTGATCTTGAAGGAAATATTCAATATGTAAACCCTGCTTTTACTGCAACTTTAAAATATTCCCGTGAGGAATTGATCGGTAAGGAATTATTATCATTAGCTCTTCCTTCTTACCTTGAGAAAAACAAATTTAATTTTCACTCAGTTCTCGAGAAACGTGTTTCAGCAATAGAACTGCCGTTTGTTACACGAACAGGTAAAATTGTGAACCTGATGGCATCTTTCTCCCCGATATTTGACGATGCACGAAGACTGAAATCTTACAACTGCTTCCTTATTGATCTGACTGACAAAAAAACATTTGAAAAAGATTTAAGAATTTTCCGTTCACTTTTTGAAGCTGCACAGGATGGTATAGCAGTTTGTCTGGAAGGAAAGCTCGTTCTTTGCAATCATAACTTTGCAGATATTTTTGGCTACGCAAAAGGTGAAGAACTTAAAGGAAAAGATTTACTTGATCTTGTATCAAATAATGATGTTCTGAAAGTAGCTGAATACCTGCAGTGGATCGAGCAAAAGAAGGATCTGCCGGGAAGATTTGAGTTCCTGGGCAGAAGAAAAGACGGTATAGGCATTTTTACTGAAATGTCTGTTTCTTCTTTCGAGAGCGATGCTAAGTTATACATTGTTATGGTTGTAAGAGATGTTACAGAACGGAAACGTGCTCAGCAGGCAATACGGGATTCTGAAGAGAAGTACCGCAACATTACCGAAAACATTGACGATTTCCTTTATACTTTCGAAAGGACTGATGGAAAGTTAAGACCGGTTTTTTATACCTCTTCCGTTGAGAAGATCACAGGCTATTCTCAGGCAGATTTTCTGAGCGATTCAAGGCTGTTCCTGCAGATTGTATACCCTGATGATTTCTCGTTCGTAAAGAAGAGGATTAAAAATATTCTTAAAAGCAGGATACAGTTATCTGAAGAGTTTGAATTCAGAATAATTAATCAGCACGGTAATATTGTTTGGGTCAGAAATAAAATGAACCTCGTAAGAAATGCACAGGGAGAAATACAAAAAATATATGGTCTTGTAAGCGATATAACTTTGCGAAAGAAAGCCGAGGAAGAACTTAAAGCGTCAACTAATGATCTTGTAAAACTAAATGAGACCAAAGACAGGTTCATTTCAATTGTATCTCATGACTTGCGCACACCATTCAGTTCAATTCTCGGGTTTACAGATTTGTTGCTCAGCGATGAAGAACTTACCGAAAAAGAAAAAACTCAATACATCGAATTTATCCGCGAATCATCAAAATCAATGCTTGCGCTGGTTAACTCACTGCTCGACTGGACCCGCCTGCAAACCGGTAAAGTCCGGTTTGAACCGGAAAAAGTTGATGCATTATCAATGATTGAAAATTGTCATAAGATGTTATCCGGTGCTGCATTTCAGAAAAATATTGAGCTGGTAACGGAAGTCGTTTCAGATATTTATGTCTTTGTTGATAAGAGCCTGGTAAATCAGGTGTTTAATAATCTCGTTTCAAACGCAATTAAATTTACACCGCGCGGTGGTAAAATCGTTATAAGTGCAAGGCGCTCTGATGATGGAAGGTTCATCGAGTTTTCTGTAAAAGACAATGGAACCGGTATTAAACCTGAAAATATCAAAAAGCTTTTTGGGGTTGACGTAAAGTTCACTTCGGAAGGAACTGAAGGTGAAAAAGGCAGCGGGCTTGGATTATCACTTGTTCAGGAAATTATTCTGAAGCATGGTGGAAATATTTACGTTGAAAGTGAATTAGGAAAAGGTTCTGATTTCATATTTACTTTACCTGTTGCCTCTGCACATATTCTTCTTGTGGATGACAGCAAGACCGACCGGTTACTCTACTCAAAAATACTTAAGAACATTACACCGGATTACGATGTAGAGGTTGCATCAAACGGAAAGGAAGCCCTGGAAAAAATTACTCAATCTCCGCCGGCGCTTGTTATTACCGATCATCTTATGCCTGTAATGAACGGATATGAATTACTAATGTCAATAAAGAAGTCTGATATAAAAGGAAAACCGCCTATTATTATTTTAAGCAGCGAGCTCGACAGGCAGGCTATCTATGATTACAATCAGCTTGGAGTTGAATATGTATTTCAGAAGCCCGTTAACCTCAGCAACTTTAAACAGGCTGTAGAAAAATCCCTTAAGAGGGGAATGGCAGCAAATTGATGTACTAAACCCCACCGGATTTCTTTGAACAATTCCATTCCTCAAAATTTTTCTTACTTCCTGTTCCCCGCTTATTAACAGTATTTTATATTTGCTAACATAAAGTTTCCTGATAGCAGCGTGTATCATAATTTTGCTTTCATAAAAAATTTTGAATAAAGCTGAATAATCCAGTTTGGAAGTGATTATATAACTTTCTCCTTTTTTGCTTATGATATTAAAAGTAATGATCTTCAGTTCGCAGCCGGATGAATTAAAAACGGCTTCAGCTTTTTTCATCAATTTGTTCAAGACAAGTGAGTTTTAAGTTGATAAGCCCGATATGCCCAATCTGATCCCCTGAAAAATTTTGAACTTGGGTTGCTTTGTAAGTCCGGAAAGAGTTATTTTTATGCAGTAGTCTTCTTCAAACAATCTCTTACTTCTTTTATCAAATTGCCGGTATAACTTGAACTATAAATAATTCTATAGCAATCTTACGCTGAAAGATTTAGTTGATAGTCAGAAATTATTTTGACCTGCTTTCAAAACAAAAACACATCGCTTAATGCAGCCTATAACAATTGAAGAATTAAAAAAGAACGTAGCCCTGAGTGATTTGCCTGATGAGCATTTACAGTGGATATTAGATCATTCATCAGGAATGGAATATGAGGATGGCGAGTTGATAGTAAAAACCAGTGCTGTCCAAAATATTTTTTAAATATCCAATTAAATTTGAAAGACACTTAAATTTCCGATGAATTTTATGCAGTTTAAAATGGATCCTTATTTCGTCCCTAACGGGATTTGATCCACTAGGTAAAGTAGGGGCGTTCAATTGAACGCCCCTACTGACGGGACAAATAACCATTAAATTTTAATATTAAGACAATAAAGAGTCCCGACTACTGTCGGGACTGAATATTTATAGATAAATTCGACAGACAGTCTCGTAGGGACGAAATAAAAAAATTGTTTTGGACAGATATGGCATTAACCGGTATTTCTTCAGCCGTGGGTGAAGGTGCAATGGCGATCAGGTTCGTACGAAAATATCTTGATCAGATGTAAACAATTCAAAAAAAACTTTTTAATATTCACAAAACAATAACAGGAACATGCTATGCAGCAATTCATGATAATTTCTCCACACACACATGCAGAGTGTACAATGGTTGTAAAACAAACCCTCGCCATCGGATACCTCACACATTTTTGGTGGGGATGTAAATCCGGCGACCACACTGGATATGCAATGATCGAAACTGATAACGCTGATGAGGCGCTCCTGTCAATTCCTGTCATAATTAGAAACAGAGGCAGAGCTATCGGGTTAGTGCAGTTTGACCCCGAAAAAGTTAAACGCTGGTAAAGTTGAAATATCTGAAATAGTATGATCCTTTCTTAGGGAAGTAACTTATCCGCTGCATATATTTTTGTGCCGTCAGGAACAGAGCTGCAAGTGTGTGTTTGCAGTATTCCCGTAAAAATCATGCATCAATCTGAATTCATATTTGTAATTGCAAGGAAGCTGTGACTTAATTTCAGAGCGCATTCTTTTTCAATACAAAGCCTTCAGATGGTTTAAGTTTAATCTCTGAACTGACCTCATCAAGCGGTATAATGCCGGATCGTTCAGAATTCACAAGCACTTCCCATTTACCTTCCGGCAAATAAAATATTTTTTCTTTTTTGGGATCGGCGTTAAATAATACAATAAAATGTTCATCATTATGATTGATTTCATAACCCAGTGCAAAGTCATTACTCTTTTCAATTATAAAACTAATCTCTTCATAATCAGCACGCCGAAAGGATGAGTATGTATTTCGTAATTCAATAAGTCCCTTGTAGTAATCAAGAAGTTCGGAATTTATTTCTGCATGATTGTAATTGATGTAGTTTGTTTCGTTGTCTTTATTGTATGAATTATGATCAAGCATCCCTCTGTGTTTATCATCAATTCCTTTTTCGGAATGAATAACCTTGCTGCGTGCAAACTCCTGACCCGAATGGATCATAGTTATTCCCTGTGAAGTGAATAGAAACAGCGCAGCAAGTTTGTTCAGCTTTAGCTGCCGGGGGGTAAGCTTAACATGCTTATCCGGATTTTTTATTACCTCATCGGCCTTAACATCGCCCAATCCAATGCGGATGAAGTCACCCAAAGTATAACCATCATGACTTTCAAGATAATTTACCGAATGTTCTTTCTTCTGAAAAAGTCCATGTTTATCTCTTATAAGAGTTCCGTTTACATAGCTTTTAATTCTGCCGGGATTATTGTTTCCATACCATTTACCGAAAATCCATCCGTGTCCGTTAACCGGATTTTCACCTTTAATACCATTTCGGATCTGATCATTCCAGCTTCCCCATCCTCTTACAGAAAATCCCATCGGATCGTATCCGCCGCCCCAGGGTTCACAAACAATGATAACATCAGGGTTTATCATCTGCGCCTGGCGAATTATTTCTTCAACGGTTTCCCAGTCTATTAGTTTGCCGAGATCAAATCTGAATCCGTCAATATGATATTCTTTCATCCAGTACAGCACACTCTCTACTATCATTCTTCTTGCCATCGGGCGTTCAGTTTTGAAGTCGTTACCGCAAAAGCTTTCGGAAATAAAATTACCGTTTGCATCAAGTCTGAAATAATATTCTTTATCAATCTCTTTAAGATTACCGAATTCATATTCCGAAATATGATTATAAACAACATCCATTATTACTGCGATACCTTCTTTATGAAATGCTTTGACCATATCCTTAAAGGCATTAACCTGCCTGCCTGAAGTTCCCATCCACACATTTGTTTTGTAATGATGCCAGTTTTCGCTGTAATAAGCTTCGGGTGCAAAGAATGCAGCGGTCATATAACCCCAGTGATTTCTTTCGTAAGGATTCCATGTATTCAATCTGCCGGCAGCAGAATCTCTGTAAGGAATTTCAATGTTAGCAAATTCCTGTGCGGGCAAAAGCTCAATTGTATTAACGCCAAGATTTTTTATGTAGTCAATTCCGCCGGTAATTCCTTTCTCTGTTAAGCCTTTATAAGTGCCGGGATGTTTAGCGCCTGAAGAAGGATGTGCAGTCATATCGCGAATGTGCATCTCATAAATAATCAAATCGCGCCAATCTCTTTGTATCCATTCATCACCTTCCCAATCGTAATCACCGTCTTTAATTACTATTCCTTTTCGGGGACTTAAATATGTATTGTATGTGGCAACAGCTCTCGCGTAAGGATCAAGACAGATCACTCCGGAATTTTTATCAGGACCTTTATGATAAACATTAAAAGCATAATATGAACCGTATAGCTCGCCTTCAATCTTTATTTCCCATACTGCATTTTCATCACGAATCATTTCATAATGTTTTCCGGATTCATCGCTGTAATGATTGAACAAAACCAATTCAACCTTTTTTGCATTTGGAGTGAAAAGCCTGAAGTATGTATTCCCGTTTTCAACAAACGCTCCTAATTTTTTATCGGAGTAATATTGATCGAGATCATGATAATGCTTGAGAAATTCAATTTGACTTTTGGTGAGCTTTTGTTTTGACATATCGCTGATAAACAATGCACTGCCTCTGAAGTTTATTGAAAAAATGATAATAATAATTATTGATGATATGTTTATAGATCTTTTCATTTTAAATTTTCTTAAGAATTTCAGCTTACCGGACAAACTTATAAATTTTTGCTGTTATTTCTATGTGTCTTACTATTCAAGATATTAATTGATGTGGTAATAAATAAAGCATGATTATAAATAACCCGCTAAAATCTTCCCGTCTACAACGGGAGTAACACAAATGAGAGGATTTTCGGGAACTTTAAACTCAGCAAACATCTCTTCGAATAACTGAAATTGTTTGCCCTGCTGTTCGAGCCTTGCAAATTTTTTATAGGGCATGAACTCTCCATACTTATTTCGGGGTGCATCGAAGTGATAGCTGCGTATATAATCCTCCAGAGCTTTGTTTTTCAGAAATTCAATTTTCCTGTCGTCCCCGCCTTCCATTTCGTATGCGACTGCTTTGAATTCAACAACCTTTCCGTCATTAATTACGAGGTAAATATTAAGTATGGTTTCGTTCATCTGTTCCTGATTTGTTATTAAGAATAAACAGAGCAAGACAAATTGCATAACCGAATGCAAACTTGCAGAGTATACTTTCCATACTTGCAATCAAAGTCGGAAAGCCGAGATACAGCAGGGTAAATCCGACAGCAACAGGTATAGTTATAAACAGGTGAGCAATTAACAATCTGTAAAATTGTTTTTTGTCAAGAGCTTCTCTCTTTTTTAAAAGAATTAAAAAAGAAATAAGAATAGGCATATAATAGAAGAAACCATACAAATCACCAAGCGGATAATTATACGTTGCATATACCACAGTGCATCTTACAACTTCAAATTGTTCAATCACAACTGCATAATAAATTATAAAAAATGCCGCCGGCAGAAAAAGCAAATAAAACTTTTTATTTATTCTGAATAAAAGAGATAATACAAGTATCAAATTAAGCGGCGGCAGTAGTGAAATATCCGCAAAAGCGAGGTAAGCCATAAACGAGGAATTATATTCCAATCCGCATATAGCATATTCAAAAGATTGATATAGAGCAAGCACAAGAATAGTGAACATAGCAATCACGTTCGTTTTGTTCTTTTCAGAAAAGAACATCAGGTTTGCAAGCAGGAGAAATTCCATGCACGCAATAAGCAGCGATATTATTCCGTCCCAGTTATTCATTTCAGTACAATTTTAAATTCAATAATGTAACAATTGCATAAATAATAAAATCATCTCTTAGTAACAGTGAATAAGCCATCAACACTATCAACCCAATTATCCCTATATCCTTGTGGAACTTTTGCATTATCTTTGGTAAACAATTTCAACTCAACCGTTACAGATAATTCCTGATGAAGTGATTGTTTGTTTTCGAATACTCTTTTAAATCCATCAACTTTATGCTGATAAGCGGTAAACTCAGTCCCTTTCGGATCAATAAAAATAATTTTGTATTCATTCCCTTTTTGCAGCCAAAAGATAAAGTCAGGTTTGTACCTGGAGATAGTGTTTTCCTTGGGATTATAATATGGTATGTAAATATCATCAAGTGATTCATCTAATTTGCTGAACATCCACCAATCATATTGTTTAAAATTATTATCATCTTTTTGAAGATATCTTTCAAGATTTTCTAAAAACCTGACTTCGCTGGGTACTTTAATTACGTGAGTTAGATAGCTTAATTTTTCAGAGTCTGAAACTATTATAGGAATGTAATAATGATGATGAGCGTATTTGATTTTAATCATTTTACCGTTGAAAGTAATCTCTTCTTCTTTTTGGTAATCTTTCTCTGTTTTTTGAACAGCCAGAGTATAATTGTCTAAATCCTTGTGAGCGTTGAAATCAATCTTTAATTGTTCTAAAACTCTGTTTTTATCCTTATAATTTTTTACTCTCTCAATCTTTTCTCTCAGTTCATACAATTTTTCTTTAGTGTTTACTCTTATCTTCTTAAAATGAACTATTTCATTCTCAAGGAACTTGAATCTTTCAAGCTCCCTTGTTTTAATTTCAAAATATTTTGAAAGACGATTGAGTTGAATTTCGGGCTGATAATAACTTCCATTATGATCAAAAGAGAAATATTCATCAGGTTTATTTAATGATTCAGTTAACAAAACAAGACTATTGAGATTGACTTCGTATTTTGAAACAGCAATTCTAGGAAAGATAAATTCAAAATATCTTTTTGTCAATAGGTAGTCTTCCTGGCTAAGATCATATTTTGAAACAGCACTATCTTCAGCATAAAGTTTTTCAGTGTTTTTATATTGAGGAATCAATAATACTTTTCCCTCAATCTCTTTATTTATTTCAAATAGGCCGCCGATTTCAATTTCATCTTTTTCTTCTTTAAGTGTTTTTATTATTTCTTTAAGATTACCGGCTCTTGTTCCAAAAATGTAGAGAGATTCAATGGGAAGTATATCTTTATTTGACGGATGATTTTCAAAATTTATTTCCTGTGAATTAATAAGATTTAACAATCTTTTTCTTTTGTTCTTGAGGGGCTCAATACGCACACCTCTGCCAATTGATTGAAGAACAAATTTCTTTGCATCAGTTCCAACTCCAATATTTATAAACAAAACAATATTTGGACGGTTTGAATCCCAACCTTCATAAAATGTTCTGGAACCCATAAGAATATTTATTGAAGAATCATCTTCATTCAGTTTCTTAAAATAACTCTCGTTATCAAAGCTTTCATTTATCTCATATCCGGTTAGTTTTTCTTTTAACCAATTCGAAATATCGCCAATCTTAATTAAAGCAAACGGACTATCGGCTGTGGTTAGTTTGAAAATAAGTTCACTTCGGTTGCCAGGAATTTTTAATACTTCAATCTTACCTGATGATTTTGAATGAAAGATTTTTTCACAGATATCTTTATAAGTAAGACTATCAATTAAACCATTGTCCAGTGTTACTTTTAAATCTTCTTCAAATAAATATCTGAACTCACCATTAAATTCCTTTATAATTTCCTTTTTAGCATCTTCAAACAATCTCTTGTTAAATTTTCCGGAAGCAATTTTCTCAATCTCAATAAAAAATAATTGCAAATCTGAATCTTCGGTGTTAACTGAATTAACCAATGTTAAGAGCATTGGCAGATGAAATAATGAAGTATTTACTTGCCGTATCAGTTTTTTACTTTTATGAAGTGCGGTTAAGAGAATCAAGTTCTTTAGTACAATTTTTTGTTTATCAATATCTGAAAAGTCATCATCATCCCGGAAAGCAGAAATATCTGCCTCTGATACATAAATATGTTTTCCATATCCTTCTTCAACATATTTTGCGAGGTTAAAGTTAAAGACACAAGTTGCATAATCCCGCGGATCAGTAAACGTTGCAGAGAAATTGAATAAAAAACCATTTCTGGAAAGGATTGAAAACATAACCTGGCGGATACTTTCTTCTCTGTCTCCTTTATGAGCTTCATCTAAAAGTATATACCAATTACCGTTATTATCATAATTCCTAAAGTTTATTTGCTTTTCTTTTGTTTCATCAGAAAATAAATCTGATTTGTAATAGAAAACAGTTGTTTCATTATTAGCAAAAAGTGATGATTCTCTCTTCACCTGATTATATTCTTTCAGGTTTTTGAGGTTAATCCTTGTTGAGAAGTTAAATGAATTATATTCATCAATGTGCAATTTGAACTGATCAAGCAGATCTTCTCGGTGTGCAAGAAATAAAATATCTTTCTGAGGAATTTGTTTTTCTATAATTAATCTACCAAGTATTTCAATTAACTTTACAATTACAAGTGTTTTTCCAGAACCGGTAGCCATCCAGAAACTCATCCGGTTTATGAAATGTTCGAATGAGATTTTGTTATCAATCACCGGGTAATTGTTTTCATACTCAAACAAATATTTTGATGTTTTCTTCCCCTCCCGTTTTGTTAAATCGTAATCAAAATTCTCTGAAAGCCCGTTAGTCTTGTATTGATTATATAATTCTTTTTTCTCCCCATTAAGCTTTTCAAAAAACAGCCACATTGCTTTGACAGCATTTTCGAGAGATTTCTCCTGAAATTCAAACAGAGATTTATTTAATGAAAATCTCTTTAACTCAAAGTTCTGCCATTGAACAGGAAGAGAATCTTTTGAAATGTCTTCTATTATGTTTTGGAGGATGAGATTCATAATTTAAGTTTTTTTAAGAGGTCTGGGTATAATAACAGTAAATTCAGACTCTGTTAAATTAAATTCCACATCCATATCTGTATGAGATTTAATCACTTTAATCATTCTACTAACTCCACTACCAAAATCAGTAACAAAACCCAATTTTAGTAACATAGAATAAATATGTGAATTCCTCAAGTAATGTGTACCTATCTTCATACTTTCTAAAGTTACTGTATTAGGTAATTTACCAGGGCTTCTAATTTCTATTCTATTTGTATATATAATTATTCTTATCGCAGAATTAAGAGTATAATCTCTGTGAGCTATTGCATTAACGATTGCTTCTCTGATTGCAACAATGGGCAACTCAAATTCAACTTCAGGTTTAAAGCCCTGAATGATATGCCTTTGTTTTAAATGAAGCTTTAAAAATTTTTCTGTATTTTCTATCATTTCGGGAATTGTTCCCAAAATTTCTTTTCTATCTGAGGGAGGCGTTGCTAAATCTATATCATCAATATTGCCACATATTATCCTTGCTTCAGTTAAAAATCTTTGTGGATTCTTTCCAAAGAATAATAAACCTGTAATTGTCGGAATTTTATCTTTATTTACTAAATTAAGATTCATTAGATATGTTTGTATTTCATCAGAATCTGTTTCTTCAATTTTAATTTGAAGTTTTTCTCTAAGAAATGTCACAAAAGAGTTTAATGATAAATCATTTATTGAAGCTCTATTAATAGAAAGCTCATCATAGCTAATTGCTTCGGCACTTTGAAAAATTCTTAATAATTCCTCCCTTGATGCATCTCTGCAACGATTGGTTGAACGTATATAGT
Source organism: Ignavibacteria bacterium (assembly GCA_037447335.1). GTDB lineage: Bacteria > Bacteroidota > Ignavibacteria > Ignavibacteriales > Ignavibacteriaceae > JBBIGV01. Next base: position 69,112 of record JBBIGV010000003.1, on the reverse strand, counting down.
ATTTACCATCATTTGTTCTGTATGGTCTTTGGGAACCTTTTGGAATATTTACAACAATAACCGTTTTACCTTCTGAAACAACTGTTTCTTGAAGTATTGTTATTGGGGGTTCGCAATTGTTATAAGCTAAATTTTCGATGTTAAGCATCTTTGCATCAGGATTTGTAACTCCAACTATAGTTCCATCGTTGTTTACACCAATAAGTATTTTACCACCGTTCGTATTTGCAAAACAAACTATAGTTTTTTTAATAGTCTCATTTGAGACTGTTTCTTCTTTAAACTCTAAGTGAAATCCTTCTCCCTTGCTGATTAATTCCTTCAATTCTAATTCTGTCATATTTTAACTCCATATTTTTCAATTCTCATTCGGAATGCTTCTTCTCCGCCTTCCATAATATTTTTAATATTCTCGGTTATAGATTTATTATCTATCGAACCATCATTAGCTAATACACAACCTTTTTCATTATCTGCTTCAAGAACAAAAATTTGCTCAGAATCTCCCAAGACGGGAATATTTGCGTTATGTGTAGCAAGTATTATTTGACGTTTTCCCTTCAAACTTCGTAAAATGGAAACAACATCGTCGAATATAAATCTGTTATCAAGATCCTCTTCAGGTTGATCTATTATTAAAATTCTATCTTCTTGTGTAAACAATAAGATTAAAAGTGCTGTTGCTTTTTGCCCAGCTGATAATTTATCAAACTCTTTATAGTCATTATCAATTTTCAAAAATATAGATATTCTATCTTCAGGAAATAATTTTTCCAATTCAAACAATTTTTCTTTATCCTGGAACCAATCAAATAATTTATTTGTCATTGCCTCTGTCAAACCAAATGTTTCCTGCAATTTGCTTTTACCTGAAGAAATTATTTCAGAAAGTAATAAACCATCAACCGTTAGATTCTCTTTCTCTATAATACTATCAATAACACCACCTGATACTTTTGAGCCGTATGTAATGTTTCTAAATCCCTCTTTAAATTTTTCTTTATTAGTTTCATAACTTACTTCTAATTTTACTCTACCAGACAACTTTTTATTTATTTGGTCAACCATTCTCTTTCTTACATTAAACATTTGATGGCGACTGTCTTGTAATTCTTTTTTGAATTTCACTCTATCCCTAAATAATCCATTTATTTGTTCTTCCAATTTGGAAAATTCTTTTAACAGTGGTTCAAGTCGATTTTTTTGTTTATTTAAATTCTCATATTTATCAGGTGAAAGTCCTTGTTCTGAAAGTTGCCTCTTTATAATAGAAATTTCATGATCATATTTAACTTTTGTGTTATCCCAATTTGCTAATACATCATTCAATTGCTTAGAATAGGTTTTTAATATGCCGCTCAATTCTTCTTGTTTCTTTAGTACTTCCTTTTTTAGTTCTTCAACTATTTTTGATGCCTCTATTAGAATTTTCTTTTCAGAGCTTTTAGCTTTTAATAAAGATGTCTTTGAATTTTCTAATAATTCAATCAAATGTGCGAAACTGTTTTCTACAACTTTACTTTCTGAGAAAATTTTATTTGTTACACCTTTTAATCTATCATCATCATCATTTAAGGCTGTATTTAGCTCCATCTTCTTAACTACACCAAGCTTATCGAAAGTTTTAATATGTTCCAGAAGTGTTTTTAACTCTTGTTCATATTGTTCTTTCTGAGATATTTTGCTGTAAAGATTTAACAATTGACGAGCATTTTCTTCTAGCTTTATCACTTGTTTTTTAAAGTTTTGTGTTTCTTTTTTTATTTCATCACCAATAAGTTCATCTATAAGATTAAGTTGAAATGCCTTATTAGATGATAAATGATATAATTCTTTCTGCCCGATTAAAATAGGATGCTTTCCTTCATATAATTCAATGGGTTTAAGGTCTCTATCTTCAACAACTGGTTGTTTCCCAATGATTCGCTGAATTTTATAGGTTTGAACTTTATTTCCGAAGGTCTTCTCAAATACCAAATTAATTTTCCCCCCGCTTCCAACAACATTTTGAATAAATTCCTCTCTGAATGATTCTTCAGAATAAGCGGGCAAATCCAAACAGTATCGAATGGATTCTATAAGCGCTGATTTACCAACACCTCTGCCACCAATTAATGAATTTAGTTCCTTATTAAATTGAAATTGTACATCTTTTAAAAAGCTACTGCCCTCAATAGTTATTGATGTAATTTTATCAAATGTGCTTTCTGGTTTATCATAACTATTAACTCTTAATACTGGATCCTGAAATGCAATTCGAAAAGCATTCACAGAAGCATTGCTAAGTTTTATATAGGTACACCTTTTCTTATTATTTCTTACTTTACATCCAATTTCATCCAGACTTTTAGGATCTGAATTTTCTATTATAGATAACTTTTCTTCAACACTCTTTTTATCAAAAATTCCGGTTGAGATTAGTCTTTCTTTTGAGTTCTCACTTATAAATTCTATCGCATCTGCATACTTCAGAAGTTCAGCAGCTTCTTTAGGTTGAAATTCCTTTAACAAACCATTTTTATCTTCCGGATGCGGAAAAATTACTAAGGCTCCAAACTTTTCTTTTATATCAATAAGAACGTCTCTAATCGTTTTATTTTCTAATTGAATATCAATATGACTTCTATCAGCATTGATTAAAGGTTCCTGCGGATTTCTGTGTAATGATTGAATATATCGATTTATAGTCTCAACATCAGATTTATATTCAAATATCAATAAAATATGCAGCCCTTTACCATAAGTGAAAGAAAGTTCAGCGCCGGGGAAGACAAAAATGTTATTTTCAGCAGCAGCTTTTTTAAAAGGACCGAACCATTCTTTTCTGATTTGCTGATAATCTGTTATTGCACAGATTTCTATCTCTTGTTCTTTTAACTTTTTTACATACTCATCAATTAATCTATTTATATCTTTATCAGAAGATAGGTTTATTCCTGATGGAAGCTTAAATGAATGCACAAAAGGTGAATGCAAATGCAAATCAACTTTTATCCAGTTGGCACCATCTGGAAACAGATGCTCTAAAGTTTTATTAAACATTTTTACCTCTTATTCTTTCAATATCATTGAATAAAACTAAGTTCACTCCCACCAAATTAATGGTTTAATCAGCTTATAATCCAGATTCTCCAGATCAATTTCGCTTCCATCTTCAAACAAAACACTTTTGACTTTTTCTTTTTGACTCCTGCCTGACGGCAAGGCAGGTTTGACTTGCTTTATCCATTTACCTGTTAAATTAGAAAGTGTCTCTGCAATATCTATATTATCATAAAGCTTACTCAAATCCACATTTACTTTTTTGTTTTTGTAATCTATCTCCATTGCATCGAGTAGTTTTTCGTCCTTTAAGAAAACATATTCCTGGTATGGTGAGCGGTTGGGAACAGAGAACAAATCACTGTCCTCATATTTACATCCTGCAAGTGTTCCTTCGTACTGCTCGAGTTCGTAGTATTTGAAAAATATACCAATTCCACTTATCTCCTTTGGTTTACCATCTCTCCAATTGAAGCTAAAAGCAATCTTTTTAGCCCTTGGAACAATTATTTCATCAAAATTTTCTGACATATCCACAATAATAAATTTTCTATTACCTTTATCTTGAGAATTTAAATTCATAACTGATTGGACAGCGGTTCCAGAACCAGCAAAGAAATCAAGTATGATTGAATTTTTTTGACTTCCAATATGAAAAATTTTTTTCAACAATCTTACTGGTTTTGGTGAGGAATGGACAAATCCAAGATTTTTTAATTCTTGAATAGATTCTTGATTATGTCCAACTTCCTGATGAAGCCAAATTGTCAACGGTGTTGTTCCTTCTTTAACTTCGGATAAAAATCGTTTTATTCTTGGAACATTATAACCATTTTTACCAAACCATATTCTATTATCTTTTACTAATTCTTCAAATCTACTTTTACTACACCTCCAACATCTTCCTTTTGGTGGATAAACTACACGCCCTGATGGCGTTGTTATAGGATAATCATATTCTTTAGAGTATGTTTTTACATCTAAACCACTTGACATCCAAGGACCCCGAGCATCATCATCTGGATTTTCATACCTTTCATTTTGTTTAGCTGTTCTAAAAAGAAGAGTAGGCTTCCATTTTTCCTTATTCTTTGCGTAACAAATTATAAAATCATGATTATCAGAAAACCATTTAGCGTCATTCTGTGGGGAAAATTTTTTTTGCCAAATTATATTGTTAATGAAATTACTTTTCCCAAAAAGATTTACTAAAACATTATTAAGAAAAGAGTGTTCTCGATCATCAATACTAATAAAAATTACACCCTCATCACTTAAAAGACTTTTACCCAATTGTAGCCTATTTTCTAATAATGTTAGCCAAGATGAATCTTGAAATTTATCTTTATACATAAATTCATCTTTCCCAGTATTATACGGCGGGTCAATGTAAATCGTCTGCACTTTTTCTTTAAACTTTGGCAGCAAAGTATTAAGTGCCTGGTAGTTTTCGCTTTTTATCAGCCAGCCGTTAAGCGATTCATCAAGGTTATCAAAAAGTGAGAGGATTTCCGGCTCAAGGTCTTTGAAGAATTTTGTATCAACAGGAAGGAACTGGTATTTGGGGTTTAGTCTTTCACCTTCAAGGTCTTCAATAACAACATCATTTGCAATAAAGTTTTCAGCGATGAAGCCAAGCTGTTTCCATTCTGAAAGTTGAGAGGGAAAGTTGGGGTGACTTAGAAGGTTTTTTAACACCCCTCGCCCCTCTATAAGAGGGGAATACTTCCCCTGCGCATTTGTATTGCCCGAATCATATTTTAAACCTTCCCTCCTTTTTAGTGGAGTTGAGTATGTAATTCCCTTTTTCAGGGGGGTGTCAGAATGACGGGGTGTTCCGATTTTTTGTTTTCTCTGTGAAATGTATTCTTTAAGATGCTGAACAACTCCATTTAAATTATTTTTAATGTCTTCATCTTTGTAATGAATTATATCTATATTAAATGAATTTATAAATTCATCTCTTTCTTTATCATATACGACTTTGTCATCGTGGCTGCTTCCATCTATTTCAACAACAAAACCCAAATCTTTACAAAAGAAGTCAACTATGTAATTCCCGATTATTTTTTGTCTGTCAAAATCCAAACCTTCCATTTGTTTATTTCTTACTTGTTTCTAGAATAATACTTCAGCAAGGTTTCCTGCTTTTCTTAATTCTTTGGCTCGTTCTTTCAGTTTCGGATTAAATGGCAACTCATACCATTTAGGAAATTTTGTTTTTCCCGGAGATATAGGAGTTTCAAATTCCCCTCTTTCAGAGGGGTGTCCGAAGGACGGGGTGTTCCATATTCGGTCTAAAGTAATAACATAGTTGCTGTTTTTAACAAACTTCGGTTTGTTCCAGATTTTAACCAGCTCGTCCTCAAACTGTGAGATGAAATCAATTATCTTAAAAGCAATATCTTTTAATAGCTGCAATTCATTAACTCTTTCTGCGCTCCATTCGCTGCTGCCTTCCCAAAAATACTGGTAGCTCCACAGTTTAAATTGCTCCTGAAGAAAAGCTTTGGCGTTTTTGTTTATAAAGAAATCAACTTCGCTTTGCTTTTCAAAAATTCTGAAAGCACGTTCAAGATCATCTTCTGAAATTTTTATTTCATTTTTCTTTAATGATTTAAGAATATCATCTGCTTTTGTTTTCCTTCCTTTTTCAGAATAGAAAACAGAAAATACAATTGTACCTTCTTTCACTTCTTTCAGTTCAAAAATTAAAGAACGTTTTTCATTTGCTTTTTTCGTTTCAATAGTTGAAGCATCGAAGTAAAATTTGAGTGAGTCAAATTCAACAGGCATACTTCTGAAGATGCGGTCGGTTTTAACATAATACAGCATCTGTGTTTTCCAGAAGAGAACAACATCCCGGTCATCGGTGTAAACTTTTTCATAAATATTGTTATGGAAAGGTGTCGAGTTGAAATAGATCGAACCGCTTTCAGAAAAATACCTGTTAAAGAAAGAGTAGAGTTTATCAAAAAGTTCGTTTCTGAACTTAGGCTGCTTTTTCAGTGCGTCATCAATATCTTTTTTAAGAATTTGTTCAATCTGAGAGTAGTATTTGGATTTAATTCTCATCAGGTTGATGAAGCCGCCCTGCCCTTCGATTTTGGCGCCTATAAAAACATCCTGAAGTGCTTTATAAAACTTTTGTTCTTTGGTCATTCTTATTTTTAATTGATTTCTGTTTCACTAAAATAATAATAAAATGAAGGAAGTGCTTTAAAATAGTAAGAGGCTGACCAAAATGTAGCACAGATTACTAATCTGTGCTACGATGAATTTGAATTTAATCTGAAATCAGACATATAAATTCAGAGTTGTTTGCAAAATTTACTTTTTGGTCAGCCTCTAAACAATAATTCTATTTAAAAATTGCCTCTCCCCCCTGTACAGTCGGGACTCGCTAAAACAACCTCGGTTACGCCTTCGGTCCTATCATCTTTTCAGGTCTTACCACTTCGTCAAATTTTTCTGCAGTAAGCAGTCCTAATTCGATGGCAGTTTCTTTTAAAGTCTTATTTTCTTTATGAGCCTTCTTTGCAGCTTTAGCTGCATTGTCATAACCAATGTGCGGATTAAGCGCAGTAACCAGCATTAAAGAATTTTCCAGATGCTTTTTGATATTTGCAGTATTTGCTTCAATCCCAACCACGCAGTTATCAGTAAAGCTTTCGCACGCATCGGAAATTAACCTTATGGAATTCAGCACGTTAAAAATAATAACAGGCTTGAAAACGTTAAGTTCAAAATGCCCCGTGGCGCCGCCGAAATTAACTGCAACATCATTACCGAAAACCTGTGCACAAACCATAGTCATTGCTTCACTCTGAGTTGGGTTTACTTTCCCGGGCATAATCGAAGAACCCGGTTCATTCTCAGGAAGGTTCAATTCACCTAAACCACAGCGTGGACCTGAACCGAGCAATCGTATATCGTTTGCAATTTTCATCAGTGAAGCTGCAAGTGTCTTCAGAACTCCGCTGAACTCAACAAGCGCATCGTGTGTTGCAAGCGCTTCAAATTTATTTCTTGCAGTGATGAACGGTAAACCGGTAATATCTGCTATATGTTTTGCGGACTTAACTGCAAAATCGGGATGTGTATTTAATCCTGTGCCCACTGCTGTTCCTCCAAGAGCGAGTTCGTACAGCCGGGGAAGTGCAGCGTTTATTCTTTCAAGCCCGTTGGTAAGCATCTGCACATATCCGCCAAATTCCTGACCGAGAGTAAGCGGAACGGCATCCATTAAATGAGTTCTGCCTATCTTAATTATGTCCTTGAACTCATCAGATTTTTTTAGCAAGGCATCGCGTAATTTTGTAACCATTGGAATTAATCTCCGGTGGATTTCCTCAACAGCAGCAACATGCATGGCTGTCGGGAAAGTATCGTTGGAAGATTGTGCTTTGTTTACATCATCATTAGGATGAATTGGTGTTTTGCTGCCGATCTTGCCGCCGGCTAATTCAATTGCACGGTTTGAAATTACTTCATTAGCATTCATATTAGTTTGGGTGCCGCTGCCGGTTTGCCATACAACAAGCGGGAAATGCTCATCAAGCATTCCTACTATGACTTCATCAGCAGCTTTTATGATCAGTTCTGCTTTTTCAGCCGGGAGTGTTCCTAACTCTTTGTTGGTAATTGCGGCTGCTTTTTTCAAAATGCCGAACGCCCGTATAAGCTCGCGCGGGAATTTATCGCCGCCTATTTTAAAATTCATTAACGATCTTGCTGTTTGTGCGCCGTAGTATTTATCTGCGGGAACTTTTATTTCGCCCATTGTATCTTTCTCAATCCGGTAGTTCATAACCTTTCTCCACTTTAGTGATTTTTTGGTATATGAAATTTAAGAAAAGGCAGGATGAAATGTTGGGTGTTAACTACCAGCCTGCATAATTTGAATAGGGATACATCAGCCTCCTAAAAAATAAGCAGTAACAAGTTTTTAACCTGCTGCTGCTTAATTAATAATCAATCCTGTTTAATTAAAACATGATTATTCAATACCGGGCTTCGTCAGTATACTACCTCATATTGTCGTTTGCCATCAGCATTAGTTTCTTTGATAGTGATGATAACAGTATGAGTTTTTCCGGTAGAGCCGGCTTTGTATTCAACAAGATAGCTGTTAGCAAGGGCGCCGGCAACAGGAAGATTTTTCAGGTTAAGACCTGTTGCATCCTGCGGAATGAAAATAATTGTCCTGCCCGTACACAAGCTCATCTCCCATGGTCTTTCATGAAACTGACTCCATGAGCCATTTAATCCAGAACTGTAACATTCGTAGGGTCTGGCGGAATGTCAGAATCCTTCGGCGGATCTGATTCGGTTGAATCACACCCGGAAATAATCAAAGCTGCAGCTTAGATTAATAGTAGTAGTAAATTTTTCATTTCATTTGTCCTTTTTTTTATGAATGAATTTGGTTAGATCATTAAGAAATATATTCGGATTGAATAACATTATCTTTCACCATAAATTTTTCAATATGCCCATGTCTAACGTATAAAAGCTGACCTCTATAGTCAATAATCAGAAAGAAAAGAAATATACCAGATAAAATTCTTTAAAAAATTTGAAATGATTACTTCGAGAGATTATCTGGCTTGAATGAATATTGGTGAAAACTTTTCATTTAAACTACTCAATGTCAAACAAATCATTCCTGATCAATAACAATATCGCTGATTGAGGAACGATCAGAAATTTTTCTTTTTCAAATTCAATTTCGATCGCCTCTTTTTTCAGGAAGATAGCTAGATCACCCTCCTTAGCCTGAAGCGGAATATATTTCACTGGTTCTTTAGACTCTTTCCATGGTTCATCATCAACATTTGATGCAGTCGGATAGCCCGGTCCGGCTTTAATTACATACCCGCTTTGAATTTTATCCTTCTCAACAACTCCTGGCGGCAAATAAAGACCGCTTGCTGTTTTCTCACCCACTTCTTCAGGTCTTATGAGCAGCCTGTCTCCAACAACGATAAACTTTTCAAGATTTTTCAATTTAATTTCTATAAGTCTGTTTAATGTCAATTATTCGTTTGTGTAAATATAGCAAAGACTGCTCTCACTATAAATTCTATTCGCAAGTTATTCAGCCACTACTGAATTAAGGTTAGCTCAAACATAAAACCGTACGGTGCTGTCAAAAATAATTTTACATTACGATACAATTTCTTACTGTTGGGCTTCCCTGGTAATTGTTCCCTATTTTGTTTCTGTTGGAACTTAGATTTTTATGCGATTATTCAGTCTATTTCCAAAGGAATATCCCTATGTATATAAAAAAGAAAGTCAACTGAAAACATTTCACCGGGAAAAACTTCTAATAGTTGATTTAACCTTAGCAATCCCGTTAGGGATTTAATATTTATAGAAATATCAGAACCTGTATGAATTCAAAGTCCCGTCAGGGACGAAATAAAAAATTTTTTGGACAGATATGAAACCATATAATAAGTTTTATTATTGAAGCGGTTGTTTATAAATTTGGATCAGGATTTATCTTTACAGTTCAGAGATGAAAAAAGTTTTATTCATAACATATTTCTGGCCTCCTTCAGGCAAAGCTACATTGCACTGGCCCCTGAAGATCATAAAACATCTTCCTGAATACGGATGGCAGCCTACCGTACTTACAGTTGACGAAGATACATTCTCACAAAAAGATGAAAGCCTGTTAAAGGAAGTGCCTCCATCTGTTGAGGTAGTGAAATCAAAGTCTTTAGAACCATTTACTCTTTACAGAAGTTTTATCGGAAAGAAAAAAGATGAACAGCTTATTGCTTCCGAAACAATATCCACCGAAACTAAAAGCCTGGCTCACCGGATATCAATCTGGATAAGAATGAATCTTTTTATTCCGGATGCCAGAGTTGGCTGGTATCTTTCAGCGGTTAAAACAGGCAGCCAGGTTTTGAAGGGAAGTAATTTTAGTGCAATAATTTCACTTGGTCCGCCACATAGTGTTCATCTTATCGGGATGAAGCTAAGTAAAAAATATAATCTGCCGCATTTCCCGGTATTTATTGATCCCTGGGTGGATATTATTTACTACCGGAACTTCAAGAGAAGCTGGTTAACTTTGAAACTTGATAACTACCTGGAAAAGAAAGTTATGTTGAATTCCAAAAGAATCATCTTCGTAACTAACTCAACAAATGAAGATTATATAAAAAAGTATTCCTTCCTGAAAAACAAAACAGATGTACTTTACTGGGGCTACAATGAAGATGACTTTCAAAAAGTTGTTAATGAAAATTCCGCTGCCGACTCTTCCGGCGGGAAGCATGATTTTGAAACTCTTGTTCATGCAGGAAATATTTTTGATTATCAGAATCCAAAAAATTTCTGGCGAACATTAAAAAACGAGATTAACAGCGGCAGAAATATAAAAATTAAATTTATCGGCAGCGTCGGTCCTGGTATAATTAAATCAATAAAAGAAGCAGGGCTTGAAGAACATACATCTTATGCGGGGTTTCTGCCGTATAAAGACATGTTGGGGGAATTGCTCTTAGCGTCGTATCTTATGGTATGCTCTTCGGAAAAAAGACATTTACCCGGTAAATTATTTGAGTATTTACGTACGGGCAAACCAATCATTGCATTCGGAGACGATAATGAAGAAGTGAAAGAAATTCTTGCAAAAACAAATGCAGGGATGATATATTCTTACGATTCGTTTGCAAAAGAGTTTTTTGCGAGTGCAAAAAAATTCAAGCCTGATATGACTTTGATTAACATCTACAACAGAAAAGAAATCGCAAATAGATTTGCAGAAATTCTCAAAACTTCCTAAATGTAGTTTACATTAAAACTTATTCATTACCTCAACCACTTTAAGTATCTGATCCTCTCTATGAGCATAAGATATCGGCAGACTTAATGTGGTATTGTGAATTTCTTCAGAGATCGGGTATTCGCCTTCGATAATTCCCTGCATGGCTTTTTGTTTATGAGGCGGAATAGGATAGTGAATCTCGCTGCCAATTTCATTCTTCTTCAGATATTCTCTGAGCTTATCACGCTCAGGATGCCTCACACTAAAAATGTGATAAACATCTTTATAATTTCTGTCAACTGCCGGCAGTATAAAATCACTTTTAAGGTTTTCAAGATAAATTTTTGCAAGCTTTCGCTTATGATCGTTTATTGCATCAAGCTTTTTCAACTTGATCGAAAGAAAGGAAGCCTGCACTTCATCAAGCCTGGAATTAAATCCGATAAGTTCATTATGATATTTCACTTCGGAACCATAATTGCGAAGCTTTTTAATTGTGTGGAAATAATTTTCATCATTTACTATTACAGCGCCTGCATCGCCTAATGCACCAAGATTTTTTGTGGGATAAAAACTGAATGCGGCAAATTCGCCGAAAGTTCCCGTCATTTTGTTTTTATAACTTGCGCCATGCGACTGTGCGCAATCTTCAATTAATACCAGGTTATGCTTTTTACACAGAAAAAGGATCGGATCCATATCGCAGCTTTTACCATACAGATGAACGAGCATAATAGCTCTGGTTTTTCCGGTTATCTTCGGTTCAATTTTTAACGGATCAATATTATAAGAGTGAATGTCAGGCTCAACCAGCACTGGTTTCATACCTGCATGAAGGATGGATAATATCGTAGCGATGTAAGTGTTAGAAGGAACCAGAACTTCACTTCCCTTTTCTATACCGCTTGCAAGAAGTGACATCGTTAGTGCATCGAGACCGGACGCAGCACCGATACAATAGCGGCTTCCTAAGTAATCGGAAAACTCCCTTTCAAACTTTTCAACACTGCTTCCAAGTATGAACCATCCGCCGTTAAGGATGTTTACAAATGCATACTGAAATTCGGGGAAAAAAGATTCATTTGAATCCCGGAGATTTTCATAATATATCATTCATACCTCTCATATATGTAATCTTTAGGATCGAAGTGAGTTGATGCAAGTACAAGCAGTACTGCATCGGGCGTAAAGCTGTGCATTTCGTGCCAGTCCTGTGTTTCGAGTATCAAACATTTATTTGGTTGGTCGAGGTGAAAATCTTCCTTTTTCTTTCCGTCATTATTTGAAACAACACAACTGCCATTTATGCAGATAGCTGCCTGAACTGTAGTGTGGTGCCTGTGACCTCCTCTTACCGAATCATCAACACCATAAATGTAAAATATTCTTTTTATCTTGAACGGTATTTCACTTTCAATAACGGTAAGATTGCCTCTGTCTTCTGTGAATGTCTTAAGTTCTATCAGATGAGCCATATGTATATTAATGAGTGGATTGGTGTAAAAATTTATTTTTATCAAAAACATTATACACTTTATTCAACTTTCTGTAAAGATAGAGAATCGGAGTTTTCCAGCTTACCGGCTTTGGTAACGCACCATGCGGGTCGAATGAATTATCAATTTCCAGGATTTTTTGTTTGATGTCATCGAGGTAATTGATATAAGGCTTGTAGAAAATATTAAGAACATCATCGGTGAGTGTTCTTCTGCCAAGTTCTATTTCATTATTTAAATAAAAGCGCAAATAATGAAAGTGATAAAAAATAACTTCAAATTCTTTCCCGGTACTGGTTTCTCTTCCGCAGAGAATCTTGCCTTTAGTGAAGAACTCATACTGCTGAACATTCCATGCTGCAAGCCCGCCGCCCGGGTGTTGTAAAACATGTACTCCTTCAAAACGTGTTGTCCAGTCATCAAGGTAAAGCTGATCGCCGAACTTTCCCTCTTCATAGCGATTGTAGCACCATTCCAGACACCTTTCACGCCACCATCTTAAAGCTATTAAACCGCGTTCATCATTTTTGAAAGCAATAAATTGAACACAATATTTACCGCTCTTAACTTCCTTGTTATACTGAGGTGAATACCGGTGTTCGGTAATCAGGATTGAATTATCACCAAGCTCATCAAAAATTGTTTCGGGTGATGAATAGAAATAGAGGTCAGCATCAAGATATGTGCAGCTATCAACCTTATACTTTTCGAGCACAAAAAGAATTGTTGAAGAAGTGGAAGTCCAGCAGTACTCTGCAATTGTTCTTGTTGGTTTCACTTTCAGGAGCTCATCATCTTCAAATTCTGCCAGTGAAATAACAGTAGCTTTTTTGAGCTCAAGCTTGTTAAGTATAGAAGCTGTTCTGTTATCAAAAGCAAAAATAAAGAGGTGAAAATTTTCGCAATGCTTATCAAGCGAATGATAAAGAGCAAGCCCGCGGGATAAATAATTTGAATCGAAAAGGGTGCAGAAGTTAAACATCATTTATTTTCTCAGCGAGAATTATGTTATCCAGATAGAGATCATCATTAGGTGGAAGCAGCAAGCCAAAGATAAGCGAAACCAAATTGACAGGGAACATAATGAATACCATCGCAGCTTGTTTCAATAAGAAACTTTTATGACTTTTTTTGTAGAAATACGCATTAAACAATTGAAAGATTACCTTTACATCATTAACGCTCTTGCGATTTTCAAGAATTTTAAAACCATGCTTTTCTAACAAAGATTTTAATCCGAATGACGAATACCGGGCATAATCATACGGCTGTTCGTGTTCATCCCAAACGAAAGGAACGGTAAGTAATAATTTTCCGTGAGGTTTTAGTACTCTGTTTATTTCACTAAGAAAACTGTTTGGATTAAAAACATGCTCAAGGACCTGATTGGTAACAACCGAATCGAAATCCTTATCAACGAAAGGAAATTTTGTTCCATCATAATAAAAATCTGCTTTTGATTTTTCCTTATGAATAGTCGTTTCAATTTCCAGCCCGATATATTCACTTGACTGAAAATATTTCTCATACGGTTTTGTACCACATCCAACGTCAAGTGTTTTTCCGGTAACACCAATTCCTAGCTGCTTAATGTGCGTCAGTAAACCTTTACGAGCAATATAAAACGGATTCAGTACAAGTCCGATCAATCCCGGTTCAAACTGATTTTTTTCGATCATTCTTTTCAGAGCAGCAATCATTATAATTTTCTCAGGAGGAAAACCGGAAGTTGATCAAACATGTTTGGAAATTTTGATATAAAAAAATTTTTAAGCGGATTTTTTGATAATAAATATCTCCGCTCAACAATACTTAGCCCATCGATAATCGTAGTTAATTGGTTGAAGTCCTTGATTGACAACTGATGAATATGTCCTGTATCATACCACTTAAAACCAAACAGCATATGTTCGGGCATACGCCCTCCGAACAGAAGCTCAAACCGGTTTTTGAAGTACGCAAAATTCGGAAATGAAATTATCTGATATTTGGCTATTCTTTTCATTTCACTCAGCAATACCTCAGGGTACATTACCATCTGGATGGTAGCGTTGCAGATTGCATAGTCAAACGAATTATCGGGGAAATTAAGCGGGGCGTCTATCCTCCCTGCATCAACTTTTAGTCCTTTTTTAATACAGGCTTTAACACCTGACTCGGAAAGCTCAATGCCGCAAGCCGAAATATTTTTCTGCTCGACGAGCATTTGCAATAAAGAACCATTGCCGCAGCCGAGGTCAATTACGGAAGAGTTCTTGTCTATCATAGAAATGATAATATCGTACTCTGTTCGGTATTCAGATTCAAGTGAACTGTAATCGTAGCTGCGGTTATTCTGATATTGAAGCATATAAAACTGTATTAAACTATAAAGCAACAAGAAGTATAATAACAAAACTCCTGGCACGTGCTGGAAATAAAATAATAAAACAATTGGCTCATTTTCTTACACAACAATCCATAGCCAACAATTTTTTCCCCGGCTACATCAAACATTCCTGTTTTATCATCAAACTTAGCAATAACAGAATATTTTTTTTGCAATTGATCATAAAATTTTTTCTCAGACATAAAAACAAAAGGGTATTTTATCCATTTGTCCTCATATCCTTCGGGCAGTTCACCAATTCCATTCCAGCTTAGCTTTGATTTATGTATAGTGATAACATCCCTGTCTATTTTGTTTAAACCGAGCCTGTTAAATAACAGCCATCTTGCATCAATACCAAGCATCTCTGCAAGGTATTTATGCGGGTCATCAACACATTGCAGTGTGCCGGAAGTATGAATCAAATCTACACTGCCCAGTTTGCTGACTGCTTCCGAAAATGTGCTTGTGAACTTTAACTCTTCTGTTTCAAGATTCTTTGCATAATTAACCATCGTATTTGTCTCAACAACAACCCAATTAAGTTTTATATTTGTATCTATTAAAGCTCTGAGATGAAAATAATGAGCGCCGCAGGCGCCTCCGAAATCCAATACATTAATTGTCTTTGAATTGGCATTTTCTAATGCCGGATTAAGAATGGATATAAGTGAATATGCGCTGGTTTCCCACACCGGAATTACATTATTGTTAATTGTTGATTTAAAATGAATAGTTTTTTTTAGTATTACGTCAATTAATTCAGTTTTCTCATATGCATCAACACTACAATACTTAAGTGCTTCATTGTAGCTGTTGAACTTTCTTTGTTTGTTTTTAAGTAGCTTCAATCGATTTATGTATTGAGTAAGATTAGGCATTTTATTTCACCATTACAGATCAACTCTTAATCATTTAACGGGTTATTTTTCTTTCAATTACGAAAATTGAAAATATTTATGTTATTGCGAAATTCACTTATGAATTCCAATTCAAGGTTGGTGCTGCACACTTATGTAAAACGCGAGAAATCTGAACCGTCAATTATAATATACTCATTCCGCTGATTCAAAAAAATACAATCGCATCTGCGGTTGCCAGCGAATGAATACTCATTATCCGAAAGGCGTTATTATGTTTTAGAAAAATAAGAAAAAATAATACTGTTTTTAAAGTGTGAGGGTGCAGACAAAAAACCCCACCGAAGCGGGGTTGGAAATGTAAAAAATCAGTTGCCGGGTTTTTTCATAAAACCGATTCTGGAAGTACTGTAATTCTTTTGTGCTGTATAATAAATCCTTTGCTCATTTTCTAACTTAAGCCAGTTCGGATAAGATATTGATTCCGACCCCCAATTATTATGGGTTAATTCCCGGGAAAAAAATGGATTATTGATTGATTTACTCCAATTTATACCATTAGCGGAGGTAGCCATTCCAAATCCAGTGGATGCTCTGTTCATATACACCATTTTATAATTATTTCCATCCGATAATACTGAACAGTGATAGATTCCACTCCCTTCCCAGGTTTCACTTGGAGCTAAAATGGGATTATTCGCAGATCGAACCCAATTAATACCATCAGTCGAGGTTGCTAAATATATTTTCCAACTTTGCAGATAAAACCCGGCAGAATAATACATATAATATGTATTATTAATTTTAATAACCGAGGTTGCAACAACTTGTTTTTCCTCATTTGAAGTCCCACCGATTAACACCGGAAATGGATGTTTTGTCCAAACTATTCCATCAGTCGAGGTTGCCAAACCAACATGCCAATCGTCATTAGGATCGCTCCACCCACAGTAATACATTTTATATGTCCCGCCATCTTTAATAACCGCACCCGGGTGAACCGCTTTCGAATCCCATGATCCATAAGGGCCCGGACTTAAAACTGGTTGGTTAGAAGGTCGAATCCATGTAATTCCATCATTCGATTCAGCGTAAAATACATATTTAACCGCTCCCCCCGCATCTGCAACATACCACATTTTGAATGTATTACCATCTTTAATAACTGTTGGCTGACTAATGCCATACGAATCGTAGTAATTTCCAAAGGGAAGTAATACAGGATTGTGAGGATAATCAATCCAATAAGCTGGCGGCTGAGAACCCCAGGTAACAAAGATATATATTCCTCCTGTGCCCAGACCTGTAGGATATAAAGTTAAATGAACCTGAACTACAAAGCCTGCAAGGATTTCTACATCTGTCGCTCCTGTATACAACACTTCTCCGACAGAGTCCTTTGCATCTACCTGAAGATGCCATACGCCGGCTTGTATATTATCTAATGTAACCTCTGCGGTAGAGTCTGAAAGAAGGTTGAGAGATGCAAAAATACTATCATATCCGGAACGAGAAAGTGTGGCTTCTATAAGTGTAACACTTGCAGGAGCATTCTCTCTGTCAATTTTTAACAGTATTACACCTGTTGAATTATGAGGATTGGGTGAAACCGGATCAAAGTTTTTTGAACAATTATTGAAAACAATAACGCACATCAGAGCTAAAAGAACAATTTTAGGCTTCATAAAGCCCCCTAAATTGTTTACTTGCGAACGTATTAAAAAAAAATGTATAAGTCAAATATTTTCGAGAATGAGACAAGATTCAAATTATTTGATATCCGGCAACTTTAGTTGAGAAAGAAAAAATGGTTTATCGCAACTTTTTTAAGTTAAAATCCATTTTGCTTCGGAGGTAATCCGTAATTTTTTTCATAATCCCTCCTTTTATTTCTTTAAAGTAGTTCACAAACTCTTCCCTCGCTAATCTGTTTTCTTCAACCGCAATTTTTTCTACTTTTATTTGATCCTGATACAGAGGAGAGTTATAATTTATTTGAATTTTTGTATGAGTTGCGTCATTGGCAAATCCAATATTATTAATCAAAGTTTTCCCGGGATATAAAGTAAGTTTATTTGCAATAAACGCGGAAGCATACCATCTTATTGCCCATGAATCAATTTTGTTTTTCACCTGATCGCTTAACATTTTATAATAATTAGCATTACCACCAAAGTCAAATTCTTCCTTTAAATTTTCAGAATCAATTTTATTCAATAATTTTGAACCATTTTCTTCAAAAAGGTTCCAACCTCGTTTCCATGTTGCCCATCCCCAGCAATCTGCACCTTTTATAAAGAAGGTTTCAGGTAATTGTATTTTAAGGGGATAGACAAAACCATGAATACTTATCACTTCTTCAGAGTCGTGAAAAGTATTCAACCCGTCATTCATATACCTCAAAAAAAACTTTCCTGTTAAAAGATCATCTTCCAAAACTATAACTTTGCCAAATATATTTACAATATCTGTAACACCATTAATGATTGACCCGGATAATCCCAAATTCGAATCTCTTTCGATAATCTCTAAGCTTCTAAAACCTTTAACATCTTTTATCAATTTGCGAACTTTTTTTACTCTTATTAAATCATCCTCTGTTTTGGGTGCATCTGAGATAATAATTAAATCGCTGTTATCAGCAAGATAATTCCTAATTAAGGCATTCAGAGTTTGAAGTGTTAGATCATACCTCTTATATACGAAGAGAACTATAGGTGCTAGATTCATTTTTCAGAAAATTTAAAATCTACTATTAGTGATGTATAATTCGGATTACCGTCAGCGTTTCTTTCGTCATTTATAAATGAACGATAAACTATTCCATTTTCATCGTTGGCATATATTGAATAAAACTTTCCGTGCTCGTCCCAGTATTCAATCAGATTTGCAATAAATCCACTTCGCGAGAACATATCTGTTAGTGTTTTGTAGTTAAATAAATTCTTGTGATCGGCTGCTCCTTCTCCAGAGCCACCGGGCTTAACGTATTCAAAGTAATTTTTATTTCTGTGAAAACCATCAGGAACAGCTATTCGTATATTACATTCAGGCGAGCAATACAGAGATAAATTTTTTAGCATTAATTCCAGGTCTTGATTTGTTAAATGTTCCAATACGTGTTCAGCAAGAATTTTTTTGATCTTTCGTTTTTTAAAGTACTTTCTAAAATCTGATTCCCTTGTTAAATCCAATGTATGAATGTCTGTAGCAAACCAACTAACCTGCGTTGTTCCTCCTGAACCAACAATAAGTTTTATTTCTTGACTAGTGATTAAATATATGCGCCATCTAATCAGATGAATAATTCTTATCATGGGTAAAAGTGAAGTATATATTATCCGTTTAAATCTCTTATATATACCCATATTAAATCCTAAGACAATTTCCATCTTTATAAAATATTGTTGTACACTTTTTAAAAAGAACAGTTGGAGCTATACCCCAAAAATCAAGTTTTCTGAATTTATTCTGTAAAAGAAAATCTATTCCCATTTTATATTCATTTCTTTCAGAATCATCCAGGATAATAACTCCTCTGGCAGACAAGGATGAAATTGAATACTCCATACATTTATTCCTCTTTTCACCATCAACTATAATTAGATCATACAAATCTCCCTTCGATTGAACAACACGACAATATTTATCATTATTTAATTCACTTAAAATCAATACTACATTAACAGGCTTTTTTTCCAAAATAAGTTTATACCAATTAGGATCATGTTCAACGGAAGTCACTTCTTTAACATGTTGGGCATAATAAAAAGTAGAATTTCCAGAACCGTATTCAAATACTCTCATTTCTTTAGTAAGTCGTTCCTTAATAAAATCAATAAAGGGATATGTTGTCCAAGGTATTGGTTGGTAATCATCATCAACGGCACTCTTATATAAAAATGAATTAAACCAACCAACATCAACAAGATAGCCTGAATATTTTTGTGATAATAGCGCCTTGAAAATTCCATAGTTAAGACTAAACAACGTTTTTATTTTCTTTTTGATCGATATTGCCATATTAAGGATAATAGATTGAATAGGTTGATAAGTAATATTGATTTACCCATCATTTTTAACTGATAGCTTGTGCGTCTTGTAAGCCCTGTGAGAATAGTAGCCACACCATACGAAATCAGCGTTGCATACGCCGAGCCAATTATTCCATACTTCGGTATTAAAATTAAGTTTAAAATTACATTTAATACCATTCCTATTAGCGTCCGGTAAAAAGAAAGTTTTGTAAGATTTTCGCTTATAAGATACTGGCTGCTTGCTACTCCTAAAAAAGTTGCTACTCCCGCCCAGATGTAAATTGTCAATACCGGTGACGATGGAAGATACCCGGTACCGAAAAGTAATGTAATTATTTCCCTGGAAAAGATTGTAACCGGAACTGCAATTGCAATTGCCGTCCATGCAAGTATATCATAAAGTTTTTGCAGTCTGCTTAAGTAAAGCTGCTCGCTGGTTTGCTTTGCACTTACGATTGCCGGGAATAGTGACGTGGTTACTGCCAATGGAATAAAATACCATGCTTCGCATAGTTTTACTGCTGCAGCGTAAAATCCCACTTGTTTACTGTCCAGCATATTTTTTATCATCACCTGGTCTATTTTCATATAGATCATAACTACCAATCCTGATAGAATCAGGGGCCAGCTATCTCTTAATAAGGAACGGGCTAATGAGAAATTGAATTTCCATTTGAAAATGTTAAGTTTATTATACCTGTAAACAATAAAATATCCAAGACCCAGCAGTAAACTTTCAGTAGTTTGGACAATTGCGAAATAAATTAATGGGTATTCAAAAATTATGAGCAGAACTTTCAATATTGCTGCAATGAAAACCGATCCCGACTGTGCATAAACATTATACTTCGCTTTTACTATGGATTGAAAATACTGTTCAACAACTCCAAGTGATTGGAATATCGTTGATGCGGCTATTATCAAGATCAGTATAAGTGTAAATGTATCTTCTCCGGAAAACATGGCTGCAATTGCTGTGAGCGTAATTGCCATAACAGCGCCGGCTATCCTAAGAGTAAAAACAGAACCTAATAATGCTTCTCTTTTCTGAGGTTCTTTTACGAGTTCGCGGACTACAATACTGTCCAGTCCTAGAGTGGATATGGCAAAAAATAACCCCGCAAAACTTAGAGCGTAGCTTAACAGACCAAAATCATCGGGACCTAAATATCTTATTATATAAATGCCGACAAAAAAAGTGATCAGCAGCCTGATTATTTTTTCAGCAAATAGCCATGAAGTGTTTTCAAGATATTTCTTAAATGTCTCCGATCGGAAATTGATCTTGGTTTTTATGTTATCCTGCTCGCTCAACCCGATTCATTAAAAATTATTATGGAGAGATATTTTTCTTTTTACTTCTTCTCATTTCAACGGGCACAATTACGATTAAACCAAGCACAACCAGTGAACTCAACACCAGTGCGATATTTCTTGCAATGTAATAGCTGTCGGGTGCATACCTGAATTCAACCTTATGAATGCCAGGTGGAACAATTATTCCCATAAAGCCATGGTTCATCCGGAAAACTTCCGTTTCATCATCGCCAACAAAGGCTTTCCAGCCGGGGACATAAGTAGTGCCGAAGAAAAGCAGATTATTTCCGGTTGCTTTTACATCCAGAGTTATTCTCGCTTCGGTGTAATCAATAATATTTGCATATGCTGTTGTATCCGGTTTATCAATAGTCAATTCTCTGTCGTGAATAAATGCTGCTTTTGAGGGATCAAATTCATTATTTCTGAGCTTTGTCAGAAAGCTCATATTCTCAATTTTGTTAACATCTTCAACCAGGTAAATTCTCGGCAGAACATTTTCATTTAAGCCTACAAACTCACCCTCTCCGGCATAAATTTGGGTAAACCCTGCAAATGGTGCCGGTTCACTTGTTATGAGATATTTTACGTTAAGCATATTCCACATCGTCTGGTTTACCGGACCAATAACATCTATCAAATCCTGGAATGCCCGCGGTTTTATACCACTGTAACCATAAAAATCTTCTAAAAGGAAATAGGCATTAAAGTTGGCATTGTTACCAAAGGAACCTATCGAACGATCCTGTTTAAGGTTTAGTATTCTGAAAGGCTGTTTATCATTTTGTTGATTAATTACCCTAACGTACTGAGGCTCAGCAAAGAGATTTTCTTTATCAACTGCATCTATATATTTTGCTCCTCTGGCATCAATTCTCCACAGATCAATCAATGATAACACTATAACCAATATTACGAATACATCAGCGCTTAACTTTTTTCGGGAAACTATTACTGCACCCCATGCTGCCGCAGTAACGAACAACATTGCGAGAATTAAATCAGTAACAAACATATCGGCAGCATAACCGGCTAATGCACTGTACTGCTGAGCCATTTGCCTGTTTACAGCTTCTAATCCTGCAGCATAATCATTTACACGTGAAATAAACCACTCTTTTATCGGGCTGTTGAGTAATAATGATAAGATAAAAACAGCACTGAATACAAAAGCTGTTTTCTTTAAAGCCTCACTCAACTTCTCATTTTTTTCTTTATGAAGAGAAATTATTTTCATTAATCCGAACCCGGCAAGCACAGGAAGGCTCATCTGAACAATTACAAGGATCATTGATGGAACTCTGAACTTGTCAAAATAGGGAAAGTAATAGAACATAAGATCAAATAATACCGGGAAGTTCTTTCCAAACGAAATCAGAAGTGCAATACCTGAAAGAATAGTAAAGAACTGAACAAGCGGTTCTTTCCACCGCGTAATTATTCCGAAGAGTGCAAGAAAAAACACCAATACGCCCATATACATTGCAACATCAACAAAACGCATCTGACCGAAATAGGTGTTTACCTCAACTGCTTGCCCACCGGTCAGTTCACCCTTATAGGTTGAGTTGCCAAATCCAAAATATGATGGAACAATAAACGTCAGCACTTCAGCAGGTGAGAAAGACCATTCTGTGTGATAAGCATAATACTCTGATTCTGTTTGGGCTGCTTTGCCGGTTGTTTGTTCAACAATGCTTTCTGCGCCGCGGGTTGAGTAAGGTGTGTATTCATAAATCTGTGTAAGATTATCTGATTGTATAAGCACTGCAATTACTGAAGCCAGTATGAACAATCCAGCCGACTTGAGCAAATTACTTCTCAACTGAACTTCCTTCTTTGCAACCGCCCGGATGAAAAAGTATATATAATAGACAGCAACAGCAAAAAGTGTATAGAAAATTATCTGAACATGAAATCCCTGTATGAATAGCTGAAGTGCAACTATAAGAATCAGAAAGTCGAGCAGCCGCATTTTTTCCTGCATTCTCAGAAGCATCAAAAAGATAAGCGGGTACATACACAAAGATGTAAGCTTGGTAACATGTCCGATAAAGAGAAACACGATAAGCCCCGTACTAAATCCTGTTGCAACAGCGGTAAACAAACTGACCAAAGTATTACCGGTTAAATACCTCATAAAGAAAAAAGCAGTGATTGACATTATGATGAGATAAAAGCTCCACCTTGTATAGTCAACGGCGAACAAACCGGTAAACAATTCTCTCACTGCTGTAAAACCAATATATATGAAATTATACCAGGTGAATTCCGTTCCAACCGCGTAAGCCGGGATTCCGCAAAAGATAAGCGGGTTCCATAGTGAATAGCCTTCCCGCTCCTGTTCAAGGTACGGTTTCATCGCTTCGGTTGATACGATATCGCCGGAGTAAAAAGTCTTATTGCCAAAGTACATTGGACTTAAAAAAACCAAAAACATTATGAATAATAAAACGATAACCACCGGGATATGATGTTTTTGCGGAATCAGTTCGTCAAGTGAAAATTTAGAGAGAAAACTTTCCGAATCGGGTTTAACCCTGGTTTTCTTTACAGCTTTTGCCATTCTTCTATCAGAGATTTATTAATGTTAAAATATAAATCAAATTTAAGAAATAATTGATTAATTGCTTATTGATAAATTGCCTGGGAGTTGACTTTGATTAATAATTTTCAACTTTCCGTTCGGGAATTTATAATCAGCGTTCAAAATTTTGATTTAATTTATCATCACCATAAGTTTGGACAAAATAATTCACGAATAATAATGTATAAATCGCTTCTCGGTCTTAAAAATATTCTTATCAGATTTCTGGGTAAAAAAAATTATCTCCGGTTCATCAGCCGCAGCTATTTCATTCTTGAAGGTTTCAATCTCTTAAAATTTTTCGGGCAGGAACTTCAGGATGTTTTTCATCTCAATAAATTTGTTAAAGCTGGTTATACTTGTATTGATATCGGGGCAAACCTGGGATATTACACTGTTCCGCTTTCAAAACTTGCCGGAGATGAGGGAAGGGTAATAGCTGTAGAGCCGGTTCCGATGTTCGTCGAAGTTCTGAAATCAAATTTAAATGCACTGGCAAGGAATAACGTTTTCGTTCACAATGTTGCATTAGGTGAGAATGACGGAGAAACGCTGGTAATGGGCACCCCGGTTATTGATGGCATCTACAGGCACGGATTCACAAAAGTTGTGGAAGATGATGGATTCGAATACACAGAAAAATATGAGGTTGCAGTAAAAAACCCGGCGAAACTGTTTTCAGATATTCGAGAGATTCATTTCTTAAAATGCGATGTGGAAGGCTATGAACATCATATCATTCCACTAATGTATGATATAATTAAAAAATTCAAACCGGTCATTTTGATAGAGTTCGGTTCGCCCGATAACAAAAAAATGATTACAAAAGAATTTCTGACATTTGGTTATGAAGCCTTTTCGGTTACAAAAACCAGGCTGCTTAAAGTTGATGATCCCGTTGAATCAGCCTCAGAAACGAATAATTTTTTCTTTATATATAATCTTAATCAAAACCATATCGGAGGGTAAATTGGACCCGACTAACCCGCTCATTGCAGCAATGTATGAACTATTGGATAGAGCAAGAGAAATGTTCGGCGATAAAGTTAAATCTTTCTGGTTTAATGACACTGACAACTGCCCGAACTGCTTAAAACAAAAAATTCAACTGACTGACGGCGGCAAAGATTCGCTGCAGCTTTCACTGAATTCTTTTATATATCACGATATGAACGTGATGATAATCTACCTTCTCTGCGGTCGTTGCCTTGTAAATCTTACAACGTCGCGGGGTAAAAAGCAGAAAGAGCTTTATAAGTCTTTAGAAGATCATCTGAAGAAAGCTTACCATGATTACCTGTCTTCAATTGCTTCATAGGATTGAATTCAGCAGGAAAGAGATTCGGTCGGCTGGGGTTTAAATGTTTTTAACTCAATTTTTCTTAGCAATAAATGTAATACCGGTTCCGGTTTTATTATCAGACTTAAAATCAATATACATCATCAATAAAGTAAACGGAAGTGTTAGCAAATAATAAAAAGGCAGTATTACCAGCAGTAACTTTGCGCGGTTCAACATTAGCATGGGATATTTAATGCCCAACCGCCATGCTTTATCACCCCAAAAGCCGTAGCTGTATTTTGATTTGTAAGTTGAAAAACCGATCGGGTGCAGTTTGGCTTCAAGGTCCTCTTTTGAATATCCGTCACGTGTATGTTCGCCGATAAAACTCTCTTCCGAATCCGAATGGACATCACTTCCGCCAAATATTGATGGTGTGTTTATAAGAAGAAATCCGCCCGGCTTTAACGCATTGAAAAAGTTTTCAAAAACCTTTTTGTCTTCAACTATGTGTTCCATTACGTCAATACAAACTATGAGATCAAATTTTTTTTCATAATTAATCTTTGTCAGATCTTCAACACCAAATGTTACATTATTTATACCGTAATAAACAAAAAAACCTTCAGCATCCTTTATCCATTCTTTTTTTACATCTGCTGCGTAAATAGAATTAGGCGGAAGCTTCTTTGCCATAAAGTATGTGTATTGTGCATAACCGGTGCCGGCATCAAAAATGTCAATTTTTTGTTCTGCAAAAAGTTTTCGTAATTCCTTCAGTTCCCTTCTTACGTACCATGAACGCAGAAACATAATATCGAGCACCTTATAAAAGATAATTCTGAGTAAAGGAATTCTTTTTATAACAGATGCAAAAATATTTTTAACCGGATCGTAATACATCTTCAGTCTTCTATTAATTCAAATATACCTTTTACAAACGATGACCAGGAATATTTTTCAGCTTCAAACTCAAGGTTTGCATGGAATTTTTTTTCATCATTGCGTTCATAAAAATTTAGAATAGCCTCTGCAAGCCGGGCGGGATTTTCCTTCTCA
Source organism: Ignavibacteria bacterium (assembly GCA_037447335.1). Classification (GTDB taxonomy): domain Bacteria; phylum Bacteroidota; class Ignavibacteria; order Ignavibacteriales; family Ignavibacteriaceae; genus JBBIGV01. The sequence continues at coordinate 43,275 of JBBIGV010000003.1, read as the reverse complement.
ACCACATATCCGGTCTCACCGTTTCTAACCACCTCACCCAATCCTCCCACATTTGTTGCGATCATCGGTTTCTTAAAGTTAATCGCAACCTGAACAATACCGCTCTGGGTTGCATCGCGATAAGGAAGTATTACTGCATCACAAGCAGAGAAATAATATTTTACCTCCGATGATGGTATGAATTCATCATGTAAATAAACTGAATCGGATATCTGTAATTCTTCAATCAACTTTAAATATTTTTCTTTGTTTGAATAGAACTCGCCCGCGACAATTAGTTTTATTCCATTATTTTTGAGAATGGGCATTGCATTGAGCAGAGTATCAAGCCCTTTGTAATCCCTTATCAACCCAAAGAAGAGGATTAGCTTATCATCTTTAATCTTTAAGAAATCCCTGGCTGAACTTTTATCAACCTGTTCGCCAAATTTTGAATAGACCGGATGCGGCAGCACTTTGTATTTGGCTGATTTTTTAAAACTTAGTAAATCTTTCACAACACTATCTGATAATAAAATGAAGTAATTAATCTTTTTAAAAAAATATGATGTGAACGCCCTGTCGCCCGGTCGTTTTTCATGCGGAAGAATGTTGTGGCATAGGGCAAGCATTTTAATTTTTTCAGATTTCTTTAAAATCCCTGCTATGGTTCCAAAACAAGGACCGAAAAAAGGAAGCCAGTAAGTAAAAATAACTACGTCGGGTTGTTCATTAAAGATTTGTTTGCCGGTTTTTCTCCAATTCAACGGATTGATGGAATCTAATACCTGCTCTGCATAAATTTTTTCTTCACTAAAATCTGATTCATACTGTGTCTTACCCGGGAAAAGGATAGAAGGATACTGACGAATGAAAGTATAAACTTTTACGTTGTGTGATTTAATAAGTTCAGTGTACAGCGAATCGGTAAAGTTTGCTATTCCGCCGCGGAAGGGATAAGCAGGTCCGACAATTATTATTTTCTTTCCGTGATCAGACAACTGAATACTAATTTTTTATGGATGAATTAATCCTACCCTCTTTCTTTAATAACATATTCTCTCTCGTTGAGAGAGTTATGAACAATCATCTCACCCAGCAGTCCAACAGAAAAAAACTGAACGCCAACTATAATCAGCAGAATACCAAGGAACAGCATCGGTCTGCTGCTTAAAGGTTCACCGCTGATCCAAAGGTACGTCAGATAACCATTAACAACGATACCGGCAACGAAAGAAAGAAATCCAAGAAATCCGAACAGGTGCATAGGACGTTTTATATATCTTGTAGAAAAGACAACAGTAACAAGGTCTATAAACCCCTTGAAGAAGCGTGACATACCAAATTTTGTTGTGCCGTACCTTCGTGCATGATGCTGCACCACAACTTCAGAAATTCTGAAGCCCTGCCAGTTTGCCAGCACCGGCATGTATCTGTGCAGTTCACCATAAACCTTTATGTTTTCAACAACTTCTTTACGATATGCTTTCAATCCGCAGTTAAAATCATGAATTTTTATTCCGCTGATGACGCGTGTAACAAAATTGAAAAATCGTGATGAATATCTTTTAATGAACGGATCAAATCTTTTTTTCTTCCAGCCTGAAACCAGGTCATAACCCTCATCAAGTTTCTTAAGCAGACTATTTATCTCGTTGGGATCGTCCTGAAGATCGGCATCCATCGTAACAACAACATCCCCGGAAACATTCTGAAAACCGGTTTGAAGTGCGGCAGATTTTCCATAATTTTTCCGGAAGCTGATATATTTAAATCTCTTATCAAGCCGGCATATTTCCTTAATCATCTTTAAAGAATTATCCGTGCTGCCGTCGTCCACAAATATAACTTCATAGGCTATATCAACAGGCTTAAGCGCTTTTCTTATTTCGTGCGAAAGTGGTGTGACGGACTCTTCCTCATTAAAAAGCGGGACGACAATTGATAGTTTTTTAAAGCTAAGTTTTACCCTCGGCTCAGAATGGTGACTATGCTTTTTGTGATAACCTCTCCTCCTGCCATAACGCGGTCTGAATCCAAATTTTTTCGAGGTTTGGGTATCCTTTTGCTGATCTTTGTCTCTTCCAGTCTGTTCTTTTTCCTGCGAATTGTCGCTCAATTTATTCTCATCTTTTTTATTGATAAACTTGTGTTAAAATTACAGTAATAAGCAGATAAAAACAATTTGCACTCGGAATCACAAAGGAGGGAACTTGTTGAATATTTACAATGTTAATCTTGACAAATAAGTATAGATTATGTAGGTTTGAAGGGTAAATAATTGAAAATTAAGGAATTGAACACCGGAAAATTCGGAGATTATTAATGAGCAGCACTGAAGTAACAACTCTTGAAGAACTTGCCAATAAAGAGTATAAGTATGGATTCGTAACCAATATTGAGGCTGAAAGTCTGCCGCCTGGTTTGAATGAAGACACCATCCGGCAGCTCTCTGCTATTAAGCAGGAACCCGAATTTCTACTTGAGTGGAGATTAAAAGCTTACCGGCAATGGTTAAAAATGAAAGAACCGGATTGGGCAAATATCAAATACCCTCCAATAGACTACCAGGCGATTTCTTACTATTCAGCGCCAAAGAAAAAACCCAAATTAAACAGCCTGGATGAGGTTGACCCCGAATTACTTGATACTTATAACAAGCTGGGTATATCACTCGAAGAGCAAAAGATGCTTGCAGGTGTGGCAGTTGACGCAGTTTTTGACAGCGTTTCGGTTGCAACTACATTCAAAGAAAAGCTTAAAGAACTTGGAATTATTTTTTGTTCATTCTCTGAAGCAGTAAGAGAGCATCCCGACCTAATAAAGCAGTATCTTGGTTCTGTTGTTCCCTATACAGATAATTTTTTTGCTGCGCTTAATTCTGCCGTATTCAGTGACGGATCATTCGTATACGTTCCGAAAGGTGTCAGATGCCCGATGGAACTTTCCACTTATTTTAGAATTAACGCGGCAAACACAGGACAGTTTGAGCGAACTCTGATTGTCGCAGATGAAGGCTCATACGTAAGTTACCTCGAAGGGTGTACTGCACCAATGCGCGACGAAAATCAGCTTCATGCTGCTGTTGTTGAACTGATTGCGCTTGACAATGCAACAATAAAATATTCCACAGTTCAGAATTGGTACCCCGGCGATAAAGAAGGTAAAGGCGGTATTTATAACTTCGTAACCAAGCGCGGTGCCTGCCGTGGTATTAATTCAAAAATTTCATGGACTCAGGTAGAAACCGGTTCGGCTATTACGTGGAAATATCCAAGCTGTATTTTACAGGGTGAGAATTCTATTGGTGAATTCTACTCTGTTGCAGTAACAAATAACATGCAGCAGGCAGATACCGGCACCAAAATGATTCACCTTGGGAAAAACACACGAAGCACAATTATATCAAAAGGTATTTCCGCAGGAAGAAGTAATAACAGCTATCGTGGTTTGGTTAAAATTACTAAGAATGCAGAGAATGCAAGAAACTTTTCACAGTGCGATTCACTGCTGCTCGGAGATAAATGCGGTGCTCATACTTTTCCTTATCTTGAAATAAATAATCCGTCTGCCCAAATCGAACACGAAGCAACAACTTCAAAAATTGGTGAAGACCAGATATTCTATCTTAACCAAAGAGGTATTTCAACTGAAGATGCCATTGGATTAATTGTGAATGGATATTGTAAAGAAGTTTTCAAAGAACTCCCGATGGAGTTTGCAGTTGAGGCTACAAAGCTGCTTAGCATCAGTCTCGAAGGAAGTGTGGGTTAAGAGCCCCACCCAAGAGGCTGACCAAAAAGTAAATTTTGCAAACAACTCTGAATTTATATGTCTGATTTCAGATTAAATTCAAATTCATCGTAGCACAGATTAGTAATCTGTGCTACATTTTGGTCAGCCTCGTTAAATAGCCACGACTTTCAAGTCGTGGAAGAAGTAAAAGTTAGTAATGTTAGCAGGGCTTTAGCCCAAAATTTAATAACTGATACTATCGCTAAAGGCGATGGTATCATTTGAAATAAAAGGAAATAAAAGAATGTTAGAAATAAAAAATCTGCACGTATCAATTGAAGGTAATGAAATTCTCAAAGGAATTGATCTGAAAGTTAATGCCGGTGAAGTGCACGCTATTATGGGACCTAACGGCTCAGGTAAAAGCACGCTTGCACAGGTAATTGCTGGTCGTGAAGAATTTGAAGTAACCGATGGTGAAGTAATTTTTAACGGGAAAAATCTGCTTGAACTAGCGCCTGAAGATCGCGCTAGAGAAGGCGTCTTCCTTGCATTCCAGTACCCCGTTGAAATCCCCGGCGTAAGCAATACTAATCTGCTCAAAACTGCATTGAACGAAATAAGAAAACACCGAGGGCTTGAAGAGCTTGATGCGATGGAATTTCTTACTATGATTAAGGAAAAAATGAAACTTGTAGAACTTGATCAGAAACTTCTCAGCAGATCAGTCAATGAAGGCTTTTCAGGCGGCGAAAAAAAACGCAACGAGATTTTCCAGATGGCTGTGCTTGAGCCCATACTCGCACTGCTTGATGAAACGGATTCAGGACTTGATATTGACGCCCTTCGTATTGTTGCTAACGGAGTGAATAAATTAAAATCAAAAGATAATGCGACAATAATAGTGACGCATTATCAACGGCTGCTTAATTATATCATCCCAGATTTTGTTCACGTTCTTTATAAAGGGAAAATAGTTAAATCAGGCGGCAAAGAGCTTGCACTCAAACTTGAGGAAAAAGGCTACGATTGGGTTAAAGATCACGCAGCGGAGCTTGTGTAATAATAAAACAATTATTAAAAGTAATGGAGCTATTGAATAGATGAGCCTGGCAGAGTTAAAAAAATATTATATAAACAGCTTTGAACTTTTTGAGAAGAGTCTTAACGGTGAAAGCAAATTGCCGATCCACTCCTTCCGGAAGGAAGCGATTAACAACTTTTCAAAATTAAATTTCCCTTCAACTTATGAGGAGGAATGGAGATATACCAACCTTTCACCTCTGTTTAAGCAAAACTTTACACTTGCACATGGTAAACTGCATTTAACTTCAAATCAAATAAAGAATTTTTTATTTGATGGATTAAAAGGATCCCTGCTTGTCTTTGTAAACGGATTTTATGATGAACAGCTTTCACAAATTGATTCTCTTCCCAAAGGCGCTGTAGTTTGCAATCTTGAACAAGCGTTTGAAGATTACTCCGATGTTATTGAAAAACACTTCGGCAAATATGCGGATCACTCCAATCATGTTTTCACAGCATTGAATTCTGCATTCACCAAAGAAGGTGCATTTATTTTTATACCCGACGGGAAAATTGCAGAATATCCGGTTCACATTCTTTTCATTGCTGACTCCGGTAATGATAAACTGTTAATTCAGCCGCGCAATCTTATTGTTGCCGGTAAAAATTCTCAGGTTTCAATTATTGAGCATTACGTCTCGATGAACAACGGCACTTATTTCACAAATAATGTTACAGAAATTGTTGCAGAAGAAAATGCGGTGATTGATCATGTAAGAGTGCAGGAAGAAAGCAAACAAGCATTCCATATCGCCGGCATGGAAGTTAACCAGGAAAGAACAAGTAATTTTACTTCTCATTTTATTTCTTTGGGCGCTGAGATTGCACGGAATGATTTTAACGCAAGGTTTAATGATGAGGGCGGCGAATGCACCCTGAACGGGCTGTACTTAATTGGCGGCAATCAATTGTTTGATGCACACACGATGATTGATCATGCAAAACCTCACTGCAACAGCCACGAACATTATAAAGGTATCCTTGATGATAAGTCCCGCGGCGTGTTCAACGGTAAGGTGATGGTAAGAAAAGATGCACAAAAGACTAACGCTTTCCAGGAAAACAATAATATAATTTTGTCAACCGAAGCGCTTGTAAATACAAAACCGCAGCTTGAAATTTTTGCAGATGATGTAAAGTGTTCCCATGGTGCAACCATTGGGCAGCTTGATATGGATTCGATGTTCTATCTTAAAACAAGAGGAATCGGAGAAGAAACCGCCAAAGCAATTCTTATTCATGCTTTCGCGAGCGATGTTGTTCAATCAATCAAAATAGAGCCGATTAAAGAATATCTTGAAAGAATTCTTTCGGCAAGATTTAATCAATAAAGAAAGCAGCAAAATTGGAACGTTTAATTAAAGATACTGCGGTAAATACATCATACTATTATGATGTAAATAAGATCAGGAATGATTTTCCGATTCTTTTAAAAAAAATACACGGGAAACCTCTATGTTATCTTGATAATGCTGCAACTACACATAAACCAAAACCTGTAATTGATGCGCTCAACAGTTTTTATTTAAGTTCAAATTCTAATATTCACCGCGGGGTTCATCAGTTAAGTGAAGAGGCTACCCGGTTATTTGAAGAGTCAAGAATTAAAGTCAGAAATTTTCTGAATGCAGGCAGTGAGAAGGAAATTATTTATACACGCGGAACCACCGAATCAATTAATCTTGTTGCACAAACCTTTGGCAGGACATTCATCAAAGAAAATGATGAGATAATTATCTCGCATATGGAACATCATTCCAACATCGTCCCATGGCAAATGCTGTGTGAAGAAAAGTCTGCAAAATTAAAGGTCATTCCGATTGATGATAGCGGTGAACTGATTTTTGAAGAATTTAAAAATTTATTATCTGAAAAAACAAAACTGATTTCTGTTGTTTATGTTTCCAATTCACTCGGTACAGTAAATCCTGTTGAAAGAATTATTGAAGAAGCACATAAACGAAACATTCCCGTACTGCTTGATGGTGCGCAGGCTGTAAGTCATTTAAATGTTGATGTTCAGAAACTTGATTGTGATTTCTTTGCCTTCTCGGGTCATAAACTATACGGACCCACCGGAATTGGCGTTCTGTACGGAAAAGAAAAATGGCTCGATAAAATGCCGCCGTTTATGGGAGGCGGAGATATGATCACCAGCGTTACATTTGAAAAAACAATTTATAACCAGCTCCCGTTTAAATTTGAAGCAGGAACTTCAAACATTGCCGGGGCGATAGGTCTTGGCTCTGCAATTGATTATGTGACCCGAACAGGACTGGATAACATTGCAAAACACGAGGCTGATCTTCTCGATTATGCGACTAAACAGGTTCTTCAAATTCCAATGATAAACCTTATCGGGACTGCAAAAGAAAAATGCAGCGTTCTTTCATTTGTAATTGATGGTATTCATCCGCATGATATCGGAACATTTCTCGATTTTGAAGGAGTGGCTGTAAGGACCGGGCACCATTGCACTCAGCCGGTAATGGACAGGTATAACGTACCTGCAACAACACGCGCTTCTTTCGGTATGTATAATACCAAAGAAGAAGCCGATAAACTTTTACATGGATTGAAAAAAATAATTGAGGTTTTTAAATAAATGGATAATGAGTTAAGAGAACTTTACCAGCAGGTAATTTTAGATCATAATAAAAGCCCCAGAAATTTTAAGAAACTGGAAAATGCCAATCATTATGCAAAGGGGCATAATCCCTTATGCGGTGATAAGATTGACATTTATGTTTATCTCGATGAGAACGATGTTGTTCAGGATATTTCTTTTCAGGGATCGGGCTGCGCAATCTCAAAAGCATCTGCATCGCTTATGAGTTCCATTGTGAAAGGTAAACCACGTGAAGAGGCAGAAGCATTGTTTGAAAAATTTCACGACCTTATTACAGGCAGGCTCGGAGATGATCCCGATATTAACGAACTCGGAAAGCTTGCCGTGTTTGCCGGAGTAAGAGAATTTCCCGCACGCGTTAAGTGCGCAAGTCTTGCCTGGCACACAATGATATCTGCACTAAAGGAAGAAAGTGAACCGGTCACTACAGAATAATTTATTTCAGAAAGATGGAATCAATCAAATGGAAACATACCCGGAAATAAAAATGAGTACAGTTGATAAACAGGCACTTGAAGAAAAAATTATTCAAACACTTAAAACCTGTTATGATCCGGAAATCCCTGTTGATATTTTTGAACTGGGATTAATATATGAGATTATAATTGATGATGATGCGAATGTTAAAATCAAAATGACGCTTACTTCACCCGCCTGCCCTGTTGCCGGAATTCTTCCTCCTGAAGTTGAAAATAAGATCAGAAATATTCCTGAAGTAAAAGACGCGAAGATAGAATTAGTCTGGAGTCCACCATGGGACAAAGATATGATGTCGGAAGTTGCCAAACTTGAATTAGGTTTTCTTTAATATATCCCTTAATCAAAAAAAAGGAGTTCAACAGATGTTCAATATAGTATCAAGACCACCAATGTATGACCCGGAAGCAGTTCAGCCTTTCAGAGATGAGCTTGTTGCGGTTGGATTTACTGAATTATTATCTGCCGATGAAGTCGAAAAAGCGGTGAACGTTCAGGATGATAAAACAGCGCTCGTAATGATTAACTCGGTATGTGGCTGCGCTGCCGGAAGCGCCAGACCCGGATTGTCGCTCGCGCTTCAGCATATAACTATTCCGGATAAGCTTTACACTGTTTTTGCTGGGATGGAAAAAGACGCAGTAGATAAAGTTCGTTCATATATTACAGATTATCCGCCGTCATCGCCAAGCATCGCCTTATTCAAAAACGGTAAGCTGATTCATTTTATGCAGAGATACGACATTGAAGGAAGAACAGCAGCTAAGATTGCTGACGATTTAAAATCAGTTTTCGATGAATTATGTTCAGCTCAGGGACCCTCTGTGCCGCGTGAGCAGTTTGAAAAAGTAATGCACGCTAAAATGTGCGGTTCTAAAATACCTTTGTATCATGGATGATGATTTATGCTGAACTTGTTTCTCCGAAGGGATCCTTCGGACAGCATCCAATTAAAAATTAAAAGGAGATCCTGAATCAGGGCAGGATGTTTAAATGAAATTCAGTACACAAGAAGAATACGGTTTAAGATTATTGCTGCGGATCGGTAAAGACCATTCCGAAAATGGTATGACCATCCCTGAACTAAGTCAACTGGAAGGATTGAGCGAGGCAAACGTTGCAAAGATACTTCGCATTCTCCGCATTGCCGGATTTGTTGAAAGCTCGCGCGGGCAAACGGGCGGATATAAACTCACGCGACCGGCTGGTGAAATTGTTGTCGGCGAGGTGATGGCTGTTTTAGGAGGAAGATTGTTTGAAGCCGGATTCTGTGAAATTCATTCCGGAATTGAAAGCATTTGCACCAATTCTATTGACTGCTCGATTCGTTCTTTATGGAGATCAATTCAATCGTTGGTTGACAGCGTTCTGATGAAAACAACACTGAACGATTTGCTGGGGAATGAAGAAGAAGTGACTGTGCTTGTAAGCAGTTATATTGATGAATCGCAGTTTCCTGAAAAAAAGAATTAGTTTTGATTTGCCCGACAAACAATATTCCCAAAGCAAAATAAAATGGTGCAATTTCTCTTCATATCAGCGAACTGTTTCAGAATCTTTTCAAAGAATGTTATTTCCCTGTAACACGCAATATCGGATAAAACCCGCCCGCTTCAAGCATATCTTTAAATTCATCATACGTGGCTAAGCCGAGCATTGACTGCGGCTCAAATGCAAGCACAATACGATTGCCTTTTAATTGCGCAGTCGGTATGAATATATAATCATTCCAGTTTAATGCATCAGCTTCTTTTAACTCTACCTGCGGATCAGGAACCGAAGAACCTTCGAGTGTTATCAGATCAATCGAATTAATATAATATTGCTGAACCGAAGCTCCCTCTATTACTTCACCTTGTGAAAATTCAATTTTATTTCTTTCAACAAATGAGGTAAGCGCCTGGTTACTTTTCGGAATCAAATATCCGGTTGGTTTATCCACTTTAAGAATTGGTTTTACAACAGGATGATAATTACTAATAGTTATAACAGTATCCATTTCATCTGAAACAGAATATACCGGAATAACAAGCTGGCTGCCGTTTTCGTAATGTTCCATTCGTATTACAGCCTTTTCATAAGAGGAAGGATTAAGCAGCTTTTTTCTGCCTGCTGTTACAAGTTCTTTAATTTCATCAGCATTGTTGAAAGCAAAATACAGCAAGCCTATCATTGCGGCTTCCTGCCCTTCAGATCGTTTTTTTATATTCTCAACAAGATAATCCTTACCGTTTTTCCCTTCGAGAATAAATGAAAGTGTGTTTAGAATGCCGAAGCTCTGTCTTCCGTCATTTATATCAACCGTGCTGTGCCTGATTCTTTCAAGGTTCGGCGGACCGCCGACAAGATAATTATGAAAGCTGTATCCGCTGTTTGTAAGAAAATTATTTATGAAAGGATAAAAAACATTCTCACAAAACTCTTTGATTTCAGTATTGATATTAGGATTAGTTACCATACCGATTTGTTCGTCAAATATTTTGTAATAACCGAAATCTTTCCAGCTTTCGGAATATGGAAAATACTCGTGTACATCCATTGTAACTTCGGGCAAATATTGATAAAAGAGATTATGCAGCCCCAGTGTTTCCGGCTGAGTTAAAAGCAAATGATTCCGGTTTAAGTCAGCATTATTTCCGTTTACTCTTTTATTTTTTTCAGAGCCATCGGGATTAACCTGCGGAATAATGATCACATCAAGCTTGCTTAACAGCTTATCGAATTGACCCAGCGCAAATCGCTTCAACAGCAGCAGTGCGCCTTCTTTACCCGACTGTTCGTTTCCATGCTGCTGGGCAAATATGAGCACCCGAACTTTATTCTCATCTTCACCAAATACAGAAGACGAAATTTTTACCGCAGGAATACTTCTTCCTTCAACTGATTCGGCTATGGATTCTATAATAAAATCATTTCTGATAGATTTGATTTCATCAAAGAATGATATTAACTCGTCGTAAGATGTTACTCTCTCCCAATTATTTTTTTCGAGAGGAGTGGATAACTCCTGTGCAAAGAAGAAATTATTACCCGCCAGAATGAGCACAATGATTACCGTTAGATTAGTTTTAATCATCGTTATATCCTGTATTTTTTTTATGACTATTTTAAAAGCAGCATTGCTCTTGCTTGTATTAAAGCGCCATAGCTGAGCCTGTAGATATAAATACCTGATGACAGATCATCGCCATTAAAATTTATTGTGTGACTGCCGGCTTCAAGCTCTGAACTAATAACTTCTGCTACTTCTTTCCCTAAAATATCATAAACTTTAAGACTGACAAAACCTTTCTGCGGAAGTTTAAATTTTATTTTTGTCGAGGGATTAAAAGGATTGGGAAAATTCTGGTATAATTTAAACTCTGACGGCGTTGATGTTATAAGTTCGTTCACATCGGTCAGTGATTCAAATTTTCCTTCTTCGATAAGATATATTAAATCGCTGTAGCGGGTGAAAGAAAATCGCAAATTGTTCATCGCAACTACCTGGCGGGGACCGACACTCCCTGATGCCCGGTAAACTGAAGAATCAACATACGTTGCTGCCCGGGCATCAACAATAAGCTGCGGGAGTAATCCTGAACCACTGATTGTTTTGCCCGCCGCATTAACTTTTACAAGATCCCGTCCATCAAGATAAATTCCGATTCTTTTCCTGTTCAGCATTAACCCCCATAACAATGCTGAGGTTCTGTTTTCATAATAGTTATTATCTTCGAAGATTAACGGCTGGAATATCAGATCATCGAAAAGTGAAAGACCAGCATTGTTTGTCATTTTACCCCGGTAGCCGGCAAGATTATCTATATCAACATTATCTATATAATACTCACCTGTTATCTTTCCGGTATTACCAAAAAAGAAGGCGGGAGTTTGTTCAACAGAAATTTTTTGATCAAATGATGAACCGAGCAGTGAACCGGTATCCTTCAGTAAACTCAATGCCGGAAGTGAATCCCCGGCAAATACAAAGCAGCTTGCGTTTGATATCATATCTCCATAAGCGCTGTTATTTAATGATTCATTCGAAACAAAAACAATGCTGTAATTTATATTCTGACCGGTAAGATAATCAGTTAATGGAGTTAAGGACGAAGAATAAGAATGATTAGAAATTATTAGCAAACTATCTGTGTTAACTCTGCCTATGAAATCCGGGAATGCAAATTATAATTGCTGACTGATTGAATTATTCCCGGACAAAGTAAAATCTGAAACCGGATAACCCCATACTCTGGTTGTATCAACATGTTTTGCTGTAGATGGAATGAATTCTATTTCATTCGTACTGAAATTATATTTCCATCCGTCTGTAAGCTGATGGCAGAGAAGATTTTCGATAGTGTATTGGTTACCGGCGTATTCAGTAAAAACTGATCGTTCATCTTTCCGGAAAATTGCAACAGCGCCACTGCCCAAAACTGTTCCAATCAAATTATTATCAATACAAATTGCTGTTTTATCATCAATGCCAACGCCGGTAATTGCAATGCTTGTTTGATTGTAATACTTGTAAAGCATTGCCATCAGCCTGCCGAATCTTCCGCGTTCAATAAAGTGAGTATCGAAAAGAACCTTGTGGATTATATTCAGAAAATTATCATCGAGTGCGACAGAATTGCCAAGCGGACCCATCAAAGCACTCTTTGATTCAATTGACCCGCTTTGTGCAGTAAAAACAATTTCACCTATAACCATAGCCCCCGCGCTTGTTCCTGCAACTACACCGCCGTTTTGATAAACATACCGTATAGCAGCTTCAGTTTTTGTGCCCTTCCAGTAATTAACATAATTCCATTGATTGCCGCCGCTGATAAATATTGCATTTGCTGTTATCAGTTCATCGTAAGTTGATTGCTGATCAGCTAACGCCCGTGAATCAATTTTTTTGTTATATGCAGATGAGGCGCCAAATGACAGGAAGTAATTCGGAAGCCAGGATGATGCGTCAGATACACCGAGTATTATAACTTTTCCGTGACCAGACTTTTCAACAATCCATGAATAAGGAGCATCGCTCCAGTCATTATAATTTTCACTGCCGCCGCCGACAGCGCACACATATCCCTGGGCATTTATAGTTAAGTAATTTGTCAGAAATACCGTAAATAAAAGAACGAGTTTTGCATTCATCATCATAATCAACTAAAAACTTATACCGATAGAAATTCTGTGCACGTCCGGCAAAATTTCGAATATCGAGTAGGCATAATCAAAATAAATTAAAGAACCGGAGAAAGGCAAGTTAGCCCCTGCGCCAAAAGTAAACTTTTCGTCATCGTAATTATATTTATATCCTCCCCGTAAGAACAGTCTGTCGAAGAAAGCAAATTCATTTCCGAAGTGCAGCCGTTCATCGTTATCATTGGGATGGACAGCATCAATGCCTCCTCTTATCTTAATGAACTCGGCAGTATATATATCAAAACCGATACCTGCCTGCAAATTAAGCTGCAGTGGAAAATCTTCTGTGCGAAGCCTTGCCGGTGTCAGTCTGCTTAGAGGGAAATTAGGGTCGGTATCATACACAACATTCAGATTAGCTCCATCGAATCTCATATCAGCGCCAAAGTTTGACATGCTCATTGCGATGGTCAGATTCTGAAAATCAAGCCTGTATTGTGTCCCGATATCGAATGCAATTCCGTCAGCGGCTTCATCCCAGATTCTTTGATTAACATATTTTATTGTAAGACCAACGCTGAACCTGTCTGTAAGAAAGCGTGCATAACTTACTCCAAGTGCAAGGTCCTGTGCATCGAAAAATCTGCCTGTGCCGTTGGGAGAAGTTTCTGTAGTTATTTCCATCTTTCCTGTCGAGAAAGAAATCATGTTGGCAGCAAAAACGCCAACATCTTCAACGTGTATTGCAATTGCTGCAGCATTCATGTCAAAAAGATTGAACCAGTTATGATATGAAAAATGCGCATCAACATTTTTCACATTGACTATGCCGGCAGGATTCCAGAAAACTGAGGATGCATCATTTATACTTCCAACAACAGCGCCGCCCATTGCAACTGCTCTTGCGCCAACCGGAATTTTCAGGAATTGTGCGCCCGAAGTTCCGAGGTTTGGATTTTGTGCAGACGCTGCCGCTATAAATAATATGCTGATTAATAAAACTCTTTTCATATATACTCCTGCTAAATGAAGTATTTAATTGATGACCAACTTTTTCATAAAAATTTCTTTTATCATTTTATCACCGCAAATCGTTCGATGTATTGTTCACTATCAGTTTTTACAACATAGATGTAAACACCCGGTGCAATTTCTCTTCCGCTTTCAGATCTCAAATCCCAGGTAGCTGTTCCAGTTAATTGAATTATGATGAATCGTCTTTACAAGATCTGCAGCAACTGTGAAGATATGGATTGTACACTCGGGCGGAAGATTAATGAATTTTATCTGACGGATCGGTTCACGTCTTAATTCACCAAATTCTATTTCATACAATGATGAAGCTGCATAAGGATTCGGCACAACCCGTATTTTACTCATGTTTCCGGCAATAGCTTCTCTGTTAACCGATGATCCTTTGATCTTAACCCTGTAACGGTCTCTTACATCAGGTGCTATTGGTTTAATTGTTTCAACCGAGAACATATTTCCTGCAGAAGGAGGATTGTTAGAGGGAAATTCTATTCGTCCTCTTATTCCTGCGAATGTGAAAGTGGATAGTGTAAACAGGGTATCAATTGTGAGAACTATAGCTGTATCCTTTTTAACAGATAATGATACAAAACCGCTCCCATTAACAGACCCGTTAGCTGTTATTGATATAATGAATAACCCGCTCTGAACAGCAGTTTCATCCGTAACTGAGAAGTCAATGTTTACATTGTCTGTTCCGCCGATACGCGATACTGTTCTGACTATATCCGGTTTTTGAAGATTAAATATCACACCGTCACTTGTTGACTGATCTTTTTCTAAGAAGAATGGTCTGTTATTTATCACAGTATCAGTCTGATTTTTCACTGCATAAATTGAATAGTTGATTGAGATAAAGTCATCTTTCTTTGGAAGATATTCAGGGTCTGCAGTCGGATCAGGATCATAAATAAAGAACTCAATTCCGGGAATTACGCTTCCGTTAGCCGAGTATCTTACACCGGGGAAAGAACGGGGAATGTAGGTGTTGTCTGCTTTAATAAGATCGCCGGTAGTAAGATTAACAATATCAAATATCCTGTCCGTTTTAAAACCAATGCCGTACTTATGCGGTTCTGTCTTTGCAGAATCAACAACTACAATTCTAATTTGTGTATTCAGCTTTCCTTTTTCAGTTCTCGGGATGTAAGCGAATCCAAACTGGTATTCATTACCGGCAAGCAGTTCATGATCAACAGGCGAAACAATAAAATCATAGTTCGATTACCCATCGCCAATCTGAATAACTTCTTCGGCAGAAACAGGAGTTCTGCCAAGAGCTGCGGAGTTTGGAGTAAGCGCTACAATATTTCTTAACTCGGGATTGCTGCCGCGCGGGCTTTCGAGGCTTTCAAGAAATTCATCGCCTCTGTCGCAAGCGGTTATTGAATACCAGTATTCAAAACCGTTTATAACGCTTTCATCTTTATAGCTGTATTGCAAACCCTTATCAACGCCAATATCATTAACAAGGTCGAAATCGGCAAGAAGTTTCCACGTAACACCGTTATCCTGGCTTCGATACAACCTGTAGCCTTCGAAATCAAATTCACCGGAGTAATTATCTTTTTAATATTCAGCAACGTCATCCCAGTAAAGCGAAACATAACCATTGCCTCCGTAACCGGCTAACGTTGGAGTTGTCGGCGGATTGCTTATCTCAAAATTGAAATCCAGAATTTTATAAGCTTCATTAAGAGATTGATATAGATGAGAGTGATTATCTCCTGCTACAATAGCTGTATAGAAAGTCAGAGTATCACCCCTGTTGAGTTTGTAAGGACCGGAACTTACTGTTGCAGCTATATCCAATCCTCCCTGCGGTACTGTTGCAGTATCGTCATAATTCAATTCTGTGTAAGAACCAAGATGGAAATATTTCGGACCTAAGGGAGAATTATATAACGACGGACTGCTGGACATAATCCCGTACTGGACCGTGTCAATATCGAGATCGTCATAATACAGATTGTAGTGCATGTCGGTAATGCCGCGTTCGACGCCGTTTACTTCAGGTGTACGAAGAAAGACTACACCCATATAACCGGGCGGCGAGCCAGGCCACTCAGACGAAAAGTTATCAGCATCATAAAAGAAAAGAAAATTCTTCTCTTTGTCGAATCCTATTCTGTCATCATCATATTCAGGAACACCGCCGCTGATATTTCCTACGTCTATTTCAGTGTAAAGAGCAAAGCAGAGACTATCGAGATCGCGAGGTCCGTGATTAGTAATTTCATATTTAAAGAAGATAAGGTTTTGTGCAAATTTTACCCCGTATGCATAGCCTGTTTGTGCAATTTGAATCCCCAATATTTCAACAGTGTTGTTCGAATCATTATAAACACAGTAACTGTCCTGGTCTGAAAGAAAAACCGGGTTGCCTTCATCATCTTTAACAGTCCAGCCTCTTACGGGGTGCCATGTTGCGGGGTTATCGCTGAATGCAATACGCGCAAGTTCAGGATTTGTGTAACCCCAGGCAGCTTCCCACTCTTCATTGGTGGTGTATCTGCCCTGAACCACGTTGCCGGGAATTCCAACCAGTAGTTTCTTCGCAGGTTGTAAACACAACCGTAAAATCTTTAACCGGTATTTTTTCTTTATAAATTTTTTCCAAGGTATAAAGCAGTACTGAAACACCAACCCTGTTATCAACGCCAAGTACTGTGTCACCGGATGAAGTAATTTTTATTTCATCAATAACTGGTTTTAAATTTTCTGCAGGGCGTGCAGTATCCATATGCGAAGAAAGCAGAAAATCGCCGCCGCTTCCCACTTTACAAATCAGGTTGCCTGTATTACTGTTTGAGCTTGTTTGGAATCATCTTCGGATATAGTGTAGTTATATTGTGAAAGGAAGGCTTTGATAAAGTCCGCAAGTGGTTTTTCGTTGCCCGATAGCGCATTGATACCGGCTGTCTGCAAAAACAGCTCTATTAATCTGGAAGCGTCAATCTGTAATTCTAATTACATTGTTAGTAAATGATGTAATTTTCATTATAGAAACACAAAATATTTTTCAATGTGTCAGAAATATCGTAAAGGTATCGAATAATAATTATCGTCTGAGAAAAGCTATCGGTTATTAGCCGGCTCTTTCTTTTTAAGATAACCCTCTTTTTCGAGCGAATCATTGGATTTATAAATCTTTATAGTTATCTCATTTGTCATATGATAACCGGTAGATTCAATTTTAATTCCATTCACTTGTTTGCTCAGTTTAACTTTTGCAACAAGGCGATTATCATCAATAAGATCATTTTCAAGCCGCGCTTTCTTCTCAGGAATATTGCTTAATGCCCAGTAAATTCCCTTCTTTGCATTTTGAAATGCAATTTCAAGATCACTTTCCAACACTGCCTGCGAATGGCATTCACCTGCCGCAACAAATAACAGTGCAACAACAATTAATGCGTTCATAGCTGCCCCACATTATAATTATTTAATAATGTTATTTAATAGATAGGTAAGGATTAAGAGAAACCCGCACCAGTATAATAAAAAGCGATGTCTTTTACAATAGCCTCAGATTATTGCGGAAACTAATACTTGACAAAGTAGTTTCCATTGTTTAAGTTGGAAACTGAAAATACCAAATTAGTTTCCTATGGAGTATAAATGGAAGAGCAAGACAAAATAATCGAACATACCGAAGAAAAATTTTTCCGCGATGGTTTTTATAAAACCACGATGGATGAAATTGCCTCAGAATTAAGAATGAGTAAAAAAACAATTTACAAGTTCTTTCCTTCCAAGGATGATCTTGTCCATTCAATTGCAAAGTTTTTTATGAACAGGATGAAAAACAAAATCGTACCTGCTCTCAGTTCGGATAAAAATGCAATCGAAAAGCTTGGAGACCTGATAAAAATTCTGGTAAAAGCATCTGAAAAAATTTCTATAACAAGAATGGAAGAATTGAAAAGGCACTATCCTTTTGTATGGCATGAAATTGATAATTTCAGAACAGAAATGATGTTCGGCAATATCACCAAAGTGATTGACCAGGGGAAAAAGGAAGGATTGTTCATGGACTATCCAACAATCATCATTATGAATGTGCTTGTTGCTTCTGTAAGGTCAGTTGTGAACCCGGATTTTATACTTAACAATAATTTTTCAATAATTGAAGCAGCACGATATGCATTCAGAATTGTTATAAGCGGAATCCTCACAGACAAAGGAAAAAAAGAATTTAACAAATCATTCAGCAAGGTACTACAATGAAAAACATAATAATCATTCTAACGTTTTCTATGCTTTTGCTTTTTACTGGCTGCGGCAGTAATGATCGTCTGGAATCAATTGAAGCTTCGGGAACAATCGAATCAAAAAATATAACTGTTAGTTCAAGGACCGCAGGTAATATCGAGACGATAAACTTTATTGAAGGTTCAGAAGTGAATGCCGGAGATACGATAATTATAATCGACCATGAGTTACTGGAGATACAATTACAACAAGCAATCGCCGGCAAAGATGCAGTTGAGGCTCAATTAAATCTGATGCTTGCAGGAGCAAGAGAAGAAGATATAAATCAGGCAGAGCAAAATCTTAAACAGGCAAGAGCAAATCTGAATAAAGCTATTGCCGGTGTTGAGCTTCTGAAGAAAAATATCCGCGACAGCTATGTAACTGCCCCGATAAGCGGATTTATTGTAAAAACTTTCGTTGAACGCGGGGAAAGTGCTACACCAATGTC
Source organism: Ignavibacteria bacterium (assembly GCA_037447335.1). Classification (GTDB taxonomy): domain Bacteria; phylum Bacteroidota; class Ignavibacteria; order Ignavibacteriales; family Ignavibacteriaceae; genus JBBIGV01. Next base: position 24,508 of record JBBIGV010000003.1, on the reverse strand, counting down.
TTCTCTGTTCAAATTTTCTAACCTCGATGTTGTAGAACTGGTAATCTATGTATCAACAAAGGAGCTTGCTTATGTTAAACCCGGACAGGAAGCAGATGTAACGATCGATGCATTTAAGGATAAAGTTTATAAAGGAAAGGCAACTTACATTTCTCCCGAAGCTGAGTTTACTCCAAAAAATATTCAGACGAAAGATGAAAGAACCAAACTTGTATTTGCGGTAAAAATATCAATACCAAATAATGATTATGACCTTAAAGCAGGTATGCCGGCGGATGCGTCCATAATTACAAAATTTCAAGATTGAAAGATTATAAGATTAATGAATACAGTAATTAAAATAGAAAATCTAAAACGAAGTTACGGCGATATTGTAGCAGTTAACGGTGTATCATATTCCGTTGAAAAAGGTGAGATGTTCGAACTGGTTGGTCCGGATGGTGCCGGGAAAACAACTACAATTAAAATGTTAATTGGTTTACTAAAACCTGATTCCGGTAATGCCCGGCTGCTGGGTTATGATCTTATAACCCAGAAAAACAAAATAAAAGACGAGATTGGTTATCTCTCACAAAGATTTTCACTTTATGGTGACCTGACAATTGATGAAAGCATTGAGTTTTTTGCAGATATACACGGAGTAAAGAACTTCAAAGAAAGAAGGGATGAACTGCTTGAGTTTACAAGATTAACTCCTTTCCGTGATCGTCTGGCAGATAAACTTTCAGGGGGAATGAAACAGAAACTGGCACTTGCCTGCACTCTCATCCACAAACCGAAAATAATTTTTCTTGATGAACCGACCACAGGAGTTGATCCGGTTTCAAGAAGGGATTTCTGGAAGATATTTTCAAATCCTCTTAAGGAAGGAATAACAATCTTTATGACCACTCCCTATCTTGATGAAGCTGAACGCTGCAACAGAATTGCATTGATGAACAACGGAGAAATAATAAGCTGGGATACTCCAAAGAATGTAAAAGCTTCACTTAAAGTACAGATCGTTGAAATTGTCTGCTCACCGAGCCGTGAAGCATACAATACAATTATAACAAATACCGAGTATGAAGTTCAGATGTATGGTGATAGACTTAATGCAGCTCTGAAATATTACGATGAGCAGTATAAAAATCCGGCAAAACTCTTAATAGATAACAAGATTGAGATAACTGATCACAGAGTAATCACTCCATCACTTGAAAATGTATTTATTCACTTGATAAGTAAAGCAGCTAACATTGAATTCGAAAAAAGTTAAATGCAGAACCTTCAAAGTTTCAAACCGCAAACATCACCCTAACCTTGAAGGTTGAATAAAAGGAGATAAATAATGAAAAAATAATCTTATTAAGCTTAGTGATGATTTCGGTTTTGTATCCGCAAGTTCAAAAACTGACGCTGCAGGAGAGTATAGAACTTGGTCTTCAGAACAGTAAGGATTTAAAAATCTCACAATCAAAATTAAAAACCTCTGATGCAAAAGTATCGAAAGTAAACTCAATGTTTCTGCCCCAGTTAAAATTTATGGCTAACTACACAAGACTGAGTGATAATGTTCCTCCGTTTGAAGTAATAACTCCGTTTTCACCGATGCCGATTAAAATTTCAGATCCGGTGCTTAACAACTATAATCTCAGGTTATCCTTGCAGCAGCCTTTATTTACAGGATTCAGGTTGTCTTCATCAAAAAAAGCAGCAGAGTATAATTTCAATGCTGCCGAATCTGAATATTCAAAAGAAATAAATGAAGCTGCAATGAATATTCACACCGCATTCTGGAATTACTATAGGGCAAAGGAAGTAAGAGATCTGTTAGAGAAAAGCTTGGGTCAGATTGAAAATCATCTTAATGATACAAAAAACTTTCTGGAGAATGGATTGGTTACTCAAAACGATTATCTGAAACTCCAGGTGCAGTATTCGAATACAAAACTGCAATTAATTGAAGCTGAACATAATCTTGAAGCTGAACATAATCTTGAAGCTGCGCGTGCGGTTTTCAACAAAGCACTCGGACTCCCGCTTGAATCGAAAACTGAAATTGCTGCAGAGGAAATAAAAGTTCAAAACTCTGAATATAATTTTGAAGAACTATTAAAAGAGGCAAAACAAAATCGTGATGAAATCGAATCATTAACATTCAGATTAAAAGCAGCAGAGGAAAATATAACTTCGGCACGATCAAGCTTGTTTCCAAGTGTTTATCTAACAGGCAATTACTATTACAATAACCCTAACACAAGATTCCAGCCGTTAAGAGAAGAATGGAATGACACATGGGATGTTGGTGTAACTTTAAGCTGTGACATCTGGGACTGGGGTTTAACCTCTTCAAAGACAACACAAGCAGAAGAGTTGTCGGTTCAGACCCAGGCATCAATTGCAGCGGGATATGTTCAGATGATTGTATCAAAATACTCGAAGGATATTATTACAGATTTTATAAACACGAGTGGAAGAAAAATATCTCCTGCAGGAAATTTTGCTGCCGAAGTTCGTGTTTGGTACAACCCAGAAATGAAAACAAGAAATTATATGGTTCCCGGAATTGCAGGGCTGCTTGTAAGTCTTGTTACTCTGGTTCTTACTTCACTGGCAATTGTAAAAGAAAAAGAAATCGGAACAATGGAACAATTGATTGTTACACCAATCAAACCATACCAGTTAATTGCAGGGAAACTTATTCCTTTTGCCATACTCGGTTTAACTGCTGTAATTATTGTCCTCCTTGCGATGAGGATTATCTTTGCCATTCCGGTAAAAGGAAGCGAAACGTTTCTATTGCTGTCATCTTTCTTTTACATACTTTCAACACTTGGCCTTGGACTGTTCATTTCAACAGTTTCAAAAACACAGCAGCAGGCAATGATGATTGCAATCTTTGCAGTAATGATGCCGATGATATTCTTATCGGGATTTGCTTTTCCAATTGAGAATATGCCGGAAATTATTCAATACATTTCGCACATTATCCCGTTGAAATATTTTAACACAATTATACGTGGTGTTATACTCAAAGGATTAGGTTTTACAGACTTGTGGTTTGAAGCAGTAATATTATTAATTATGGGATTAGTAATTTTATCGGCAAGTTCTTTAAGATTTAGAAAGAGGTTGGAATAATTTTGCAGCAGAAATTTCTTACATCCATAGCCGGAGTAATGATGCGGCTTTTCTGTTAATTCTCAATTATAATTAGTTGTTATTTGATAATCTTAGAAAATACTTAATGCGATATTAACTTTAATTGCAAAAGTCTGATCATCATATTTAGTTGTTGCCGGCGTCAAATCATCATTCCATTTCATCTTTTGTTTGTTATAAACCAGGTATATATAGCTTCCGTTCATATACTGCCATGACAATGTAAGATTAAATACCGGATTGCTGCTTTCATAATCATTCTGCAGCGGCATTTCAATTCTGTTAAGCTGAACAATTCCCCTGATATTTAGTTTATCAGTTATATTGTACTCTGCTTTAATTCGGTGGATCAACTGATTGTATTTACTCTGGTATTCGGACCCATGCAGGTTTACATATTCAAGCGAATAACCAATAACCGACGCAAAGGTTATTTTCCAGTTCAATTCACCCGAAAGATTTTCAGCAGATGATTTTCTTACCTGCCGATTATTGAACGCAAGCTTAAAACTTATTTCTTTTGAGTTATCAGAATTCAGGTTCGAACTAAATGCATCATCCTTATAATCTACGAGGATAAACTTTCCAAATGCATCTTCATAAACTCTGTTCTGATCAGCAGTCTGAACACTTCTGTAACGGAACTTGCGGTTCATTGACGGAGCGTAGTAAAGTTCGATATTCCAGTTACCCAATGCCTGGCACAAAAAAATTGATGATGTAATTCCTGCTGTTACGCTGTGAAAAGATAATTCCGTATTAGTGTATAAACTTGTGTATTCATATTTAATTTTCGGAGTAATTACTCTAAATAATCCGCTTTCATTAAACATAGAATAAGCAGCCCATGAATGCACTAATACTTCATTTGAAAGAGTATTATGTCCTGTTATGTTCGGATTGTATAATTTTGTTTTGAAATGATTCCATAGCCCAACAGTCAATTCACGTGTAACCCATCTTACCGAATTCACAGATTCAAATTCATTCTTTGCATTTTGTTTATTAATAGTTCCGAACCAGGTATATGCAATTAATCTTTTATCAAAGAACCATGTCTTCAGGCTGGTTGTAATATTATAGTCAGTTCTATCCTTTTGATCTTTCACACCGCCTATCACATCCACATAATATGATTCATTATCAGTCCATCTGAAATTACCCAGGTACCATTTGTTTTGCTTGTGGTCAAGAACCCAGGTAAGATCATATTTTAGGGTTTCTTTTACATCTCTTAATTTTATTCCGGCCGAAATTTCGTCAATGTTTCTTGTATTTACGGCCAATCCTTGATAAAGGTCTGCTGATTCTATGAAGAAGGGTCTTTTTTCAGGATAAGATGCGGGCACATCATCAATGTTTATAATAAGCTTATCGGTTTCAACCTGAGCAAAGTCAGGATTAACAGTCGCAAGCAAAGTCATCGAAGAAACAGGATTATATTTTACCTCACCGCCGAACTTAACTTTATTGTCCCGTTGGTTGTTTAATGCATCACTTCTCAAAGAATAAAATGAATAAGGAGTAAAGAATACTTTATCCTTTTTTATCAGCCCTCTCAGCCCTGTGATTTTTTGAAACCCGCTGATTCTGAATGGTTCATTCTTATCTGCAATTGAACTAAGAATTATTTCTTTATTCTGTGCATAATCTCTTCGAAATAAAATTCCCCAGTCCTGTTCATCTTTATCCTGAAAACTAATTGAAGAAAGGGGAAGACGGAATTCAAAACTCCAGTGATCATCGGAAACAAAAGCAGCGGAATTGAAAATTGCATCCCATTTAATATCCCAGTTGCCGTTTGCATCCAATGTTCCGTCAGCAACTGCATTTGAGGGATTGATCGAAAAGAAATAAGCAGAGTTTCCGTTATTCAGAGGATCTATTACAATTGTGATTGCATCGCCATCCAGAACTATCGGCGAATCTTTTCTGCCATTACTTGATTTGATACTGCTCTTTGGCTGATATAATTTTCCCGCAATGAAAATATTCCCGCTGTCATAAAGAAAATAGATTTCTGTTTTTACAGACGGATCGGCAAAAATATTCGGCTCAAGCTGTTTGAACGAGTTGCATAGAATACCTTCTTTATATACTTCGTCAACTTTGCCGTCAAGAACCGGGATCATGTTTACAGGTGCAGGTGATTTATCAGGTGAGGCAGATACAGCACTAATAAAAATTATGCTTAAAAGTATAACTGCAAAAAGTTTGAATTGTGGTTTCATTTCTGTCTCCGATAATTTTTTGTTTTTCACTTATGGAGACGGAGAGACAAGAAAAAGGACGCAGGGTAATCAATAAATTAAAAAATAGATTGTATCTCTTTGATGTTTTCAATAAGTGGGACTTTTTTGCAGTCAGTAAGTCCGATTTATCTTTTAAGAAGCCAATCGTAAACAGGAAATATCTCTATTTTTTTTCCCTGATACTTAATTTTTTCTGATTGATTTCGGGTAACAAGAATACCCTTTTTGAGATTAAAGGATTCCATCGCTTCTTTGAGTCCGTTTAATTCCCGTTCCTCGTTCGCTTCAGTCAGAATATCTGTTACCTGTATTGCTTGAATAACTTTTGTTTTCTCTTTTACTAAAAAATCACATTCATTTTTATTTCTATAATAATAGACCTCCTGACTATCCCGTTTAAGTTGTAAATAAACTGCATTCTCCAAAAGTTTACCGGAGTCTTCGCTAAATTTGAAGGCAACCTGATTTCTCAAGCCATTATCTACCGAATAGATTTTTTTGTTATAAACTATTTGTTTCTTTAGGGAAGAATCATATCTGAATAATTCGTGCAGCAGATAACTTTCCTGCAGATAACTTATATAATTTTTTACAGAAGCAACACTTTTAAAATTTAAAGTGCGCTGTAATGCGTTGTAACTTATTTCACTCGTAAAATTTGTAAAGAGGTAATTAGCCAGCTCGCGGAAGGATTTTACTTCCCGTATTTTGAAACGAACTATTAAATCCTTGTAAAGAATATCTTCAAAAATTCTTTTCAGATAGTCGTCATCCTTAAAAACAACATACTCAGGGAAACCACCCTTTTCAAGATATTCATCGGTTAAATTTAAAAGTCTGGCAAGTTCTTTAGATGATTTATCTTTTTCGTAATCAAAATTATTGTAAAAAAGAAACTCAGAAAATGAAAAAGGATATAATTCCAATTTAGTATGGCGTCCGGTTAAATGTGTAGAGAGTTCACCACTTAAAAGTTTTGCATTCGAGCCTGTAAGGATGATCTTATATCCAAGGTCATATATCCTTCGTATAAATCGTTCCCAGTTTTTTATATTTTGGATTTCATCAAGCAAAATGGTTTTTGATTTATACATTTTATTCCAGAGAACAAAAAGGTTATCAAAATCATCAACACTGAATTTTAATAATCTTTCATCATCGAAATTGAGATAGTAATAAGTATCCAATTGTTCGGATATCTGCCTTAATAAAGTTGATTTTCCACATCTTCTGATGCCTGATATTACCAAAATTTGCTTTGAATTGACTGCTTTATCAAGATTGATTTCTCTTGTTAAGCCGGGGTTTCTGGATTTAAAACCCTCTAATTGATCAAGGATAACTCTTTCAAGAAGATTACGTTGCATTTTTATTCATTACTAATGTATAAAAAATAATATATCATTCATTACTAATATACAATAAATAGAATAAATTACTAACCGCATCCAAATGAAACATGATCGCAGGAGCTGCCGCTAACTGATTTTCTCAATTCGGTAAAATTCTCACAGCAGTTCATCTTCTTAGAGAAGTCGCACATTTTGCCTGTACTGTCGAATTCAAAATTGCAGCAGTCAAGAAGCATTTCTTTCAATCGCTGCCTTGCTCTTTGCACCCTGGATTTTGCCCCTGTCAGAGAAATACCGAGTTTCTCTGCAAGCTCGCGCTGTTTCATTCCCTCAAATTCGGTTAGTGTAATTGCTTCTTTGTAGACAGGCGGAAGGTGTTCAACAAAATCGTTCAAACCAACCGATAATTTTATTATTGAATCCTCTTCGTCAATATTAGTTGAAATAATTTCCTCGTCGAATTCTTTGCTGTCTTTTTTAGAACGGTAATAATCTATTATTACATTTCGTGTGATCTGAAAAATCCAGCTTGTGAGCTTCTGTTCATCTTTTAATGAATTTATATTTTTATAAATCCTTATAAATACTTCCTGCAGAATATCCTCAGCATCATCAGGATTGCTTTCACGCATAACGATAAACTGCTTTAGCTTAGAGTGAAATTCTTTCCATATTGATTCTATACTGCTGATCATCAGATTATGAGAACATTTTTATTTTTTAAATTATTTATTAAAACTATTAAAACAAACATCGTAGTGTAAAACATTCTTTTCAAGCTCAAGAAGAAACTGTGTGTCTTCAGGATAATAAACCGGGACGTCAATATTTTCGCCGGCAAACTTACGAATTGATTCATATGACTCCCAAAAGGAAATCAGAGTAAATTCTGTTACACCACTGTCAGTATTTTGTAAAACAATTACACCTTTATTTCCCGCAGTCTCTCTGTAATCCTTCAGACCGGTTGATTTCAAATATTCAAGATATTCCGAAGAATCAGCTTGCCTTGTTCTTCCTTTCCAAATTCTTGCTATCATCTGTTAACTCCTGCATAAAATCATTGGTAGCCGTAAACGAAAACTAACGGCTGCCAATAAAAAGTTGTTAGGTTAATCTAAACTTCAATAAATTATTTTAATAACAAAAACGATTTTGCATCATAAAAATCACCGGCATTCATTTTATAGATGTATACACCGCTGCTTAATCCGGAAGCATCCAATGTAATTTCATAAATGCCGTGCGGTTTAAATTCATCAATCAGGGTTATAACTTCTTTACCATTAATATCGTAAACTTTTATACTAACATGCGAAGAGGTAGGAATAGAGAATCTTATTTTCGTAACAGGATTGAAAGGATTAGGGTAATTCTGATGCAGAGAATAACTAACAGAGCCAGGATTATAGTCAACTTCTATAACATCTGAATATTCAAAAGTTCCGTCAAAATCAATCTGCTTAAGACGATAATAAATTTTACCTGGAATATTCACTTTATTTAAATCATCTGTAAAAGTATAAATCTGCTTTTCAGTTGTAGTCCCTTTACCTTCAACAAATCCAACCTTCTCCCAGCCTCCTTTTAAGGAGGAAGAAACGGTTCTTTCAATATCAAAACCATAGTTGTTTATCTCAGATGCGGTTTCCCATTTTAGATTGAGCAGTGAACCGTTAAGTGTATATGTAAAACTTGTTAATTCAACAGGAACATTATCGCTGTTTTTTAATATCAACCCGTTATCACCAACAGCATAGGCGTTGAATTCATCAGTAAGAAAAACATCATAAAGAGAAAAATTTGTTCCGCTGTTCTGGCTGACCCAGCTTAAACCGGAATCGGTTGATTTATAAATAATACCGTTTAGTCCGACTACATATCCGGTATTACCTGAGAAATGCATACCGAAGAAAGCCTGTCCGAAAATATTTGAGGTCCAGCTTCCCCCGCCATTTGTAGTTCTGGAAACAGCACCAGTCGCATCCCAGACAGAGGCTGCCGTAATACCATTAGCAGCATCGAAGAAATAAAGATCATATAAGCGCGCTTCGGCTCCGTTAATATAGAAAGCACTATAGTCCCAGTTTATGCCTCCATCAGTAGTTTTACCAACAATAGATTGAAATATTGTATTTTCACCCGCCAGGTAACCAGTATTTGTATCCAGCATGTGTGCACCGTAATAACCGCCGCCAAAGAATCCAGATACTGCAACAATCCAGGATGCACCACTATCGGTGGTTCTTAAAATAGTTTGAGACAACCCGCCGCATATACCAATAGATCCGCTGAAAGATAGAGACAGCAGATCATCGGTTACACCGGTTGCAACTGTATTCCAGGTAGCTCCACCGTCAACTGTTCGAAGGATAAGACCATTATTTGCTGCAATTAAACCTACATCCGGATTAAAGAAATAAACAGCATTAAGATTTGCAGCAGGTGCGGTTGTAGAAGCTGTCCAGTTTAAACCGCCGTCATTTGTTTTAAGAAAAGTCCCGGCTTCACCGACTACAAAACCATTATTGGCATCGAGGAAAAAAACAGAGTTGAGATTAGCAGATACTCCTGAATTAAGCTGCTGCCAGCCGGTTTGTGCAAATGAAGTTATTATAAACAATAATATCATTGCAAAAGAAAAAAAAGATTTTTGTTTCATTTAAATTGATCCTTGAATTATTATTTATTATATGTTATTGTTTTTTGGATTACTCATCCAAACTTTATAACCACTTATATTGAAAAAAAAATTTTTCGTATGGACGGTCAATATGAATTTTGAGAACACTATTTTTCTTTTTGTAAGGAGAGATGACTTGTTACCGCTTTCGAAAGGTTTTGCCTGCCATAGAAACAAATTCTAAACTTCTATGCTTCATCACTTAATCCAGATTTTTTACCCACCGCAATAAAAGTAGAAATTTCTGCTTTTTCATTTCCGTTTTTTGATGAAGAGCAGCAGTCAGCATTTGTGCAATCAACTGAAATTTCAGAGAGACCTGCATTTGAAAACCATTTAACAACATCTTCTCTCTTAAATCCCATCCATTTATCATGCTGTTCTGTTACAAGAAACTCAAATTTATGTTCATCCAGATCAGTAATTATCAACTTTCCGCCGGGCTTAAGTATTCTTACCATTTCGTTGATAGCTGTCTGAGGATCATCAACATGATGCAGGAACATATTTGCAAAAACATAATCCACAGTATTATCAGGTAAAGGAAGATTGTTATCTTCGCCATACCTGATATTAACATTGGGATTGCAGCAAAACTTTTGTTTTAACTGGGCAATCATCTCTTCGGAATGATCAATCGAAATTACTTTAGCACCGCTATCCCAAAGAAGCTCAGTCAGGTAACCTGTTCCGGCACCAATATCGGCAGTAATTTTATTTTTCAGATCACCGGCCGCTTTAACTGCGGTCTCACGGATTGAGTCCGGAAAAAGATGTCTGCGGATATCATCCCATTTATCCGCAACAGAATTAAAATAGACTTTGTTATTCATAATTCACCTTTATGTTTATTTTTTATTTCTGTAGACGGAAGGAAGGCAAAAAGGACGCAAAGAACCGCTTCGTCTTATAATTTCCCGCGTTTGAAGACTAAATTGCAATTATTCCGAAGTATTTATGGAAGGAAGGAAATTCGGATTGAGTGTTATTTTGATTTTTAATCCCGGTTATTAAAGATTCAAGCAGATCTAAAAAATCAGACTGTGCAGACTGACAATGTTTTTACTATTCACTAAAGAATAAACTGACTGCTGCAAATATGACAAAACTTATAATGATCAACCCCATCAGAAACTCTAGGCTTGAGCGGTGTTTATTTGGATCAAAGTCTCCCCCATCCTCTTCATCATTAAAAAAAGAAACTGGATTTCTTCCAATCTTAACCATCATCTGAGTGATTTTTACTGCAATCTGGTCTGTGTAATCAAAAGCTGCGTTAACATAATCAACAAAAACTTTTTGCACCAAACGTGCAGGTCGTCTGTAAAACCAATCTGTGTCTAATGCAATGAGTGGTTCGCCTGCAAGCTTTCCTCTCAAAATCCAGAATGCAATAAAAGTGAAGGTAAGTATCTGCACTGTTTCTGTAAGATGATACAACGAATACGGCTTATAATTAACTACGAAAGGTAAATAATCATAAAGCAATGTCGGATATACTCCGAACAAAATACATAAGAAAGCAGCCAGAGCCATTCCTGCTATCATCGTTTTAGGAGGTTTGGCAGGTGTAAGATTTTGCTTTGGCTCACTCCACCAGGTAAAGTATGGAAGCTTCAATCCTGTATGAAGAAATGTTCCTACAGAAGCAAGAAGCAGCAACAGCATTGCAGTATGGAAGTGTGCCTCTCCCGCTGCAGACACAACCATTGATTTACTGATGAACCCGTTGAACAAAGGGAAACCCGAAATCGAAAATGCACCAATCATATAAAGCCAGAGAGTTACTGGTTGTGCTTTCGCAAGTCCGCCAAGTTCTGTCAGTTTGCTTTTACCAGTGGTGTGAAGAACAACTCCCGCTCCCATAAACAATAATGCTTTATAAAGAATATGTGAGAAGGCATGTGCAGTTGTTCCGTTGATTGCCATCTCGGTTCCGATGCCGACTCCTGCAACCATGTAACCGACCTGACTAATGATATGATATGCGAGAATTTCTCTTATATCATTTGCAAGAACTGCATACACAACTCCATACAATGCCATCATCACACCGAAGAAAATTAATATCTCCCACCCTGCAAATATTTTTATGAGAACAAGCACAGCAGACTTCGTTGTGAAAGCACTCAGGAAAACTGCACCCGTTACAGTTGCTTTCGGGTAAGCATCAGATAGCCACGCATGTAAAGGAGGAATTGCAGTATTTAATGCAACCCCGGCAAGTACTAGCCAGGATGAAATTGAACCATCAGGGACAAGTGAAGTAATTGATGTTGAACCAGTTTGATTAACATGAATTAATATTCCCGCTAACAGTAAGCTTCCTCCCATTAAATGAACGAGCAGATATCTCATTCCAGCTTTTTCTGATTCGCTATTTCTTTTTGCCCACACAAGATAAGTTGAAGCAACAGCCATCAACTCCCAGAAAATGAAGAGAGTAAAATAATCCCCGGCAAATGTAACACCGAGTGCACCTCCTGCATACAGCAGTGCAGCACATTGTTGAGCAGTTTCTTTAATGTGAAAAGAATAAACTCCACCGATAACTGCGATGAGTGCAAATATGATTCCGAATATTCTGGTGAGACGGGTAACTTCACAAAGAATAAGTTCATAACCAAGAAATGAAGTCTTTAATAAATAGCCATCAGGGAATGTCCATATAACTGCAAGCGCCATCAAAGGAAAAACTATAAATACTGCAGAGCGAATATTCTTGGGCATCAGCGGCAGCAGAATTGCACCGGCAATCATATAAAGCACAGGAGGAATCATTATCTCAGAGGACATCGTAATAATCCTCTTTCTTTTGAAGCAGCAGCTTACCAATCCATTTGGAAATAAAAATTATTCCGGCACAGCCGACAAATCCCCAAAGAATATAAAAGGCCGGGACATAGCTCCACCAATGTGCTTTTGGATAATCAGCAAGGAAAATAAATTCTGCTACTATTGAAGCTGCTGTTAAAAATCCGAGTGCCAGCCAATGCCATCTTTTCATATCAAAATCCTCTCATCACACTGTTTGTAACAGATAATGCTATATCGAACAAATTAAAAAACATATCAGGAAAAATTCCGAACAAAACTGAAAGTATTGCTGTAATAATTAAAGGCACTACCATAAACATTGATGCTTCACCATATTTTTCCAATCCTGTTCCTTCACGGAAGAATGCACGATGAACAATCGGGAAAAAATATCCTGCATTCAGTAATCCGCTGAGCACGAGAATTATCAATGCAATGTTCATATCTGCCTGAAGTGCACCGGCACCTAAAAACCATTTACTGATGAATCCATTTATCGGAGGAATACCGGCAAGTCCAATAGAACCGATTGTGAAGGCAGCCATTGTCCAGGGCATAACTTTTCCAATTCCATCAAGCTGACTGATGCTCTCTCTGTGAAGATTGACATAGATAGCGCCAGCACAGAAGAATAGAGTAATCTTCATTGTTGCGTGAGTTGCAATGTGAAATATTCCACCTGTAAATCCGTACGGAGAAAGTAATGCGACTCCAAGAACAATATAAGATAAGTGCCCTACCGTTGAGTAAGCCAATCGTCTTTTAAGATTATCCTGCTTCAATGCAATTAAAGATGCAAGAATTATTGTGGCTCCGGCAAATACAAAAAGAATATCATTCAGTCCATACGCTCGCATCATATCCGGACCGAAGATAAAGCCGACAACTCTTACAACTCCGAACACTCCAGCTTTTACTACTGCAACTGCATGAAGAAGTGCGCTAACCGGAGTCGGTGCTGCCATTGCTGCAGGAAGCCAGCTATGCAGCGGCATAATACCTGCTTTAACTCCCACTGCGGCAATGAACAATAAAAATAAAATTGTTACAGTATGTTTTGGAAGAACTGCAGCGCCAAAAATTCCGCCTGCAGAAAAATCAAGTGTGTTAGAGTAATAGTATGTTAATCCTGCTGCTGCAATCAGAATTACTCCTGCGCTCAAAGTGTAAAGAAGATATTTTCTTCCGGCGGAAATTGCTTCCTTATTTTCTTTATGAATGACAAGAGGATAGGTCGCAATGGTGAGTATCTCATAGAAAATCACAAACGTTAAAAGGTTAGCGGCGAATGCAATTCCGATTGTTGCAGAAAGACAAACGGCAAAGCTTGCAAAGTATCGGGTCTGCTTCTTCTCATTGTTGCCTCTCATATATCCGATAGAATAGAATGAAGTGAAAATCCACAAACCCGAAGCAATAAGTGCAAAAAACATCCCGAACTGGTCAGCTTTAAGCGCAAGCTCAATTCCCGGAGCAATTTCAAGTATGCTGTAAACTGCAATCTTTCCCTCGATAACACCGGGTAAAAGTGAAAACACTAAAATGAATTTTACAACTGCGGCGAGTATAGTCCAGAACTCACGCAGGTTCGGCTGTCTGCCGCTCATAATAATAAGAGGCACCGCAGCAAGTGAAATCATCACTGCGTAGAAGGGAATTATTGAGTTGTATGTTTGAGTTACATCCATTGACTATTGTTAAATCTCAAATATCAAAAGCCAAATAACGAATAATCTCCAAAATTTAAATTCAAAATCCCTCTTCGGATTTGATATTTGTTTTTTATTTGTGATTTGCAATTTGATCATTGATGCTTAGGTTTACATTCCTTCGGGCATCATCTTATAAATCTGTTTCACAATAAATACATTTAATATACCAAGCACTATTAATCCAATTGCCAGTACCAGTGCAGGCACAAGCATTGACGGAACCACTTCATCTTTCTTAATATTTTCTGAACTGTTTTCATCTGCTTTTTCTTTTATTGGCGACTTCATATAAACCTTTTCAAGAATTCTGAAAAAGTAAACTGCATTAAGCAAACTGCTGATTAAAATAACAGCGAGATAAATCCATCGTGAACTTTGAATTGTTCCAAGCGCTAAATACCATTTGCTGAAAAATCCTGCTAAAGGAGGCAATCCTACCATGGATAGTGCAGCAACAGTAAAAGCAGCCATTGTCCAGGGATATTTTTTTCTGAATGAATCATCCATTTTGGTAATATCTGAATGACCGGCTTTTATTCTTAAGTTTCCTGCCACAAGAAACAAACATGCTTTCATAAAAGCATGGTTAAGAAGATGAAGTACTGCACCTATAAATCCAAATGGATTTGCAAGCCCGATTCCTAAACCTATGTAACCTATTTGAGCAATACTGCTGTAAGCGAGCATTCGCTTCATTTCCTTTTGAGCAATTGCAAGCACTGATCCGAAAATAATTCCGCCGCAAGAAAAAATTGCGATGAGATCTGCCGCTGCGAATTCTCTGCTGAAATAATCTGCCCCAAAAACAAAGTACAAGATCCGAATTAAAGCATAAGCGCCGACTTTCGTCCCGATCGGAGCAATAAGTGATGAAGAAGTTGTAGGCGCATAAGTATAAGAATCCGGAAGCCAGCCATGCATCGGGAAGATTGCCATTTTAATCCCTAAACCTACAACAATTATTATTAATGCGACTAAAATTGTAGGGCTGTCTTTTATCATCGGGAGAATTCCGGCAAGGTCACCCATGTTCAGAGTACCGCTCATAAAATAAAGGTAACCAATTCCCAGCAGATAAAATGATGCGCCTATTGTTCCGATTATAAGGTATCTGAAAGCAGCAAACGGAGATTGCTTTTCACCAACAGCTATCAATGCATATCCGGAGAGAGAAGATATTTCTATAAAAACATAAAGATTGAAAAGATCGCCGGTTATTATCATCCCGTTGAAGCCGGTAAGTAAAAGCATAACAACAGAGTAATATGCAACCTGTCTTCCTTCCTGATCAACACGGACTGAATTTAACGCATGTGTAAGAACCATAAGAGCAACAACATTTATCACAACGCTAACAAAGGCTGAGAGCGGGTCATAAACGAACTCAATACCAATCGGCGGTATCCAGCCGCCGAAATAATACCTCATTGTTCCGTTCTGAAGGACATAAACAAATCCATATACTGATAATGCAGCAGCCGATAATGATGCAGTTACAGCAAACGGGTATGCGGTTTTCCGTTTGAATACACCAAACATAGGAATCAGCAATGCCGATGCAAGAAATATTAGCGGTAGTAAAGCCGGAATGTGTCTTTCTATCATTTCATCCGTTCGATAAGTTCTTTTTCGTCAAGAGTATTATATCTCTTGTAGATAAGCACAAGCAGGGCGAAAGCAACTCCAACAGTTGCAACACCAACAACAATCGCAGTCAGCATGAGCGCATGGGGTAAGGGATTTATATAACGGTTAACATCCGCGCTTTCGTTCAATTCAAGAAGTATAGGCACAGTTGTATCTGCTTTAACAGAACTTGAGATGTAAAAAAGTATAACGGCAGCCTGGAAGATTGTCATCCCGATAAGCTTCTTTACAAGATTTTTTTTGAATATCATACCGTACATCCCGATTGATATTAAAAGAATAATAAACCAGTAGTTATAATGCCCGGCAATAAAATCAAACATCATCATCATCCTCAAGAAGATTATCATAAATTGAGATAAGGATAGCCATTACTGTAAGCCCGACTCCAATCTCGATGATCAGTATCCCTGCATTATGGAGTTCAGCCGGCAGCAAACCCGGTAACGGAAGCATATTGTAATCCAGAAAAAACCCGCCAATGAAAATCGAAACAAGCCCGGTTGCAAAAAATATTATTACGCCAAGTGCCGCTAACGGTATTCCCAGACCTTTTTGAAAATGCATCTGATGAACTTTTTCTTCAACGGCAATTCTGATAAGCAAGACTGACGCTGCAAGCATTGCTCCACCCTGAAACCCGCCGCCCGGGCTATAATGCCCGTGCAGCACAACATAAATTCCGAACAACATTATGTAAGGCGATATAGCTCTGCTTAACAAAAGTATTATAGGACTGCTGCTACTGTGCTGCATTCTTCTTCTCCCTCCGCAACAAAAGATAACATATCAAGCCTGCTGCAAAGATTACCACTCCCTCTCCAAGCGTGTCAAAACTTCTGTAATCGCCTAAAACCGCTGTAACAATGTTAGGTGTATATGTATCATTATAAGCGTTCTTAATATAATAGGATGAAGCTACCGGTGAACCTATAGGACTGGTTTCTTTATTCACTAATGCTTCGGCATCTCCTCTGTAAGGAAGCCCGAGCGATGCATAGACCAGTAGTGTACTAAAAGTAATTAAACTAAAATAGCTGATAATTCTCAATCTTTGCTCCTCCTTGAAGTCTTAAATATCATTACAATATAGAGTACGCCCGTAATACCGGCACCCACAACTGCTTCAGTAAAACCAACATCAATTGCACCCATTGATACAAAAAGCATTGCCAGAATAAAGCTGAATACGCTGAGTGAAACAACTGCAGTCAACAGGTCTTTTACGTATAAAGCTATAACTGCCGATATAATCAGGAAAAAATATAATACTAACTCTAATTCCCAATGCATCTATTTATTATCCTCATTTTTTTTGAACCATGGTTTTACTCCGAATTTTAATGCTGCTCTTACAAGAGCATGGGCGCCTACGGGGTTTGCTATTGCCACAATAATAAAAACGATAAGAAGCTTCAGGCTGTCCCTGTCCAATCCTTCATAAAAGATCAGACCGGTAATAATCAGCATTATTCCTAAAGTATCACTTTTGCTTGTTGCATGCGAGCGGGTATAAAAATCCGGCAGGCGAACAACTCCGATACTTCCTACGAACATAAAAAAAGTGCCAAGTATAACAAATATAATTGTAAGGGCATTTGTTAATTCATTCATGTTTTGCCTTTTCGGTTGAAAAATACTTAGCTATAATTAAAGTGCTGATGAAATTGAGCACTGCATAAGCCAGTGCAATATCAATAAACATTTCAAGCCGTTCGAACAAAAAGCCGATCAATAAAATCAGCACCATTGTTTTTGTGCCGATTGCGCCGGCGCCAAGCAGCCTGTCGAAAACAGTAGGGCCCTTAACAACCCTGTAAAACGGGATTGCTATAATGATCGTTAAAACTATTGAGGTATATATAAAAAATGATTCCATTTATACCAGCATATCCCCGGATGTGATAACTTCTTCATGACTAATTACTCTATCGGCATCTGTCTTGTAAACTTTTGCAACCTCAACTGCCAGCGAGTGATCGATGTGTGCTTCAGTTGCTTCGTGCGTAAGTGAATGCACTAAAAACTCATCGCCGTCTATCTGCAGGGTAACCGTTCCGGGTGTCAGCGTAATTGAATTCCCCAGCAGAACCTTTGCATACATGTTCGGCAAATTGGTTTTGAATTTTATTACACCTGTTTTAATTGGCATTTTTGGATGAATAATTATATATGCGACCCGGAAACTTGAGCTTATTATTTCCCATATAAGAAAGGGTATAAAATAAAATAATCTTATTACACTGAATTTGGCAGGTTTGCATTCGGAGTCATCGAAGAAATTATGGTTCCTTAGCTTTGCATTAAACCACATTACTGTGGTAACTGATAAAATTCCGAGCAGTATATGAAAAAAATCGTACAATCCACTTAGTATAAGCCAGAATGCCATCAAAAAGATGAATTGAAAGATCGTGCTGCTGATATTCTTGTTTTTCATACGGTGTATTAATAACAAATTAACTGATGTTATCCGTCAATTTAATAAAAAAAATTTTTCTGAGGGAGAGGAATCGTAAATGTCGGAGATATTTGTTTTTGACTTTACGTCTTGCTGAGTAAAGAGGCTGATAGTCACACCACTTTTAGCAAAATTTTATTTCGGTTTTTTGTATTTTCAACCCTAAAAAATGACTTATTGGGTATTTGATCTATGATAATACCCGGTTTGTTTTCGTATTCAGCTAAATCTAACAGAGTAATTTGCTAAACCTGTTACTGATTGGTATAGTTATATTTGCTATTGCGCCACTGGTTTACAGACCGCTGAAGAATTACTTTGGCTGGATTGCTGCTGCTTATCCTTTGTATCTGTTTTTTCATTTTCTCTCTTTGTACAGAAAAGTTGCTGATGGACATATTCTTAAAGAATCTGTTTTATGGATCCCTTCACTTGGTATAAACTTTACTTTCCTGATTGACGGTTTAAGCCTTACCTTCGCATTGATCATCACTTTAATTGGTGTTGTTGTATTTTTATATGCCGGAGTTTATATGAAAGATTATAAGCATGCGGACAGATTCTTCGTTTACATCGGCATATTCATGATTTCAATGCTCGGGCTAGTTCTTTCGGATAACATGATTACGATGTTTATCTTTTGGGAATTGACAAGTATCAGTTCTTACCTGCTCATTGGGTTCAATCATCATAAAGAAACATCAAGAAAACTTGCACTTCAGGCATTACTTGTAACCGGTGCCGGCAGCCTGGCTTTATTAGCAGGATTTATTTTGCTTGCTCAAATATCAGGCAGCCTTGAATTATCTTCATTATATGATCTGAACGAAGTAATTGTAATTGATCCAACTTATAAAGCAATTGTAATACTGGTGCTTCTCGGCGCTTTCACAAAATCTGCACAATTTCCATTTCACTTCTGGCTGCCTAATGCGATGGAAGCGCCAACACCTGTAAGCGCTTATTTACATTCTGCAACAATGGTTAAAGCCGGTATTTATCTGATGGCAAGAATGAATCATTCACTTGGCGGTACAGATATCTGGCAGAATACAATCCTTGCTTTTGGTGCAATTACAATGTTGGTTGGAGCAGTGCTTGCAGTTCAACAAACAGATCTGAAAAAACTGCTTGCTTATTCTACAGTTAGTGTGCTCGGCACGCTTACAATGCTCCTTGTCATCGGGTCGAACCTTGCAATAAAAGCTTTCTTCATTTACCTTGTTGCCCCCTCGCTTTACAAGGGCACATTGTTTCTTGTTGCCGGAACGTTAGACCATGAAACCGGTACGAGGGATGTAACCAAACGGGGAGGGTTAAGAAAACTTTTACCGGTAACTATGGTTACTGCCGCGCTTGCTTCTCTCTCGATGATGGGTATAATTTCGCTTGTTGGTTTTATCGGCAAAGAAACTGTTTATGCTTCAATTCTTGAAGTTGACTACTGGGGTAATTTCTTAATTACCATTGCGGTTCCTGCAAATGCATTGATAGTAATGGTTACAATGCTTGTCGGGATAAAACCATTTTGGGGAAATCTTTTACCAGCACCCAAAGAACCACACGAGGCTCCGGTTTAAATGTGGATTGATCCGGCTTTTTTAGCAATACTTGGTTTATTAATGGGGATTTTCCCGAACCTGTTTATCGGTAATCTGCTCGATCAATCGTCTTTCAGTATTATTTCAGAAAAACTTGAAATAAGAATTAAACTGTGGCATGGATTCAATATTATCTTATTGCTGAGTTTCCTGACGCTTGTATCGGGCGTTGTGTTCTATTATCTGAGGAACAAGTATTTCAACAGCATCAGAAACCTTAAACTGATAAAGATTTTAAAACCATCTGAATGGTACGAAGCGGCTCTGAACGGAACAATGTCTTTTGCACGCCTCCAAACCAAAATTCTTCAAAACGGATATTTGAGAAATTATATCATTTTTATAATTGTTACTGCTGTTATACTTGCTTCATATTCACTTTTCAATCTTGCAGGCTCACTTAAGATCACACCGGATTTTTCAGTTACATTATATGAAGCGGTAATCGGAATAATAACAATAATTTCTGCTTTTATAGTAATCACTTCCGATTCACGCCTGAAAGCTATCGTTGCTATCGGAGTTGTAGGTTTTACGATGGGAATTATCTTTATTATTCACAGTGCGCCTGACCTTGCACTTACCACATTTGCAATTGAAACTCTTACTGTAATCCTTTTCGTACTTGTTTTATATAAGCTGCCGAAGTTCCTTAAATTTTCAAAACCGGTTAGCAAACTAAGAGATATTATAATTGCATCCGCAGTTGGATTGTTGATGACAATTATGGTTTTATATGTTACTTCAATAGAGCTTCAATCAGATTTTAAAAAGTTTTATACCGATACCAGTATGCCCGGCGGCAAAGGACGAAATGTTGTAAACGTAATCCTGGTTGATTTCCGCGCTATTGACACACTTGGTGAAATTATTGTTTTAGCCATTGCCGCTTTAGGAGTATATGCATTGCTCAAACTTAAGTTAGACGACGGAGAAGAATGATGTTTTCTGTAATCTTATCAACAGCATCAAGGTACTTGCTTCCGTTACTTTTAATATTCTCATTCTTTTTGTTATTGAGAGGTCACAACGAACCGGGAGGAGGATTTGCTGGCGGACTCGTTGCCGCTGCAGCTTATGCGCTTTACTTTATTGCTAATGGCGTTGAGGAAGCTGAAAAACTTCTGAAGGCAGAACCAATAAAACTAATTGCTATAGGATTAATATTAGCACTGATAAGCGGTATTCCTGCTATGGTTAAAGGCGAAAGCTTTTTAACCGGCATGTGGCTCGATACCAGCTTGCCTTTAATCGGGAAACTCGGCACTCCTCTCATTTTCGATTTCGGAGTTAACTTTCTTGTGCTTGGTATGGCATTAAAAGTTATATTCTCACTTGCCGAGGAGGATAACTAATGGATTTTCTGCTTGCAGTAGTTGTAGGTCTTTTATACAGCGCCGGAATATATCTTATATTAAGGAGAAGTCTTGTTAAAGTAATCTTTGGCTTGATATTTTTAGGACATGCAGCCAATCTTTTGATATTCACAATTGGTCGTTTAACAAAAGGCGCTCCTGCATTCATCCCGCAAGGTTCTGAAACATTGATTGAGCCGTATGCTGATCCTCTTCCTCAGGCATTAATTCTTACGGCAATAGTTATCGGTTTTGGTGTGCAGGCATTCGCTATTGTTCTTTTTAAGAGAACCTATCAGACTGTCGGAACGGATGATCTCGATAAAATGAAATCAACAGATGAATTGAAGCAGGTGAAAAGTTGAACCAGATAATTATACTGCCAATAATATTACCGCTTGCGTTTACCATTATCATGCTATTGATATGGAAATCAGTAAAGGCGCACCGTTATATTAATTTAGCCGGCAGCACACTATTGCTTATTGTATCTGTTGTACTTCTCGTTAATGTAATCTCTGAAGGGATGATTTCGCTTCAGGTTGGCGGCTGGCAATCGCCTGTCGGAATAAGCATTGTTGCCGATTATCACTCAACTGTTATGGTTGTGATAACTGCCGTAATCGGTTTTGCAACAGCGCTTTACTCTCTTGGTACTATGGATGAAGAAAGGGAAAGATATCTTTATTATCCTTTGCTTCAGCTTTTGATTATGGGAATCAATGGTGCATTTCTTACCGGCGATATATTTAATCTTTATGTTTGGTTTGAAGTGATGCTTATTTCATCCTTCGTTTTGTTAGCGCTTGGCGGCGTTTATAAGTATTATCCGATAATCGGATTGTTATTCCTTATACCGGCACTTTCTCTTGCGGGCATCCCGCCGCTTTCAGGATTTTGGGCAAAGTTTGTTGTGATAAGAGCGGGACTCGACATTCAGGAATATCTTGTTGTTGGAGTTGCACTGCTCGTTGGTCTGTTAACGTTATTCTCTATGACAAAAATATGGAATGAAGTATTCTGGAAAGATGATCCAAAAGGTAGTGAAAATCATCCCGATGAGTCATACAAGCTCATCAACAGAACAAAAAAATATATGATGATTGCTCCAATTGTTTTCCTCACATTGATAACTATCGTAATTGGTTTTTACGCCGAGCCGTTTTTCATTTTTGCCAATGATGCTGCTAAACAGTTGATGAACCCTTCAATTTATATAAATACAGTTCTGGGAATTAAGTGATGAATCAGCTTCTGCTTAACATATTGCTCGCAATAGCCTGGATATTACTTGTTGGCGAATTCGAAGCAGAAACCTTTATCGAAGGAATGAATGTTGGTTATTTGATTTTGTGGATTTCCCGTTCAGCTCTGGGCGGGACAAAATATTTCCGCAAGATTCCGATTACAATTATGTTCATTTTCTATTTTATTAAAGAGCTGATAGTGGCTAACCTTAAAGTTGCCTTTGACATCATCACTCCTAAAGATTATATGAAGCCGGGAATAATTGCCTACCCTCTCGATATTAAAACAGATGTAGGTATAACATTATTCGCAAATCTTTTAACCCTAACGCCCGGCACTTTAAGTCTGGATGTATCCGGCAATAAGAAAATTTTGTATGTCCATGCTTTGTACGTAAAAGATGCTGGAAGTTTCCGCAAAGAATTAAAAGAAGGTCTTGAAAAAAGACTGATTGAGGTGCTGTCATGAGTTTTATTGAATTAGCCGCTTACATCTCGGTTACCATTATCGGTTTTCGCTTTTATTTATATTTATACGGCTGGTAATCGGACCATCTATCGAAGACAGAATAGTAGCGCTCGACCTTCTTGCTGCAAATGCAATTGCATTTATAGCAGTTTATTCCATTCAAAGCGGAACCACTACGTTTTTAGACGTAGGCGTTATACTTGCTCTGCTGGCATTCCTCGGAACGGTTGCATTTGCTTTTTATCTTGAAAGGAGAACAAAACGATGAATGAAATTATAAGCGGAATACTCCTTCTTGCAGGGTCATTATTTATATTGATATCAGCAGTCGGATTGTTAAAGATGCCTGATCTGTTCACAAGAATGTCGGCAACCACAAAAGTATCAACTCTCGGAATAGGGCTGGTATTAATAGGAACTGCATTCTTCTGGGTTGATATAGGAATAGCTGCCAGAGCAATTGCAATAATAATTTTCCTGCTGTTAACCGCTCCGGTTGCAGCGCATATTATAGGAAGAGCGGCATACTTCGATAATATTCCTTTGTGGGAAAAGACACACATTGATGAACTGAAAGGAAAATATGATGAGGATTCACACGAGCTGTCATGACGGGATGCCGGATGCCGGATACTGGATGCCGGATGTAGTTGGTATTGGGGTGAATAATACAAACTTTTTTTGTAAATATTCAGCGGACAGCAGAAGTTTTAGCCAATAAACTAAGCGCTTCAAAAGCATTTGACAAAATTACCTGAACCACAATAGGCACATAGTTCACATAGGGAAGCAGATAGATAAAGTTCTATGTGAAAACTGCTATGTGTTCTATATGTCTATGTGGTAAAAAATCATTAAAATTTGATGGAGATTGAAATGTATAAAGTAGTATTACTAAGACATGGCGAAAGCACATGGAATAAAGAAAATCGTTTTACCGGCTGGACAGATGTTGACCTTTCTGAAAAAGGAATTGAAGAGGCGAAAACAGCAGGACAGTTACTTAAAGCTGAAGGATTCACTTTTGATCTGGCTTATACATCTTTGCTTAAACGTGCAATAAGAACTTTATGGCTGGTAATGGATGAAATGGATTTGATGTGGATACCTGTAATCCGCAACTGGAGATTGAATGAAAGACACTACGGCGCTTTACAGGGTTTGAACAAAGCGGAAACTGCAAAAAAATACGGTGATGAGCAGGTAAAAATCTGGAGAAGAAGCTATGATACACGCCCTCCTGCACTTGAAAAAGCCGATGAACGATACCCCGGTAACGATCCGCGTTATAAAGATTTGTCTGATGACGAGCTTCCGCTTACAGAATGCCTGAAAGATACGGTTGCCCGTTTTGTGCCTTACTGGGAAAATACAATAGCGCAAAGTATTAAAGCCGGGGAAAAGGTATTGATAACAGCTCACGGGAATAGTCTGAGAGCATTGGTAAAATATCTTGATAACGTTCCTGAATCAGAAATAGTTGAGCTTAATATACCCACCGGTATTCCGCTCGTGTATGAGCTTGATGAAAATCTGAAATCAATAAAAAGCTATTATCTTGGTGATCCTGAAGAAATTACTAAAGCTGCTGAGGCAGTGGCTAAACAAGGAAAGGCAAATTAAAACCCAGCCGCTTAATCTACCTAAGCAGCTTCAGAATCATACATATTCAGGATAACAAAGTGCAGAGATTGAATCATCAATGGTTAAGGCAAATTCTTAAATCCGATATAGAGCATAAAATGGATGCATTTTACTGCGCAGTTCC
>JBBIGV010000002.1:0-108197 GCA_037447335.1 Ignavibacteria bacterium | reverse complement strand
TGTAGCTTAAAAAAATGGAGTCTCTATTTTCAACTAAGTTTGACTTTATACCCATGCCGGCAACTGGCACAGACAGGTTAGCTTTCTTGCAATGGAAAGCATTGTAACGATGCGTGAAAAAGGACTGCCGAAGCTTCGCCCGGGTGCCTTTGCGGAAAACATTACAACAGAATTTCTCAACCTTCCCGGCTTGAAAGTCGGCAGTAATATTAAAATCGGAAATGAAGTTGAGCTTGAGGTTACACAAATTGGCAAAGAGTGTCATACCCGTTGCGCTATTTACTATAAAGTTGGTGATTGTGTTATGCCAAGCGAAGGTATTTTTGCAAAAGTTATTCGTGGTGGAACTATTTACGTTTCAGATGCAGTGAGAGTTGACAATTAAACTATATCCCCATTTCGTTTGTGACAGTGGTAAGAAAATAGGAGGCTGACCAAAAAGTAAATTTTGCAAACAACTCTGAATTTATATGTCTGATTTCAGATTAAATTCAAATTCATCGTAGCACAGATTAGTAATCTGTGCTACATTTTGGTCAGCCTCAATATTGAAAAAAAGATAACAGAGCTTTAGCCAAATTTTGTTTTTACATTGCGGCTAAAGCCAAACATTAGGATATTTTTTCCCAACGAGCTTAAACTCGTGACAATAGCGAGAGATTATAGTGATTTTTTTTTGAATTAAATTTTTTGAATTAAAAATGATATCCTATTCACAAGCATATAAAATCATTCAAAATGAGCTTCAAAAGCTGAAACCTGATACTGAAGAAGTTGATCTTCTTAATTCCCTGAACAGAATTTTAGCCGAAGATGTTTATGCCGATACAAACCTCCCTCCCTTTGACAATTCTGCAATGGATGGATATGCTGTAAAGTTCAATCCTTCCAGCAAACAATGGAAGTTGATAGGAGAAATTTCTGCGGGCAATTACAATCGATTTACACTCGATGATGATTCTGCTGTTTTGATAATGACAGGAAGTAAGCTTCCTGCAAATACTTCCGCGGTTATTCCAATTGAAGATGTTGTAATTGAGAATGGTTACGTTAAACTTGCAGAAGGAAAATCTTTTAAAAAATACCAGCATATCAGAAAAATGGGAGAAGACTTATCCGCCGGTATTCTCGCCTTGAATAAAAATCAACTTATTACCTCAAACAAAATTTCTCTGCTTGGTGCTTGCGGCAAAGCAAAGGTGACGGTTTACCGCAAATTGAAATTCGGAGTGCTTGCAACAGGCGATGAGCTTGTTGATATTGACAGCAAAATTTCCGGTGATAAAATAAGAGCGACAAATCTTTATTCGATAATCACCGCAGTGAATGAATTTAATATGGATGCCATAAACTTCGGGTTTGTTACAGACAATAAAGAAAAAATCAAAACAAAACTTGTTGAAGCTTTTGAAAGCGATATTGATATTCTTCTTACGACCGGCGGCGTTTCTGTTGGCAAGTATGATTATTTGAAGGAATTATTTACTGAGCTTGGTATTGAAATTAAGTTTTTCAAAGTAAACATTAAACCGGGAAAACCATTGGTCTTTGGTGTTTATAATAAGAAAAGGATAATGTTTGTTTTCGGATTACCCGGCAATCCGGTTTCTTCCTACGTGAATTTTAAAATTTTCATTAAGTCTGCTGTATTGGAACTTTTCGGAATCAAAAACGAAAGGATTGTAAAAGCAGAATTAAGTGAGCCGGTTACAAAAAAAGATGATAAAAGAAATTTTTTACGTGGAATGTTGGAATTCAATCCTGAAAAAGGAAAATATTTTGTGAAAGCAGCACAGGCACAGTCATCAGCAGATATGGCGCGGCTTGCGAATGTAAACTGCCTGATTGTGGTTGAAGAAGAGAGAACTAATCCGCAAAAAGGTGAAGAGGTAGAATGTATAATAATATAACCGGAATAATTCTTTCCGGCGGAAAGAGCAAGCGGATGGGTGCGAATAAATCTTTATTAAGGATTGGTGAGCAGACAATAATCGAACGAACTTCAATCTTAATGGAAGAATTATTCCATCGTGTTCTGCTTATAACTAATACTCCAGATGAATACGAGTTTCTCGGATTGGAAATTTTCGAAGACATACACAAAAACGTCGGTCCGCTTGCAGGCATTCATTCGGGATTAATTCATTCTTCAACAGAAAAAATTTTCGTTATCTCCTGCGATATGCCTTTTGTTGATAAAGGTGTGATTGATTTCATCATCAATTATAGAACTGATAATCTTATTACAATTACAAAAGCAGATGGATTCGTTCAGCAGCTATGCGGCTTGTATTCCAAAAAGGTTCTTTCCGAAATCGTTAAGCTTATTGAAGAAGATGCAAGCATTAACACTGAAAAGAATCATCACAAAAAATGCGTATGCAAAGTTCTTCAGCTTGTGCAAAATGTTGATGCTGAAATAATAGATATTGCAAGCGAATATGAACATTACGAAGAAGGAATGTTTCTAAATATGAACGGACCTGAGGATTTTGAGATTGTAAGGGATAACATCTTTCTCAGATCAAAAGAAAGGCTAATATAATATCAGATAAGTATCATTATAATCTTACCAACCAACAAAAAAAAGGAACAACAATGCCATCAATTTCAACATTCATGGTACAAGACCACGACAGGTTAGACGACTTATACAATAAATTTAAAAACATAAAGACCTCAGTTCAGAGCAAAGCGAAGGAAATTTTTTCCGAGTTCAAAACAGATTTGCAGAAGCATATCCTCTGGGAAGAAGAAATTCTCTTCCCACTGTTTGAAAATAAAACCGGGATGTCTGATACAGGTCCGACAGCAGTAATGAAAATGGAACACAAAAAAATCAAACGCTATCTGGGTGAAATAATTAATCAGCTTACAAACGGCAATGTGCAGACTGATAATCTTGAGGCTGGATTAATAGATGTTCTTTCAGAGCACAATCTTAAAGAAGAAAATATACTTTACCCGATGATTGATAATTCAATAAATGATACTGAACTGGAAGATGTGTTCTTAAAGATAAAAGATCTTTCGCCTGAAAATTATAAAGATTGAAATAGTTTTATTACCTGAGTTCTTTTAATCAACTTTAACGGATTTTTTTCTAACCAACTTTTTGTATTAAATGGAACGAATTTATTCAAAGATAATACTTGTATTAACAAGTGCTGCTCTTCTATTAATAATTTCAAATTGCTCGGATAATATATCTGATCCGCCACCGGTTATTGATGATACCTTCAATGGATTTGAGACTTATAAAGTCGCAGAAATATTTGCGAAGAACTGTGCTCAATCCAAATGTCACGGCGGAAGCGAACCTGTCCACAATCTTTCATTAGAATCATGGTCAAAACTGATCGATGGTTCTTCGGGAAGACATTTTGGTGATTCTTCAAGTCATCATAAGCAATCGCACATTTATTTAGATGATGGCGAGTATGGCGGTGAAGCAATAATTCCTTTCAATGCTGAGAGTAGTTTAATTTACCGATTGATAAGCGGTGATGTGGAAAATTCAGATTTCCAAATGCCTTATAAAAAGCCAAAGTTAAGCGAAATTGATATTAATACAATTAAAGATTGGATCAACAATGGGGCGAAATCTTATACGGGCGAAATTCCTTACTCTGCTTCTTCAGGTGAAATATTTGTCTGCAACCAGGCAGGTGATGAAGTTTCGGTGATTGATTTACAGAGCAAGCTGGTTAAGAGAACAATTAATGTTAATCTTAATCCGGTAATGATTGATTTTCCCGGCCATATTGCAAGAAGCGACGGATACCTTTATGTGGAACTTATGACTGCCGGTAAAATTCTTAAAATAGATATTAATAGTTTTCAGGTTGTCGGCACTACAAGCGGCTTGCAGTATCCCGGTATGATAGTTTTCAGCAGCGATGGCAAAAAACTTTTCGCATCAAAATCGCCGCTAGCGCCGGGTGCACTAACAGGTGTTTACGAAATTGATCTCGAGACAATGGAACTTCTTGATGAAATTAGTTTATCGATTGCCGGAGTACCTCACGGTCTCGCTATTACTCCCGATGACAAACTTCTGATTGCAGATATGAAATGGGATATCATTTATATCTATGATACTATTCTTGATGATTTTGATGGTGAGTCAATTGAAATGTCTCCCGGTCAAGCAGCAATACATGAACCGGTGCACGTTTACACCTCACCCGATGGAAAATATCTTTGCGTTTCCTGTATGAAATCCGGTTATGTAATTATCTATGATATCCAGACACGGCTTGAAGCAGCATGGCTTTATATGGGCGATCACCCGATGCAGATGGCAATTACTCCGGACGGTTCAAAAATATATGTGACTGTTTTCCACCAAGGTAAAATTAAAATTATCCGAAAGGACGGAACAAGCTGGAGTATCGAGAATGAAATCTCTCATCATGCCTTTCAAGATTTATGGGGGATCGACCTAACACCTGACGGAAAATATATTGTAGCCATATCTGTCCAAAACAATTTTTTTATTTCGTCCCTACGGGACTCCGAATTCTCTGTCTGTCGAATTTATCTATAAATATTCAGTCCCTAAAGGGACTCTTTATTGTCTTAATATTAAAATTTAATGGTTATTTGTCCCGTCAGTAGGGGCGTTCAATTGAACGCCCCTACTTTACCTAGTGGATCAAATCCCGTTAGGGACGAAATAAGGATCCATTTTAAACTGCATAAAATTCATCGGAAATTTAAGTGTCTTTCAAATTTAATTGGATATTTAAAAAATATTTTGGACAGCACTGATTGTAGCAGCAAGTTCCAACCAGATGGACGGATACAAACCCCGTTACAAACCGAACGACAAGCAGAGAATTTCAAATGTTGCTTTTGTAGAAACAGCGACTAATAAAGTTGTAAGAATACTCGACGTTGCCCAATATGCTTCCGGCATAAATGCGAAATGATGATTTGAATTATAATTGTGCTGCTTTTTCTCATTAACGAAGCAGAGAAAAGGATTTGCCAATTTCATTGGAATGAAGAAATATCTCACCAGCCTTTTCTTTATCTTTTTCAGTTAATTTTTCCATAAAGAAACAAAGTATGCACAATACTTTCTCTTCATTAAGTACCGGAATACAAACAGCGGATTGAAGACCGCTTTGAACAGCTACTTCAGTCCTGAGAAAATTATTATCGGTAAAGAGGTCATCAATCCATAAAGACTTTTTCTGTTCCCAGGCTCTTCCGATTAGACCTATCCCCTTACCAAACTTGTGGACAGAACTGAATTTAGAAAATGTTTCAAAGTAATTTTGATTCTCAGCCCAGTATCCTGCCCATACCATAAATTTTTCATCTTTAGCCGGGAACCATATCTCACCGTAAGACCAATCAAAGATCTCACAAAGATTTTTTACAAGAAATGTTGCTGCTGAATTCAGGTTGCCCCATTGATTTAGTTCTGATATTACAATTGTAATATTTCTGCTATTCATTTACCAGCACTCAGTCAAAGTAAAATCAATTTGTATTTGATTAATGAAATTGTTCAGTTGCTTAATCAAATACAATGATCAGACAATAAAATTGGTATACATTCCATAATTTCTCAAATCATACATCAAAAGTTGTTTTGAACCTCTTTTCCAATAGATTTTTTACGTGCGATTACATTATCAACTGACAAAGGTCCGGGACCAAAAACAAAATATATCACAAGCAGCACCAGCACAAGAACCGATAGCTCGAGCGATTGACCGACAGAAAGCAAACCTTCTTTAAAATGAACCAACAAAACCGCACCAGTAAGAATTGGTATCTGCACAAATGCACCAAGCCGGGCAAATATGCCAAGCGCCATAAACAAACCTCCTGCAATATGAGCAATCATCACATAAGAGTACCACCAATAATATTGATTTGCTCCGGTAAGGTTTGTTATTAACATAGGATCAGAAATCATTATCACGCCGCGGACAAAAAGTGCAACTCCTAAAAAAATCCTTATTAAAGAATATGCAACATTATTATTGCTTTCCAGCCACTGCATAATATTTGTTAACGATGGCACATTATCCTCCTTTAAAAAAATGATGATTCTTTCCTGAAAATAATTTCTTAACTAAAAAATTATTCCCCGATGTTGTCTTTTACTTTTTGAATTACATAAACTGCAACTGCTCTTGCTTCATCAGGTTTTAAACCCAGGTTAGGCATTGGAGGGAAATTAGTGTTTACGCGAATCGGATTTCTAATATAGGCAGTTAATTGATCTTCTTTGTTAAAATATTTCGGAATTACATCAACATGTGCAGGTCCAACTAAAATGCGATTCATATCGTGGCAAGCAGAGCAATTTATTCTATAAATTTCTTCACCATTTAATTCGACAGGTTTTTCGGGGGTTCTCAGGGTCGCTATATATTCATTAAAATCTGCCGACATTATCCCGGCGTTCACTTTATTTGCATTATATACTATTTCTTTATCGCTTAGAACATAAAAAAAAGTGAAGAGCAGCACTGCCAGCAGCAGCGATGCGGCGCTGGTCTTGTTGAGCTTTCTGAAAATTGTATAGAGAATGTGATATGTAATAAAGATGAGGAATAAGCCAAGTAAAATATAAACCAGATATGATTCGGATAAAAATCCGGCAGGGACAAGGAAAAAATTAATTACCAGCAATACAGGTATAAGCAAAGAACCAATGAAAGCTGTCCTTAAAGCCACAGCCCTGATTATCTTAACATAATCATCATTTATATTTTCATTAACATAATAAAGCGCGAACAACAGAGCGGCACTCATAATTACCAGCGAGAGTAATAGAAAAAGTCCAAATCTCAACAGCACTGTTAGTGAAAATAACCCTTCAAAAAAACCTGTGGACAGCCATCGGTCACCATAAATTGAAGATGTAAGACCCGCATTAAACATCCAAAGTGCAATAAACAGTAGTATTGCGCCGGAAACAGCGGAGTTTAAGCTTAACAGTCTGAAATCATCAAATGAATTTTTATAATCATACAGAAGTAAAATAGCACAGGCTGAAAAAATAAATGAAATGGTCAGGTATGTAAGGTTGTGTATATCAATCAACTGAAATAGTTGAGCAAAAATTAAAATAATTGCAACCAGCGGAAGTATTGAAAAAAGCAGACCGGTTGTTCTGTTAAAAAGAATCAGATGGATTATATCCTGAGCGGCATTTTTATAGACAGGATCAAGATCATTTTGTGCTTTTTTCTTAAAGTAGATTGAGATTATTGTCCCCCAAAATATCAGCCCGGTAAAAGAGATAAATATTGTTTGTACAATCACAAACATGTATCCAAGTAATTGAATATGTTCTGCCGACTGCGGCAGCGCTAAGTTCCTAAGCCATTCCATAGGGTTACTTCATCTGTTTAAAATGTTATTAATAATAGTGAATTATTGAAAGATTATAGCTGTTCCCGACCGGCTAAAAGTATAAGGTTTATTCAAATCAGATATAATAGTCTGGTTTAAGATAACACATTATTTCCTTATCGTCAATACGATTTTCAAAATTTAAATTAGGCAGAAAACTGTTTTCAGATGAATACGTGGCGTTGATTACAATTCAGCAGGTTAACTGCAAAATCTTTAGCAGCGGGTGAAAAACTATAACTACTAATTGTTTATTAAAAGTTGAAAAACATTCCCTAAAAATCTTTTTTCTTAAACCATTTCAGCCCGAGCAGTGCGGGGATAAAAAACCATAATACAAGAGTGGTAACCGATATCATCATTCCAGATGTGCTTCCGAAAAATTTGTTGAACAATGCACCCGTGTAACCCATCAGCGCTGCAATATCGAAATTAAGCATGAAGAAAATCCTGCCAAGATCAATCGGATTTAAAATGCTCATGACCAGTATTGGATTTTCAAGCGGATAATCCTGGAAGAAATAAATAACAAAAAGTATCAGCCCGTCATAAATAACAGCAAGGAAAAGCCAGACGACAATCGCAAATCCAAGCCCTTTGCTTTTATCGTCATATTTTACTGAGATAAGAAATGCAATAGCACAAAAAACAAAGGTGAGTGATATGCCTATTATAAGCAGTATAAATAAGTCGCTCAGATATGCGCCAGCCATATTAAAAACAAAAAACGGAACTGAAACGCCAAGAGTAAATCCGCTTGCCAGTGGAATTGAAGTTCCCATGAACAATCCATAAAAAAGCGTTCTTCGGGTTATAGGTTGGCAAAGCATCATTTCTATAAATTCGCGGGAGTTGTAAAGATACATTGTTCCGAAAATTATGCTTACAAGAGGTATAACAATTAAAACAATGTTAAGTAAAGTAAGCACGGCTTTGCTGCCATCGCTTTCAAAGTTGAACATAACATAACTTATAAGCAGAAAGAACGCAGTATATAAGATTATCCATTTACTTCTGTAAAGATTGTTCAGCTCATAGCGGACTATTTTCCATATTAGTTGCATCTCTCATCTCCTGACATCATAGTAGCAATAGCGCGCTCAAGATTTTTAGTGCCGTTTCTGTTGCGTAAAATTTCTGTTGGCCCCCAGAAACGAATCTTACCTTCAAGGAGAAATGCAATACCAGTTGATAATTCTTCAATATCCGACATATTATGAGAGGTCAGGATGATCGTCCTGCCTTTCTCCTTCTCACGAATAATCATATCTTTGAGATAACTGCTGGAAACCGGATCAAGCCCGGAGGTTGGTTCATCCAGTATCAGAATTTCCGGATTAAATAAGAATGCGATAAGAGCGCTTACCTTCTGCTTTGTACCGCCCGAAAGATTTCTGAAGGGCTTCTTAAGTTCTTTTGACAAGTTAAATCCTTCGGCAAGTTTTGAATGATCTGTATCGTTTGAATATCTTATATCTTTTATCATTCGCACTACTTCTTCAATGGAAAGATTATCGGGATAGCGGGCAATCTGCGGCATGTAACCAATCTTAGACCGATAAAGATGTTCACCGTTAACTTTCTTCCCGTCAACTATAACTTCTCCTGCGGTTGGTTTTACAAGTCCCAGAATAGTTTTAATAAGAGTTGTTTTGCCGGAACCATTAGGACCGACAACTGCGGTAATGGTACCGGGGTTAAAGTCAATTGAAACTTCTTTTAATACTTCAAGCTTGCCGTAATGTTTTACGAGCTTATTTATTCTTATCAATTTATCCTCCTCATTCTCGGTTTTTCATCCATTAAAGCCGCCGGAGTAATTGAAGGGATAATGCTTTCAGCAAGATCAATCAGACTGATAAACATACTCCTCATCAAAGAAACAGTAGCCGGCTGTTTCTCGACAAGAAGCGAGTAAAGTTTAACAGGACGGTAAGGCACATCACCTATCCCGTCTTTATCAAGGTCGTATTTTTTATACTCGCTCCAGAAATTTCCTTCGAAAGTATTAAAGTTTTGTCTGCTGTTTGTTGCTACATCAAAAGTATTGGAAATAAAATCATTGGCAGAAAATTTATTATCCATCGAATTAGCCATCAGCTTAATTGCCCACCCGTTGTTTTGAAGCTCATTATTGATAATGGTATTCCTGTTGCAGCCTTCAAGATAAATCGCTGATGTATTTTTATAGAATACATTATACCTGATAATGCTGTTGTCTATATCTTTCAGAAGCAGTCCGTAGCTTGCCGGTCCCCAGTTGTGCTGAAATACATTATTTTCCATCAGAACATTCCTGGTGTACATGACTGCAACACCAGCGCCGTTAAATTCGAAGAGATTTCCCGAATATGTACTGCTGTCTGAAAACATAAAATGCAGTCCGTACCGGAGATTACTGTGGCTGCGGTTGTCTGTTATCAACCCATGTCTTACAAATTCAAGATAAATACCATCCCTGTGCCCCGAAATCTCGTTATTTTTTATATCAATATTTTTTGAGTACCACAGATGTATCCCGTTGCCTGAAGTAGATTCTGAGATAGCATTTGATTTAAAATAATTTTTTTCGATCAGGCAATTTTCAGATTTGGCGAGGTAAATCCCGAAGTAATTATCAATAAATATATTGTCTCGGATAATACTGCCGTCTGATTCATCAAGTCTTATTCCTGCATTTTCATAAAGAAAATTCACACCAGCATTTTTTATAGTTAATCCTTCAATCAAAACATTATCTGATCTGACAGTCAGTACTTCATACTTTTTTTCGCCATCGAGGACAGGATTATTTTTACCTCTGATAATTATTTCCTTGTCAATTATGATATTCCCTTCACGGTAAGTTCCGCCGTCAATTATAAGTACTGAGCCGTCGCCTAACAGATTTACCGCTTCTGAAATTGATTTGATTTTTCCGTTCGGGGAAACAGTTATGCTTTGCTGCTGTGAAATAAGCAGAATAGAATTTGATAACAACAATGTTAAAATTGTCTTTAACATAACTAATTACATTTCAGCTTTTATCATTTCAAGCACACCCGACCAATCAAGTTTAAGCCCGGTATGTTCATCAAAGAAGCTTTGGAGCGTATCCTTATCGTTAGTTGCAAGAACATTTAAGCCCATCGGACTTCTGAAATCATCATTGTGAAGATAAAAAGCATCTCGTGCATCAATAAAAGTTTCAGGATAGAAAAAATCAGTAACGTACAGACTAACATTGTCAGTCATATTGTTATCAATTATATATTCACCCAGGCATTCAACAGCATCAAACTTAAACACTTTTCCTTTATCAGTAACTAACTGAGAGCCGTAGCGTGAATCGGTAATAAGCATTTTGCAGTTATCGCAGCTATCTTTTCCGTACTCAATTGGCTGTGGACCGCTCTGACAAGCATTCAAAAAAAATACTGCAGAAAGGATTGCAATTGATTCAATACTTTTAAATCCAACTACTCTTTTCTTTTCGGGTTTTGGTGTGTCTCTATCTTTATAAAGAATAAGAAGAGCAATTCCAATTGAAAGCAGCATTATATAAGTTCCCACATCAGGCAGCGAAACAGCATTAATGTTAAGAAGCTGTTTGGAACCTATTAGTGGGGGTTGATAAGTCATACCCGGAACCTTAATCGGCGCTGTCGGATCGAGATCATGTCCGTAGTCATATCCCCACAGATAATAATCAACCAAACCTGCAGCCCCGAGTAAGAGGAATAAAATAATCCATATCCTTATTAAAAGCTTTTTTCCGATTAATGCAGAAGTAATACCCAGCAGAATGAGAAACCCGATCACGTAAGGCATTATTTTCAATTCGGGTATTGAGTCAGGAGTAATTGCCTTCATACCAATATAATGATTCAAGCCGTTTATATTCTGCAGGTCATGTTCTTTATAACCGGTGATCTGATAAAGCCAGATTCTCATTCCTATTCCTTCTGGATATTGCGGGGCTTCAAGATTTATTTTCCAGATTGGAAAGAAAAAACTGAGTATAAGAATCAGAGATGCAAACAACATTAATATTTTAGATTTTTTACTCATAACAACCTTTCAAATATAAGTGAGATGCCCCGGTATTCTTAGCCGGGGACATCTCAATTCCCCTTCAAAAAAAATCTGCACAAATAATCAAATAGTATTCAATACATTGAACACTTTATTTATCTCCCAATCCCCATGAAAGCGGTACATTAGCATCTCTTGGAGATACACGCACATAGCCCTGCATTTCCTGATGAAGTGCGGAACAGAAGTCCGTACAATAGAACGGATAAATACCTGGTTTGGTTGGTTCCCAAACAATAGTTTTAGTATCACCTGGCATGATAAGTATTTCGGCGTTGTTCATACCTTTTATTGCGAAGCCGTGCGGCAGGTCCCAATCCTGTTCGAGGTTCGTAACGTGGAAATAGACCTTATCTCCAACTTTAATTCCTTCGATGTTATCGGGACTGAAGTGGCTTCTTATTGAAGTCATGTAAACACGCACTATATTACCTTCGCGAACCACCCTCGATTCTCTTTCTGATCCTGTTTTGTAAGGATGATGATTATCTTCTATCCTGTAAAACTTAAGTGAGTTAGGCATGATAAGATCAGCCGGAACACTCTGTGCATAGTGCGGTTCGCCTCTAGTCGGGAAGTCGAGCAATAATTTCATTTTATCGCCGGAAATATCAATAAGCTGAGCTGACTGAGTTAACTCCGGACCGGTTGGTAAATATCGGTCTTTGGTGATTTTGTTCAGAGCAATTACATATTTGCCCCAGGGCTTCTTGCTATCGCCGCCGGGAATGTTAAGGTGACCGATGGAGTAATAAACAGGAATTCTGTCAACAACTTCCCAGGTACCTATTTTCCATTTAACAATCTCTGAGGTAATAAACGCTGAGGTATAAGCAAAACCTTTATCATCAAATTCGGTATGTAGTGGTCCCAAACCCGGATCCTGCACCTCTCCGGCAATTGTTGATTCGTACTTCAGCACGGGTATTCCATCAATAACAGTTTCGAATTCTTCATTCTCAATAGCTTTAAGCATCTTGCTGAAAGAATGAACAGGAATAATTGAAGCAAGCTTACCGCCGGCAACTATATACTCGCCGCTCGGGTCAACGTCAACACCGTGCGGGGATTTTGGAGTTGGTAAATAATATATCATGCCCGGGCAGTCTTTCGGGTCTAAAACTAAAACTTCATCTTTAACAACAGACTTAGCTGTTCTTTCTTTGTGATCTACATAGTTCCTGTAATAACTGGCTTTATATTTCTTTGCTTTACCTTCTTTAACGTATTTTTCTGCAAGTTTCCAGTTAACTGCTGCGATAAAGTCTTTATCATTTTGTGAAGCATTAATTTCGAGAAGTGTATGCGCTTCTTCTGTATTGTATGAAGTAAAGAATGCCCAATCGCCTGATGGACCTTTACCCGCTCTTGCAAGATCGTAATTATAACCCGGGACAATAATCTGGAATGACAGATCCATATGACCTGTATTCTTATCAAGCCCGATAAAACTGATAGTTCCGCTGAAATTTTCTTTATAAGAAGAAATCGGCACATCATCCTGCGGTACCGGTACACTAAATCTTGTTGAAGCAACAATGTACTCCGTATTCTCGGTTACAAAAGGTGATGCGTGGTTACCGGCAGAGTTTGGAATTTCGATTATCTCTGTGGTTTCAAACTCAGTCAGGTCAATCTTTGCAACGCGGGGGGTATTGTTTCCATTAATAAAAATAAATCTGCCGTCAGGCATACCGTCGGTCATAGAGAGAGCCGGATGGTGGGAATCATCCCACGGAATAAATCCGTAAGAAGTTTGCAGCATAGGTTTTGTTTCTTCCGAATAACCATAACCGGTTTCAGAATTTTGTGAGAAGACCGGGATAACTTTAAACAGTCTTCCTGATGGTAAACCATAAACAGAAAGCTGCCCGCTGAAACCACCGGAAGCAAACAAATAAAATTCGTCATAGGTACCGGGTGCAACATAAACCTGAGATGCAACATCGCCTGCAAAACCTTGCTTTGATGACTCGCATCCGATAAACATCACTGATGCGGCTAAAAATAATACGGCTGAATAAAAAAGCCTTGTGATAAAAGATGTCATCTATATCGTCCTTTTGTTTGGTTAGTAAATGAGTTTGTTTTATTGTTTCACTGATCTGAAATATTCGAGAACAGCTAATGCATCCTCCATTGTCAGGTTCTGATTTGGCATTGGTGTTAAGTATTCGCCAAGCAGTTTCTTGATCTCGGGATGTCTTTTGTAATTTTCTTCAGGGTTCAGCATCATGTTCAGTACGAACTCAGGCGTTCTGCGCTCCAGAACATCCCGCTGAGGAGGACCAACATATCGTTCATCCAATTTATGGCAGGCTGCGCACTTCGTATCGAATATCTTCTCCCCTTCTGTAACAAGTCTTTTATCAATTTCACCCAGAGTAATTTCTTTCTTTACAGGTCCGATCCCGTGTTTAAGCTCCCAGGTTGTGAGACCTGAAGCATCTTTCACTAACGCTTTATCTTCAGGGCCGCTCTTTTCAGTACTATCACCGCAGCCGGTAATTACAATACTTACAAAGAGGAATGGAAAAACTATTAACATAACCCTCAATTTTCTGGAGATCTTCATTTTAAGTTTACCTCATGATTTTTATTAAATAGGACTTTTTTGTCTGTTTATTATTAACATAAATATCATCTTGCCGATGATTGATAAATGAATTTTATAATTCAGATTTTTTTGTCTGATTAAACTTAATACGAAAAAAACATTTTGTCAAATTAATTCGAAAGGAAATCAAACATACGTGTAAAAAATTCATTTTTTGCTTTGGATTTAATTAAGGCTATTTTTTGATTAACTTTTAGACGGAAATAATTTAGCGTTGGAGTTATGAAAAATATCCCGGTTATCCTGGTATTGTGTTCAATCATAAATGTATATGGTCAAAATGTAAAGGTTTCTGATTACAAAGTACCTGTCAGCGAAGCTAAGGCTCTGCGCTTTGATGGAAACTGGAATTGGTCGCAAACCGGCAACAACGTAAATGCAAACAACGCTAATGCAAATTTACTTTTCAGAACATTTTATTCTTCCCTTCCCCTTGCCTGGCTTATTAATGTTGATGCAGCCGGCGGAAAGCGTTTTGGAATTTATAATCATAACGTGAGATTCGAAGGAAGATTCAGCAAGTATATCTGGGATGAGCATGACTGGTTTGGCTTTACTCGACTGATTGCCGAACACGCAGATTTTTACAAGCAGATTTCTTCGGATTTAACAGTTGGATTTGGTTATGGACGTTATATAAATGCTACCGCTCTTGCAAAAGCTGTAAGGATTGAAGACCATTTTATTAAGGACAAAGTAGTTCCGGCAAACTTTCCGAAAGAAACGATGATCAACATTGCTCACATTATCGAACGTGAAAGCGAATACCGTGACTTATACGGCGATACTTATGAAACTTATTGGTTCAATGACATCGAAGAAGAGATGCTTAAGCCAGGGATTATAGAAGAGGAATATATAGGTTCACTTGGTATTTTACGAATGCGGCAGGTACTATTCGGAATAAACGAGAGGGTTAATCAGCGCTACTATGGTTGGGATGCAACTCTGGGTATCCTATTCCCCATAACAAACTGGGATAAATCAACACCGGGAAATCCAAACTTAACAGTAAGCGGGAGATACTCCTTCCCGATTAGCTGGAAGACACAGATCAACTCAACCGCCGAGGCTTTTACACCTATTGATTCTTCATTTTTTAAAGAGGGAAGAATAAGAACAGGGCTGGATTTTATTTATGAACTCAGCAACCGGATAAATTTTGTTGCGGGTTACAGATTGGGATTGTTTAAACTACCCGCAGGTAAGAATATTGTTGAACAAAACCTTAATACTTCATTCTGGTATTACATTGAAAACAATATCTACCTTACAATATCAGGCGACTTTTTGAAACAGGGGTCAAATCCATCTACTCTATCAACGAGAGTCGGGCTTCAGTATAATTTATTTTAAGATGATGGAGAAATTATGAATTGGGGTTCTATGGTTTACCGGAATTTTCGACAATCTTTTGTCTTTCATCCATCCTTTCATCAAATAGCTTACCTATCTCCGCACCAATTATAAACACTGCTGCTGAATAGTAAATCCAGAAAGCTACAACAACCATTAGTGCATAAGTACCGTAAATTCTGCCCCATGTAGGAAAGTTATTTATGTAATATCCGAATAGCTGCTTGGCTGCTTCCCAAAGAATTGCCGCCCACAATGCGCCCACTAATGCTGATCTTTTTCTTATCTTTTTTATCGGTATGGTAATGTACATTATTAAAAACAAAATCCAGATTATGGACATAGAGATGATCATTGAAAATAAACTACGGAATATTCCGTGCTGCAAAAACTCAAGATATGGTATTTCATCAGTTAAAGAACGCAGCACTTCAAGCAGAGGGAAAGAAAATGTTGTTATTAGGAATATCATAGTTACAGAAATTATCAGAGCAAAATCTCTCAGCTTTCCGAGGAAATAATTTATATCTGTATCCGTTCCAAAGACTTTGTTTAGAATTGTCCTTATGCTGCTGAAAAATCCGCTCGCAGCGATAAACAACCCTGCTATACCGATTATACCTGCAATGTTTTTAAATTCAACTACTTCTGTAATTCTTTGATAGATAATATTCTTAACAAACTCTGCGTATTCCTCATAAGGAATAACCGTATCAATAAGCGTATTGACCTGCACAGCAACTTCCGCTGAGTCCAGAAAATTTCCAAGCAGCCAGAACAAAATGAGAGTGAGCGGGATGATACAAACAAAAAGTGAAAACGCCAGACCGCCGCTCAATAACAGTAAATGGTGTTCATCAATACGGTTATACAATCCGCCAAAGTAGTGAACAACAAATTTTTTGAAACTGTGATAGTTTGGTCTCAGGTGAAGCAGAAATCTTAATTTCCTGAATGCCTTATATAGTCCCGATTCCTTTATTCTTGTAAGCAGATTCAATTTAAACATTCATAATATGCGGGATTGTGTTGTAATAAAGATCTGCCGCTTCATCAAGCGTAAGATTGATTGCATTGTTTATGTTTAATTTATTACCGCCGGTTTTACCTACTAAGTTAAACATTTGCTTGTTTTCATCTAAAACCTTTTCAAATTCGTTTCGTTTTTTTGGATCAACAGAAACAATAACGCGGGATTGGGTTTCAGAGAATAAGCTGAAATCTTCACGTGATTTTACCGGGATATTAACCACAGCGCCGAT
This sequence comes from Ignavibacteria bacterium, assembly GCA_037447335.1. GTDB lineage: Bacteria > Bacteroidota > Ignavibacteria > Ignavibacteriales > Ignavibacteriaceae > JBBIGV01. Next base: position 91,505 of record JBBIGV010000002.1, on the reverse strand, counting down.
CATCTCCTCTTCATTAATGATACAGCATTCGGCAAGCGCACAGGCGATCCCGCCCTCAGAAATATCGTGAACGGATTTAATTAATTTCTTTTCAATCAGATTTAATAAAGTCTTATGCAGTTTCTTTTCCGTTTCAAGATTTAACTCCGGGCAATCGCCTGCAACTTTATTATGAATGACTTTCAGATATTCACTACCGCCGAGTTCTTCTTTATCTGTTCCAAGAATATAAATCAGATCATCATCATCTTTAAAATATGAAGTCATTACGTTATCAAAATTTTCAATCAAACCAACCATCCCGATTGTTGGGGTCGGGTAAACCGCTGCATTCGGTGATTCATTATAAAAACTTACATTGCCGCCGGTAACAGGAGTATCAAATGCACGGCAGGCTTCTCCCATTCCTTCTATTGCTTTTTGAAAGTACCAATATATTTCCGGTTTGTACGGATTGCCGAAATTAAGACAGTTAGTTACACCAAGCGGCACTCCACCCGAACAGACAATATTCCTTGCTGATTCGGCGACTGCTAGCTTCGTTCCTTCTTTCGGATTAAGATATACATAACGCGAATTACAATCAGTTTTAACTGCAAGAGCCTTGTCAGTATCTTTAATATACATTACCGCTGCATCGCACCCGGGACCTACAATTGTATTTGTTCTTACCATCGAATCATACTGCTCATACACCCATTTTTTTGAGGCAATGTTCGGGGAAGAAAAAATTCTTTTAAATGTATCTGTGATATTTCCGGGTTGGAGCAGCGAAGAAAAATCGAAAGCTCTAAGCTCCTTCAGGTATGATGGTTCTTCAGTTTCACGAATGTAAACAGGCGCGCCGCCTCCAAGCACAAGCTCGAATGATGGTATAACAGCTTTTTCTTCACCCTGATAGTGAACATGAAGCAATCCGTCGTTAGTTACTTCGCCTATTATTTCGCAGTTGAGATCCCATTTTTCAAAAACTTCCTTCACCTTATCTTCAAAACCCTTCTTAACACAGCAGAGCATTCTTTCCTGACTTTCAGACAGCATGATTTCGTAAGCAGTCATTCCCTTTTCCCTTAACGGAACTTTATCCAGATTTATTTTCATACCTGATTTACCCTTAGCGCTCATTTCGCTTGTAGAACAGGAAATACCAGCGGCGCCCATATCCTGAATTCCGATTAACCACCCGTTCCTTACAATTTCAATAGTAGCCTCAAGCAGAAGTTTTTCAGTGAAGGGGTCCCCTGCCTGAACGGAAGGGCGCTTTGCCTCGGACTTTTCAGAAATTTCTTCAGAAGCAAAAGTTGCACCATGAATTCCATCTCTTCCAGTTGACGAACCAACGATCATTACCGGATTGCCTTCTCCCTTCGCTACTGCACTCGCAACATGTTCTTTCTTTACAATGCCTACCGACATCGCATTTACAAGTGGATTATCCTGATAAGACTCATCAAAATAAACTTCACCTGCAACTGTGGGAATGCCGAGGCAGTTTCCATAATCACCGATTCCTTTTACAACGCCATCGAACAAATAGCGTGTGCGTGAATCTTTTAATGAACCGAATCGAAGTGAATTGAGTGATGCGATAGGGCGTGCACCCATAGTAAAGATGTCCCGCATAATTCCCCCGACACCTGTAGCTGCACCCTGATACGGTTCAACTGCAGATGGGTGGTTGTGACTCTCAATCTTAAAAGCGACTGCGAGTCCATCTCCAATATCAACAAGCCCGGCATTTTCTTCGCCCGCACCAACAAGTAATCTTCCACCGCTTCTCGGAAGAGTTTTAAGTTGAGCAATCGAGTTTTTATAACTGCAGTGCTCACTCCACATCACGCTGAAAATTCCAAGCTCTGTGAAAGAGGGAGTTCTGCCTAAGATTTTTACTATTCGATCGTATTCTTCCTCATTAAGTCCATGTTCAAGTGCAAGTTGAAGATTAACTTCCGGTTCTGCCCGTGTTGATCTTTTTGCTTTGGTTTGTGTTTGATGCATTCGTCTTTTATATGATATATGAGATACCCGAAGGAAACAATTAAGTTGAACTAAACTTCGGATTTGTTTACAGCAAATATAGCAATTATAAAAATGCTTTTGAAGGTGGTTTTGCCCGGGAAAATAAGGACATCTGATGGTAAATTGGTTTTTTATTTGGAAAGCGTATGGTATAAATCCCATACAGAACCTGATGCGAGCGGAACCTTCAACGATCGGGCAGCTTTTAACCTTAGCAAACGTTGAAGGTTAGCCAGCCGTTAAGATTTTCGTTGATATATTTTTCTGATACAACATCTGATTAATTTTTTCTCCCTCAGGTTCTAAATGCGATTTATCGCATTTGCCTATAAGGTTACCTTTACACAGAAATAAATTTTAAGATATTAAAAAAAGGGAGCCCTCATCCCTTTTGAAACAGAAAATAGTTTTAAGCATTTTAATGGCTCTATCTTCCCAATTTATATGCCAGCAGTAAAATCCGATATTACTGGTTGTAAGAAGTAAGAGGAGATTTCAAATTGAGATTGAATAAAGAGAACGAATCAATTTATAACACTGAATTAAAAAATTCTTACCTCTTGTTTTGCTTCATCAGAATTTGAGATAATCATCCCATATTTTATAAAGGAGAAAGGTTGCGTAAATATCATCACCGCAGTAAACTGCAATATCTTTTATTCTGCCTGCTTCGTAAAGATTTTTAACTTCCATCCCGGAGACTTCATTTGATTTTGGCGATTTAATTCCAAAAGCATGACAGTAAAAATCCAGATTGAATTTTCGTGTTATTCCGTAAAAGGTAAATTGTTCAAGTAAATCAATATGCGTAGTTGTGGAAAACCGATTGGTCATCAGGTTTTTCGATGGTTTAATACCCAGCATTGCAGAGCGAAGCATAATGAACGGTATATCAAAATTTCTACCATTAAATGTTACCACTAAATCTGTTACATCAACAATCCGCCAGAATGATTTAATCATTTCGGATTCGGATAAACCCTTATAATAAACCTGTTTTTCTTCAACTGCCCATTCTTCTGTTCCATCACTTTCATAATAAACATAGGACTTTTGCTTTTCGATATCATAAATACCGATAGCAATTACTTTAGCGGTGAAGGGATAAAGACTGGTATAACGAATGGCATCAGAAGCCATTGCTTCTTTTTTCTGATCGTCTTTTTCTTTTTCTGCATAACGAAGAAGATATTCGCGCTGGCTTTCAGAAAGAGTTTCAAAAGGAAAGGCACAGGTTTCGATGTCAAATACTATTCGGCGCATATTGCCCCCGAAGTTTGTTAATGATTACTTTTAATTATTTTTACATCAGGCTCAAAAGCCGTAACTGCTTTAATAAAATTTTCTGGCAGCGGTGTTGATCTTCTTGTTTTGGGATCAACGTGCACAACCACTCCCGATCCATCCACCACTACCTGTTCTGTTTTTGCTTTGATGATAATATGCTCATATCCGTATGAAGAATTTTTTATATATGAAACTCTGCTGTAAACATAAAGCTCATCATCAAAATGTGAATGGCTTCGGTAATTGATTTCGTTTCTTACCATAAAAAATAATTTGCCGTCTGAAAAAATTCCTCCTTCTGGTATCAGTCCCAGATGTTTTACGTATTCCAACCTTGCCTGTTCAAAAAAGTTCACATACACTGCATTGTTGCAAACTCCCAGCATATCAACTTCATGAAATCTTACTCTGACAGAAATTTTATGTCTGAATTTATCCGGAGTTATATTTTTTTCAGTGACTATATCGGACTGCATTATTTATAGATTAAGACTGAATGATCGAATGAATAATTATTTTTTCATGAACAATATAATAATTAAGCAGCAAAACAGTTAACCACCAAAAACTTTTTCTATAATCTGTATAGCTTTTTTTATCTCATCAAAATTTACATCAAGATGAGTGATAGCTCTCAGGCTGTCAACTTTACCTACAGATAACAGCAATCCATTCTCTTTACATTTTCTTAAAGAATCTTCGACTGAAAGTATTAATGGTTTGAATATAACAATGTTTGTCTGAACCGAATCTATATTAATTTTAAGCGATGGGATACTATTAATAGCCTCTGCCAATAGCTTTGCCTTCTGATGATCCTCTGCAAGTCTTTCTGTATTATTCTTAAGAGCATAAAGACCTGCGGCAGCAATAACTCCGGCTTGTCTCATTCCCCCGCCCCATGCTTTTCTTACTCTGAAAGCTTTATTAATAAAATCTTTTGTTCCTGCAATGATAGACCCAACAGGCGCACCCAACCCTTTAGATAAGCAGCATGAAATTGTGTCAAAATGTGAAGCATATTCTTTTACACTTATACCTGTAGCAGCAGAAGCATTCCAAATCCTCGCACCATCGAGATGATAGTAAAGATTGTACTGCCTTGCAGTGTTTTTTACATTTATGATGTTATCAATTGGTTGAATAGTACCGCCTGCCCGGTTGTGTGTATTTTCAAGCGTAATCACTTTTGTGCGCGGCATATAATAAGCGCTTCGCGGACGGATGAAGGGTTCGATCTGTTCAGCAGTAATAACGCCCAGTTTACCTTCAATCGGATGAAGCTGAACACCGCTTAAAGCAGCAGGCGAACCGGATTCATAATTAAAAATATGCGAATCTCTTTCACATATCACTTCATCACCGGGATCCGTTAATACATTTATGCAAAGCTGATTACCCATCACACCGCTGGTAACAAATAATGCAGCTTCCTTTCCGAGTAATTCAGCGGCAAACTCTTCAAGTGCATTTACGGTGGGGTCTTCCTTAAAAACATCATCACCGACTTCAGCTTCATACATTGCTTTACGCATTGCTGAAGAAGGTTTGGTGATGGTATCGCTTCGGAGGTCTAAAAACTTACTTGCCACTTGAGGTTTTGTATTTTTTGATTTGTTTATCGAATGTAATTATTTCACAGCCCCTGATGACCTTATATGCACATAAAATGGAGTCAATAAAATCAAAATTAGTCTTGAGGTATATCAATAACGAATGTAAGATAACATCATGATCATTAGTAGAAATGTTCGGATAAGTTAATAGAGCAGAAAGTTGAGTGCAAAGTTCTTTTTTATCAACCTGATATACTTTAATTAGGACGTAAACAATTTCTGCAATTACTTCAAAAGGAATAAAAACATTGTCATTTTCAAGGACTTTAGCTGCTAAGTTTGCCTGTTTTTTACAGTGCTGTCCAAAATATTTTTTAAATATCCAATTAAATTTGAAAGACACTTAAATTTCCGATGAATTTTATGCAGTTTAAAATGGATCCTTATTTCGTCCCTAACGGGATTTGATCCACTAGGTAAAGTAGGTGCGTTCAATTGAACGCCCCTACTGACGGGACAAATAACCATTAAATTTTAATATTAAGACAATAAAGAGTCCCTTTAGGGACTGAATATTTATAGATAAATTCGACAGACAGAGAATTCGGAGTCCCGTAGGGACGAAATAAAAAAATTGTTTTGGACAGATATGGTTTTTTATTATCATCGAGGAGATAACGTAAAACTACATTTGCATCAGCTATTTTCATGTTTATCTTTCATAGCTGATTCCCAGGCTGACTTTTCTTTTCGACGCAAGCGGGAATTTTTATATTTGCCCAATGATCCTCTGACTTTATTAGTCTTCTTCCCTTCAATATTATCAACCTCTAACTGTACTCGTAAACGTTTTGCGTTAAACATTTTATATTTCTGTGGTATCCTGATAATATTATTGTTTGCCTTCGTTACAAAACTGATTCACATTTAAGTGTAACCTTCAGTAAGTATTTAACTCTATTCTATGTTTTTGCTGCATTTTTGTTAACTAAAAAATAGTTAATATCCTCTAATAATTCAATTCAAGCAGAAGTATTAAAGTTTAAACTTCGCTTTCACCCGCGATAATAAGTTTATTCCAAAAATCCACAACGAAAACAACGAAGACAGTACAGGAAAGATGAGTGGATTCTGTGTATAAAATGTTTTTTCATTTTGCAGCACAACTTCAGCAGCGAATGCTTCCTTCGTAAACATTTTGGTTTCGTATTCTGTTATTCCTAATGGATTTATAACGCAGCTTATTCCGCCATTAGCAGAACGAATAACTGACCGGCGGTTTTCTACGGCACGCAGAATTGATTTTTCCTTATGCTGATATGGTCCGCTTGAATTTCCGTACCAGCTATCATTTGTTACTACAGCAATAAGCTCTGCACCGTTGTTCACAAATTCTGAAACAAAATCAGGATAGATGGATTCATAACAAACTAATCCGTTTACTTTCAGGGTATCGTCAATTCTTCCGTGAATATCATAAAGTGGAATCTTAAAAATCGTTTTCTCTCTTCCAATGTTCCAGCCGGAGAGTCCAACGCCCCATCTCATAAAATCGCCAAGGAAAGGGATTGCGTCAACAAAAGGAGCGCGTTCTCCAAACGGAACAAGTTTCATTTTGCCATAACGCTGAACTTCATTAGTATGTGGAGACAACAACACAATTGCGTTGTGAGTCGAGTAATAATAATCGCCGGTTTCACTATACTTGGCATCCGGGGGAACATCATCCATGTCATGATAAATGACATCAGGAAGACCCGTGAGCAAGTAAACATTCTTTTCTATGAGAAAGGAATAAATTTCTTCGAGCGTTGTCCTGTAAGCGCCATCAAGCAGATAAACCGGTAAAGCTGTTTCGGGCCAGAGAATCAGTGCAGTGTTTTCGTCAATAACCTTTTCAGAAAGACTGAGATACAGATCGGATAACTCTCTTATACCGCCAAGCTCCCACTTTTCCCATGGATCGAGATCCGGTTGAATAATACCGATCTTTACTTTTCGTTCGGATAGTTCGAATGTATTAAGTCTGATATTCCCATAAACTATAATCATTATAAAGATCAATGATGCAATTGATAAATGAGTGATAGCTGAAGTTTTATTCTTCTTCAAATTAACAATGAATTTATAAAGAAGAACATTTGTAAGCACAACAACAAAGCTTAATCCCTGTGCACCAATGATGTCAGCTATCTGGATAAAAGATGTGAAGTAAGAAAGTCCGTTACCGAGCGTAAGCCAGGGAAAGCTTGCTTCCGTAATCATATACAAATACTCGTTTGTAACCCAGAAGAACGGGAAAAAATAAATAACTATTGAAGGTCTGAACACTTTCTTCGAGAAAAAATAAATCGTTGAGGCAATAAGTAAAATTGCAGGATTCACGAACAGCAGCAGTGCGCCGGATATCAGCAGGAAAGTATCGGCTTTAGCCTGCCAGCTTCCCACCCAATAGATAGTAATAAGGCAGAACACGAAAAGCATCAGGTATGATGACCGGTTTATATCACCCAATTTTTCTTTTTTACTAATCACAAAAAAGTAAGGAATTAATCCAACGAACATCAGAAGCTGGAATGGGAATGGAAATGGCGGGAGTGATAATCCCATCATTACCCCGCTTAAAATCAGAAGCAGTCTTTCTTTCTTTCGAATGTTTCTTTCTTCAGAGGTCAACGGGATTTTGTTCTTAAAAATCATTTTATTCTTTCGCTTTCTGTTTCCGACGCATTATAAAATACCTGATAACAAAAAACAGAATTACAACTGCCGTAATGGTTAAAGCTATATTGCTGTAAGTTGAAAGATAGTAATCAACCTTATCAACATTTTGTCCGAAAATTATGCCCAGATAAAGAATTATTGCATTCCATAAAAAAGCTGAAATGGTTGATAGCATGACCGTCTTCTTTACATTTAATTCACTTAACCCGGCAAAGAAAGAAATAACAGACCTCGTACCGGGCAGGAACCGGTTTGCAAGTATTACGTAATATCCGTACCTGTGAAACCATTCTTCAACTTTTTTCAGAGCATCAACTGATATGTATTTTATTTTACCGGCTTCCACAATTTTTTTATCTAACTGTGTTCCGATAAAAAACAATGTCATAAAACCCAGTACGCTTCCAATAGAGGTAATAATTAAAGTAGGAATAAAATGAATTGCGCCGGTAGCTATTATTGAACCACCGATAACTACAACCATATCGCTTGGTGAAGGCGGGAATACATTTTCAATATATGCGAAGAAAAAAAGAACCACATAAATCCAGAATGGAGTAAGTTCAGAAATGAAAAGGAGAATATCTTCAATCATCTTCTTCTGTTTTTAAGATAAGAACCGAAGCATAAGCTGCTGCGCCTTCTTCTCTGCCTGTGAATCCCAATTTTTCTGTTGTAGTAGCTTTGATTGAAACTCTGTCCGGTTCGCAATTAAGCAGTTTGGCGATATTCATTTTAATAATTTCAACATACGGTGAAATTTTCGGGCGTTCAAGCGCAACAACTGCATCAACGTTTCCAATAATATAGCCATTTGATATTATCATATCATAAACTTCGGTAAGAATTTTTTTACTGTCGTAATCTTTAAATTTTGGATCCGTTTCCGGGAAATGCTTTCCGATATCTCCAAGTGCAAGCGCTCCAAGCAGGGCATCGCTTATTGCATGTAAAAGAACATCTGCATCGGAATGACCGAGCAAGCCTTTGTTGTGTGCGATCTCGACTCCGCCTAATATAAGTTTTCTGTTCTCTGCAAATGCATGAACATCAAACCCGAATCCGGTTCTTAAGGGAAGTTTCAATGTATTATCTCAAAAGTGGTAAATTCATTTTTTGCTGTTGACCAATCAATCTTTGCATTCTTTACAGAAGAGTGAGAGGGCCCAACACGGATTTTTTTAAACAAATCTTCAATCAATGCGCGGCTGCCTTCAACCACGGTAAGCACTTCACCGGAATAGAGGTTCTTTACAAAACCTTTTAGTCCAAGTTCCGCAGCATGACGGTAAACAAAATATCTGAATCCAACACCCTGCACCAAACCATTTACAATAATTTCCGCTCTTAAATTATCGCTGCTCATAATTATTCTTATTTTTATCAAGCACTTCGGTGGTTAACAGCCCTGCAAATATAAGAATACAGCCTATAAAGCCAAAGTTAGATATTTGTTCATTGAGTGCAATGAGTGCAATTACTGCCGCAAAGATCGGTTCAAGTGAAAAGATGATCCCTGCTTTTGTAGGCGTGACTTCTTTCTGATATTTTGTTTGAAGAATTGTTGTAATGATTGTTGCAAGCAGCGAAGTGTAAATGATTGCAAATACAACATTTTCATTTAACGTAAGAACCGGCGATTCAACACCTGTGAATGAAAAAAGCATCACAAATAATAATCCTCCGGCTCCTGTAACGGCAATCTGAAGAAACACAAGCGGCATATAGGCATACTTTTTACTTATGATATCAAGATAAACAATGTAGAGTGCAAAAAAGATTGCGCAAAGAAGTGTAAGGAAATCTCCGATGTTAAAATTTTCGCCTATTTCTGCAAATACGGTAAGAAGCGAAGTTCCTTTGCTTGAGAGAAAAGTTAACCCGATGATAACTAAAATTATTCCTATGATTGCGCCTCTTCCCGGTACCCTTCTTTCAATTATTGTTTGAAAGATCGGAGTAAAGACAACAAAGGTTCCTGTTATAAATCCTGATTTTGTTGCAGTAGTAAATTTTAATCCGATAGTTTGAGTTGCAAAGCCAATAAAGTATAATGCTCCAAGCAGAAGTCCGCCAAGCACTAAAGGTTTTGTGAATTCTTTCCGGTACCTTAGCATAAACGGAAGAATAATCAGCGAAGCCAAAGTAAATCTTATTGAAACGAAAACGAGGGGTGAAACATCTTCAAGTGCATTTTTGATTATTACAAAAGTTGCACCCCAGATTATTGTGTTGATGAGGAGTGCACTTTCGCCTTTAAATTTTTTCATAGAAGTAAGAAATACAATAGAAAAATTCCGATAAGAATGGTTTTTTATTCTTTGGGTTTAGAATACCCGAAATACTTAAGCATGTTCTCATCGCTGCGCCATTTTTCGCGGACTTTTACACGCAGATCGAGGAATACTTCTCTTTCTAAAAATTTTTCTATATCACGCCTGGCAGTTTCGCCAAGTTTTTTGATAGCTGCACCCTGCTTACCAATAATAATTCCTTTCTGGCTCTCCCTCTCTACAATAATTTCTGCCCGGATGAGATCCTTTCTGCCTTCTTTTTCTAAAAAATCTGAAATATAAACTTCGCAGCTATATGGAATTTCCTCCTGATAAAGTTCAAGAATTTTTTCACGGATAATTTCTGATACAAAAAATCTCTCATTCTCATCAGAGGCGATATCATCGGGATAATATTTCGGACCTTCGGGCAGATATTCAAGTATTTCTTCTATCACCCTGTTTAGATTGAAACTGAGAGTTGCCGAGATCGGAATAATGCTTTCGAAAATTCCGATTGATTCAAACTTTGTTATCTTTTCTTTTACTTCCTCATCATTTGATAAATCAACTTTATTAAAAAGGAGGATTTTAGGCTTCTGCTTCGGAATGTATTGTGCGACAAATTCACTGCTGAAAATTTCAGTTCCGTCCATATCGGTTGAAATATCATCAATAAAAAGAATAACGTCTGCATCATTAACAGAACGTTCAACATCTTCCATCATTTTTTCCTGCAGTAGATAACCCGGTTTTAAAATTCCCGGTGTATCAAGAAAAATGATTTGATGATTTTCTTCTGTAAGAATTCCGAGGGTCCTCTTTCGAGTTGTTTGCGGTTTCGGATTAGTGATTGCGATTTTTTGCCCCAGCAATGCATTAAGCAAGGTTGATTTCCCAACATTAGGCAAGCCGAGAATAGCAACGTAACCGGATTTAAATGTCATAACATATATTAATTTCAAATTCAGTTAATTAACAATCTAAATATACAAAGGACGCACGAAAGTCATAATCCGATTCAGGTTTCAAAGAATGATTTTTGAAAATGATTATGATCGCGTAACACTATAGATGTTGATCGCAGAAAAAAATTTCATTTATTCAGGGTCTTTTTAATCAGACGCACATTCTCATAAAAGAAAAATGCCGAAATGATTATACCTATTGAGAGGATAGAACCTAAAATGGAGAGGTTCATAGAGGAAAAGAATGTGATAAGGAAATTGCCAACCGAAACAAATTGAGAGGACAATTGCCTTGCAGCTTCGTCAGTTCCATTCTGAAATCCGCCGCTTTCTACTATAAGGTAAGAAATATAGCCTATGATCAGCAGGCATGACGATAAAAACAATGTTGAGATTGTAAAAAAGAAATTCCTGCTCTGCGATGCTGCCCGTGAGGGTTTCATTATTTTGCTCATAACCAAAGCGGTAAATGAAGCCGTCACTTCGTACTCTTTCATTTTCTTCAATCCGGATTCGAGAGCCCTGAATTCGTTAAGTCTTTTCTTCAGATTCTCATTCCGGCTTATTTCTGTTTCAAATTCTGATATTTCTGAAGGTGTTAAATCGCCATCAATATAATTTTGTATGAATTCGTTGTCAAACTTTTTCATGTCAGTTCCATTGAATAATTATTTTTTCCGATTAGTTCTCTCAGTGCATTCCGCGATCTGTGAAAAAGCACCTTTACATTTGATAATGACTGTTCTGTTATTTCTGCTATTTCTTCGCAGGTCATTTCCTGCAGATAAAACATGTTTATTACCGAAGCATAATTCGGCGGCAGCAAATTAATAACGTCATTAAGAAATTCTGAAAGATCTTTTTTTTCCGTATCTGTAAATTCATAAGTGATATTAAGCTCATCATCTAAATATCTCATTTCCTGCTCTGTTTTTCGGCGCTTTAATGAAAGTCTTGATATTGTTGTGTTATATACAATCCTGTAAAACCATGTGGAAAATTTTGAATCACCTTTAAATTTATTAAGACCGTTAAACGCTTTTAAAAAACAATCCTGAAGTATTTCTTCCGATTCCATTTCACTCTTAATCATTCGTCTGATCATAGAAAAAGCTTTGTTTTTGTACCTGTCAATAAGAATTGCGTAGTCAGAGCGATTGCCTTTTAATACAGAGGCAATTATTTCTGAATCTGATAAATGTTTCATTGACTGGTTAGACATTCGCTTGACCTCAAAGGTTACAAACACAAAAAATCACAAATCAAAATTAGACCGGCAGAGGAGAAAACACAAATACTTACTGTAACCTTTTTCCGGGGCTGATTGTCATAACCGTCAGAAACAAAAATATTTTTCGGGAAAGGATTAAAAAATGAACGAAGGTATGCTCGCACTGTTTATCCCGATTATTGCAATCTTTATAACCGGACTGGTGCTCGTTACCGCATTTTACTTTCGCTCGCGTGAAAAGCAAATGCTGATTGAGAAGGGGCTTTCAACAGAGGAAATAAAGGAATATTTCAAAACTAAAAAAGATGATCTGGCTTTGTATAAGTTCGGTGTAATTATAGTTGCATTCGGATTGGGGCTTGGAGTGGGATTGTTTCTGGAAGATGCTACAAGCAAGTACTATTACGTGCCTCTCTGCATATTTACTTTAACAGGACTGGGATTTATAATCGCGAATCTTACTGCAAAGAAAATGACGGCGAGGTAATAACTTGTGAGAAGCATAACCGCAGCCATAAAGGCTGCGGCTACATTGTTTTATTCCTGTGCTTCAAGCCATCGCTCTGCATCAATTGCAGCCATACATCCCGTGCCCGCGGCAGTTACTGCCTGCCGATATACTTTGTCAGCAACATCACCTGCAGCAAATACTCCTTCAATATTTGTATAAGTTGAACCTGGTTTAACTCTCAAGTAACCGGTTTCATCCATATCAAGTTGACCTTTGAATAACGCAGTGTTTGGCTCATGACCAATGGCAACAAATAGTCCGTCAGCATCAAGCTGTGAAGTTGAACCGTCTTTTGTATCTTCGAGAACTACACCTGTCATAATTTTCCTGCCATCCTCTTCTTTGCCAATAACTTCTTTAACAACTTTATTGATCATCCATTTTATTTTTGGATTTTTCTGCGCACGATCAAGCATAATTTTAGAAGCACGAAACTCCTCACGTCTGTGGATAACCATCACTTCCGAAGCAAACTTGGTTAAAAAGTTTGCCTCTTCCATTGCAGTATCGCCGCCGCCGACAACAAGCACACGCTGATTCTTAAAAAAGAATCCATCGCAGGTTGCACAGGCTGAAACACCATATCCCATAAATTTCTTTTCACTTTCAAGACCTATAAGCTTTGCCGATGCACCGGTTGCAATTATAACCGCATCAGCGGTGTAAGTTTCATTATAGGATTTTAATACAAATGGTCTTTTCGAAAAATCAACTTCTGTTATTTCCTTGTAGATTGACTTTGCACCGAATCTGTGAATCTGCTTTCTCATTATATCCATCAACTCCGGTCCTTGGATACCATGCTCAAAACCGGGATAGTTTTCAACTTCTGTGGTGATTGTTAGTTGTCCGCCGGGCTGCATACCTTCAAAAATTACTGGGTTAAGATTTGCTCTTGCTGTATAAAGTGCGGCTGTAAATCCGGCTGGTCCTGCTCCGATTATTATTACTTTATGATGATTATTTGCCATCTCTTTCCTTGATTGAATTATAGTTTAAAATAAATTTGTGTGAATTTGATTATACAAAGTTACAAAAGATTCAATAAGGATAGGAAGAACTTTAAATGAAAGAATTACGTCAATTGAGTGTGCGCCTCTTGTTTGCGTTTATCTTATTTGGTATGTGCGAATGGATGAATGGAGAAGGATTGAATGAATGAATGAATGATTGAATGATTGATTGATTGATTGGATGAATGGAGAATAATTGATCGATTGAATGGATGAATGATGTTTGTTATATAAATATCATTCAACCATTCCACAGAAGGAATTTTGGGTGCATTCATTCAATCATTCCTGTTTAAGATAGTTTGCATTTCGTTTTAAGCCCTGTAACTTTGCCCGCTTTATCGGACTTGAAGCAAAGCGCGATTTAAATTCGGCTTCATCCATATTCTTTACTTCTTCAAGGTTGAGCTGTTTATTACCCGGATAAGGATTAAACTCAGGCACACGTGTAATAATCGAAAATTTTGTGTTCCAGGGACAAACATCCTGGCATATATCGCAGCCGAAGATCCAGTTATCAAACTTATCTTTAAACTCTGAAGGAATCTCTCCCTTATTTTCTATTGTGAGATATGAAATACATTTGTTTGCATCTACAACATACTCTTCAACTATAGCCGAAGTCGGACAGGCATCAATGCAAGCTGTGCAACTGCCGCAAAAATCGGGTATTTGTTCCGGGTATTCAAATTCCCGGTTACAAATTATGTTCGCAATAAAAAACCAGCTTCCGTAATCTCTGTTGATAACATTTGTATGCTTGCCGAGCCAGCCTATGCCGGCACGGACAGCCCAGGCTTTATCCATAACAGGTCCGGTATCAACGTGAGAGACGGATTCAAAACCCGGATCAATTTCTTTTAATACTTCTTCAAGCTCTCTTAACTTTTCCCATATGATAAGATGATAATCTTTTCCCCATGCATATCTTGAAACTTTTCCTTTATCTTTTTTATTAGAATAATCATCAGGTGAATAATAATTTAGACCAAGAGAAATAACACTTTTAGCCCCCGGAAGAATTTTAGAGACATCTTTTCTTTTATCAATATTTCTTTCCATATATTCCATACTGCTTTGATAACCAAGAGACAGCCATTTCTCAAGATTAACAATCTCTTCAGTTAACTCCTCAGCTTTTGCAAAGCCGACAAGATCAAATCCTAGCTGCTTAGCTTTATTAACTACCAAATCGATTGTTATCTTCATTCTATTTTCCAAGAGTCAGTAACCTTCAAGGTTAGCACATCGAAAAAGGTAACCCTAACCTTGAAGGTTATAGTTGTTACCATCTCATTTCCTTTTTAAAAACTTTAATATAAACTTCACCATCAATTATCTTAACAGGAAAACAATCTAATCCGTTTCTTCCGTCAGGCTGTTTACCTGTTTTTAAGTTAAACTTCCAGCCGTGTGCGGGACAGACAACGCAGCCATCTTCTAAAAATCCATCATAAATAAGCGCGGTATGCTGATGCGGACAGATGTTACTCAATGCAAAGACTTCATCATTAATTTTAAATACTGCAATCTCTACATCATTAATTAAGAATCTTTTTCCGGCATTTTCTTTCAATTCAGAAAGGCGGCACATTTTCTTAAAATCATTTTCTATCATAAGTCAAAAAATTTCTCTTTTACTGCAAATCCTTTTTCGGTGGTTTTAATAGTTGCATAAAGAACTTCCGGATCATGTTCAAAATACAGCAGCCAGTTTTCATCAACTGCTTTGGTCAATATTTTCTTTTTCTCTTCAACTGTTACAAGCGGCTGGATATCATATCCCATCACATACGGAATTGGAATATGCGATGAAGTGGGAAATAAATCGCCGCAAAACAATAGCGTGTTGGAAGAATCGGATAACTTGATTAATTGCTGCGAGAATGTATGACCGTGAACTACGACAAATTCAATTGATTCATCAAATCTTTTTCCGCCGTCAAAAAAGTTCAGAACACCCGCCTCCATCAGAGGAACAAAGTTTTCTGTAAGATAACTTCCTTTATCGCGATCGGAAGGATTAAGCGCCCATTCGTAATTTTTTTTCTGGACATAATATTTTGCGTTAGGAAATGCAGGCACAAGTTTCCCATCATCATAAACAGTAGAGCCGCCGGTATGGTCAAAATGCAAATGTGTAAGAAAAACATCCGTAATATCTTCTCTCTTTAAACCATGCTGTGATAAAGAAATATCAATTGAATTTTGCTGCTGATTAACCTCATACATCTGAATGAAACGCTCCTTCCACTTGCCGCCCATTCCTGTATCAATAATGATTTTTCTTTTATCATCGGTAAGGAGGAGTCCGCGTGTAGCAAGTTTTATACGGTTATAATCGTCGGGCGGATTGGACTTGCTCCACAGCACTTTTGGAACAATTCCGAACATAGCGCCGCCATCGAGGGCAAAGTAACCCATTAACAGAATTTTAATATCATATCTTCCGATTTTCATCAAGGCATTACTATTTAGTTGAATAATTTTTGAAAACAATTTAAAGAAGATTGAAGGCAACAACAAAGTAATTCTGATTGACGTTTGCAATGCTGTAAAAGAATAAAAAATCCCCGGCATTTTGAACAATACCGGGGATTAAATTAAAAAATGATTACTTAAGGCATTAACGCAGAAGAACCATTTTCTTTGTTTGTGTAAAATTACCGGAAGTTAGTGTGTAGAAGTACACTCCGCTCGTTAGCAGGCTTGCATCAAATTCTACATCATGAATTCCTGCTTCAACAACACCGCTGACAATATTAGCAACTTCAACTCCAAGTGCATTATATACCTTTAATGAAACATGACCTTTTTCAGGCACCTGGTATGTAATCGTTGTTGCAGGGTTAAACGGATTCGGATAGTTCTGATGTAATGCGTATATCGCCGGTCCTATTATTTCAACATTAACAATCTGGCTGTATTCATAAGAACCATCATTATCAACTATCTTTAACCGGTAATTAAAAAGTCCGGGTTCAAGATTTGCATCTTTGAAGGAATAGTGATTGGTAACAGAGCTTGTTCCGTGGCTTTTTACGAATCCGATTCCTGACCAATGGTTAATATTATTAACAAGGTTCATTCTTTCAATTTCGAAACCATGGTTGTTGATTTCGCTGGCAGTTGACCAGTTGAGTATAACATTATTTCCATCCACGGTTGATGCAAATGAGGTAAGTTCAACAGGCACGGGATTATCGAACGGATCGCTGATTGCCCATCTGCTGAACTGATTAACGTTTGCAAGCGTAATAGTATTTGCAGTCGGGTTAACAACCCCGCCCTGATAAGCCCAGCCTCCGCCTTCCCATCTGTAGAGATGGAGGTTGGCATCTCCGTTCACAAATCCAACTACTTCCGTATCTTTATAATGAACTGTAAGCGTTGCATTAAAGCCGGTTCCGTTTGCCTGTATGTCAAAAAATCTTCTTACAGCTTTTGAACCGGAGGGCATATCAAGCGGAAGCAAATTAGGCCATACTTCAACAGTTACCGTATCAACAGAACCAAGTGAAGTGAAATTTAAAGTTGCAAAAACTTCATTGTTCCAGTTGTGGAAATCATAGTTCATTCCTGTTTGGGTAACATTAATTCTTTCTTTAAAAGAAGACCAGAGAGAAGTTCTGTGTGTAAAGTAAGCTGCTGACATTCTCTGCCTTTGTCCTTCTGTGTAAATGTTCATACAGCCGTCATCGGAGTAATCCATATAGTTTTCAATCATTCTTACAAAACCGCATTGAGTTGGAGCGGGGCAGGTCGGAACGCCTGAAAAGTACTGCCCGCTGCAAAGCGGAGTATCTGCAACACCGTCATCGCCTTCGCAGCCGGTGTTTGAACCAGCTCCCCATGTATGAAGTAAATTAACCCAGTGACCAATTTCATGAGTTGTGGTTCTTCCAAGGTTGTAAGGGGGCAAAGGTGAATTATGACCAAAAGCAGAGTGAAGTATTACTACACCATCTCTTGTAGGCGTAATAGTACCGGGTAAATAAGCGTAGCCAAGAATTCCACCGGAAAGATTTGCTACCCAGATGTTAAGATAATTTTGTGAGGGCCAATAAGAGAGCGCTTTTAATTGTGCATCCTGCGTATTGGGATTCCACGATGTGACTGAAGTTTGAACTCTGATAATACCTGTGTGCGGGTTGCCTTGCGGGTCGCGATCGGCAAGCCTGAATTCAAAGCGCGTATCAGCGCCGGCAGGATGTGTGTTCCAACCGGGTGTGCCGAATATTTTCCTGAAGTCTTCATTCAGCACTCGCATTTGTGAATGAATACGGGCATCAGGGATGTTCTGTGCAGTAGTATTCCAGATAACATGAACAACAACCGGAATTACCATAACAGAGCCGGAGGTGTTTTCAATCAGGTCAGGATTATTTTGAATGAACTGCTGAAGCCTCAATTCCATATTCTCCATTTTTTCTTTGAGAGACGGGTTATTCTGCAGTTCAATCTCAAGAAGTTCATCGGTGTAACACCGGATTGTGCCTTCTTGAGCAAACATTGCTGATACTGACAAGCACAGAGCCACGATCAGTGGTAAAATTCTCCACTTCATTTTGGGGGTCCTTTCTTAAGTTAATAGATAAGAATTATTGTATGTCAAAAAAAATTTTGCGTCAATTTAAATCATTCTGTAATAAAGAGCAATCTAATTTCGTGCCTAATTTGCTTCATCAATCCGGCATATAGTTCTGAAGCTGCAGTGCCTGCAAACTTCATCAGGGTTTTTTAAAGTTGTTAAATTGAACTTGCCTGCGGTAATATTTTCCACGTAGCCTTTAATAGCTGCGCAGCATTTTTCAATTAATCTGAGGTTGTCTTCTGTTAACTGTTCAGAGTATTCACTTATTTTTTTTCTGCCGCGTAAGGAAAGTGTTGTTACAGGCTTTCTTCCAAAATCTTTTGAATTAAATTTCAGAGAGTATATCTCTGCCAGGAAAGGATTGAATTCCTTCTGCATCTGCGCTTTAATTAATTCTTTTGCCGCAAATAAATAAAGCGGAAGCTGAAGTGAAATCCCCGATTCAAGTTCCTCCTTTGCCGGTTTCTTTCCGCCTGATTTGTAATCAATAACTTTAAATGATCCTGTGGACTCATTTATATCAATCCTGTCTATCTTTCCTCTCACATCAACGCCGCCGGCTTTGAAGTTCTCAAGAAAGTCAGAGTATCTGCCTTCTTCATCTTTAATTCTTCCAAAACCAGTTTCAAAGTATTTCGGTACAAACCCATCGGCGTTTTCTCTTTCGGTAACCAGGAATCTGTAAATAATTGAATTTTCAGGTTTGCCATTTATTCCCAGAATTTTTTCTTTCTCAAGAAAAGATAAAGGGGATTTAAGATTTACTTCATTGATTCTTAGTTCTGCAATTTCAAATAAACATTTGAAGGCAAATTGAAATTGTTCATCACTGCAGCCCGGAAGAATAATTTTTTCTTCCTTCATCTTTTTATAAAATGAATAAAGTATATTATGAAGTAAAGTGCCCATTTCGATCGTTTCAAACTCTTCTGTTGGCTCTTCCCGTACGTTTAACTTCAAAATATTTTCGGCGAGATATTTATACGGGCACTGAGCGTACTTTTCCAACTGGGAGACTGAATACAACTCATCCTTAAGGCTGTTAAGTTTTTCTCTGGCTGAATCGGATATGTCCTCTGTAAGATGACCCGTAAATGGCGACTCCGCCCACGGCAGATCTGAACGAAGCTTATCAATTTCCACGCAGTGATTGATCTGCGCAATTTCATTGTCGGTAAAAATATCATGAAATTTTGCAGTAATATTTTCCACTCCGACAGTTCCGGTAATTTTCAGTAATTCGTCTCTGGAATAAATATCAGTGTAATCGCTTTCAGATTTTTCTGCAGCTTTAATTAAATTAAGCAAAGCATTAACAAAGTTGGATTGGACTAATTCCCGCTTTTCTTCCCGTAAAGGAAAACTCAGGTAAAGTTTTTTCTTCATACCTGAAAGCGCCTGGTAAAATAAATACCGCTGTTCAGTCTGATGAATGTTTTCTTTAACGAGATACTCTCCGGAAAAAAATATTTCAGGTGCGTAACGTAAAGGAAGATCGCCGTCAATCAAACCTCCGATAAACAGCACATCGAAGGATATGCCTCTTATTTCATTAAGAGTTGTTACCTGAACTCCGAAATCAGGTTTTTCTTTTATATTGAATCGGCTTGAGGCTACTGCAGTTCTCATATTGTTCAGAAAAAACTTTAATGGAAATTTTTTGTCTTTACCATATTCCAAAGCGAAAATATCCAGCATCTCTGAAACAATTTCGCTGAAGGTAGTAAGCGCTTTAACATTCTTTTCAGGTTCACCGTATGGTTCATTTAAGAGATTGAGCGGAAGACCGGATGAATAAATAAGTTTATTAAGATTTTCGCTGAACTCGCTCAGGCTCATCTGCTTGTCAAATGATTTTAGTTTTTCGTAGATGCGGTTTATATCCTTAAGAGCTTTTTTGTAGGAGGCTGCTTTCAGGCTGTTTGTATCACCGTTATCATTTTCAGAGATATTATGAATTGCATCGTGCAGGGTATTCTGCCAGTTGTTGAATCCTGAAATTATTTTTAATTCAACGGCTGCCTGTATAAGGTTAGAAAGGTCAATATCATCAAAGCGAATATAATTTCCGCTCAGCGCCCTGAAAATATTTTTATAGTAAAAGTCATTTTCGATTATTTCAAGATAGTTGAGAATGGAAATTACCGGCTGTGATGTGCTCAGCTTAAAACGATCGGTAAGATTAAACGGTATCCCGTAAACGGGGAAAACGTCTCTGATGATCGGTGAATAATTATGAATCAGGTTGAATACAATACAAATGTTATGCGGTTCAACTTTTTCATGCAATATAAGTTCTTTTATCTCTTTAGCGATTATCTCTACTTCCTGGTATCGCGTCGAGGCGGATAGCAAGGTTATTGATCCCGCTAAATCTTTTTTGTTTGCATCGGTACTGACGAATAATTTTTCTTTGATTGTCTTTTTGAAACCATCCTTAACATCGGGAGAAGTATCTTCAATTATCTTAAAGCCCCTCGCTTTAAGTTTTTTATAACACTGGTCAAGATGAGCAAACAGCAGCGTGTTTTCCCGGTAATAATCGAATGAAATAAAAAGCGGTAAAATTTCTGAAGCACGATATATAATTTCAATCTCCGGAGAAGTAAACTCATCAAATCCGTTAATCACAATAAGCTCAGCATCCGCATAAAGTTTTTTAAACCTGGCATTAAATTCTTCGACTGATAAGCTATTCAAACCTTCATAAACATCACCGATTTCATTAACTCCTATCTGTTCACACTTCAATTTGTAATTTGAATAGATGCCGGCGATATCGAGCGCTTTTAATCGTTCACCGCCCTCAAGCTTTTGGGCTTCTTCTATAATAAGCTGTGGAGTAATGCCATGACGCTTATACTGTGATATTACATTTTTAACACGCTGCAAAGTGCCGAAGGGAACATCATCTTTATAATTCGAAAAATAGGATAGTTTTGTCTCGCGAAAACTCTGCCTTACAAGCACGGCAGCGGCAGCATCGCTAAGGACTTTCTCTTTGGGAGAGTTCATTTCGAAAAATAACTTTGATGAAAATGTTCCAATTGTATCGAGATAAAGTCTTCCGCAATTGCCGCCCGGGCTTTTTGAAATTAATTCTTTTTTCAGATATCTCATTTTACGATTGGTTGGAACAATTAACAGCAGCGTGTCGAGGCTTTTCGCATTAATGCGCCTGTGAACTTCCTCTTCAATATTAAAAGTGTCTGTGTCAGTTCTTGTTAATATCATCTTTTTAATGACGTTATAAGATTAAAATATGATTTTCGTATCTCCTCTTTCCTGTTAAGACCGAGCAGACGGATCAATTTATTAAATCTGTTTATAGCTTCACTTTTACCGTTAAGGACAAGAGTTTCAAGCTCCAGGAATGAACTAAGCTTTCTTACCTGATCAAGATGTATTCTTGTGTTATCATACTTATACAACAATCTTTTTTTTGTAATCACAGCTTGTTTTTCAAAAATATTATTGAGAAAGTTTTCTACGCCGGTTGATTCAAAGCGGATGATCTTAAAATCCGACCAGCGGTTCTTACCGGATTCATTTCTTTTATAGAGGATAAGTGATTCAATTCCATTTTCAATTCTTAGTTTAAGCAGTTTTCCTTTCGTTTTGTAATAAACATCCCTCTGATTAAGAACAGCTATGAACTCTGCTCCGATATCCTCTAATTGACTTGCGAACTGATCAATCGATTTTATTTTTACTTTAAACTCAAGGTTTGTCGGCATAATTACTCCACTGAAAAATTATTTACGAATATATACCTGCAGCATTTCCTTACCTCTTCTTGGTTTAATGCTATTAATAATTCTGGAAGAATACTCCAGTTTGAAGTGATGTGAAAAGTTAGTATAAAATTCAACCGGATCAATATTGAACGGAGGTCCTCCTTCCATGCCATCAATGGGAAATAATATTGCGATGAATTTGCCGCGGGGCTTGATCAATCGGGCTAATTTATCCGCGTACTCTTCACGTCTTTCAGGGTTTATTGCGCAGAATGTAGTGTAATCATAAACAGCATCAAAGCTGAAAATCTCTTCGGATAAATTAAAGATATCTTCAACAATAAAATTAATTTTTACATTAGCTTCTGCTGCTAATCCGGCAGCAAAACTTACAGCCGCCGTTGAAAAATCAACACCCGTTACATCGTATCCCCGCAATGCAGCAGCAACTGCATCATATCCTTTTCCGCAGCCGGGAATAAGCATTTTACACGGTTTAATGAATTTAGATTCGTTCAATAAATCTATAAAGACTGGCGTGGGTGTTTTAAGGTCCCATCCGGCTTGTTCATTTACATACTTTTCATCCCAGAATCCGGGGTGGTCAACCGTATCTGTCATGAAATTATCACTTAAATATGTTATTGCTTCTTAATGTAAGATGATTAATTTAGAAATAAAAAAAAGATCATTTATGAAAGTTTTAATCTTTGCAGCAATATTATTATTTCCGTTTGTAAATGCAAATGGACAGGGCATCGGTGAAATGGCAAGAGAAAAAGAACCGATGGTTTTTCCGAATAATGCTTTTGGTGCCGACCTGATGTTCAGTGAGGGCGGATTCGGATTGGGAACATTTTACCGCAGGCAGCTTAATCAAAGTTTAACGTTTTTTACAGACTTTTCTATCTCTGAAGCAAAAGACGAAAAGGAATTTGAGTATATAGATTTTTGGGGACAGAAGCATACTTTCGGTAAGAAGAACCGCATCTTCCTCTTACCTCTGAATTTTGGTCTCCAATACAGAGTTTTACAGGAACAGATTTATGATAATCTCAGACCCTACCTGAATATTGGGGTTGGTCCCTCTATGGTAGTTACTACGCCATATGACCGTGAGTTTTTCAATGCATTTGGAAAAGCACAGGCTAAATTTACTGTTGGCGGCTATGTTGGTTTCGGAGCTAATTTTGGAATTGATAAATCAAGCCTGGTAGGTATTAACCTGCGTTATTATGTCATTCGTTTCTTTGATGAAGGTGTTGAAAGTTTACACGGACGCTATCAGAAAACACTTGGTGGTTTTTTTCTCACTATAAATGTGGGAATGATGTATTGACGAAAAACATCGAACCATTTTCAGGTTTCACCAAAAAGATCTTCAGTTTTTTCTCCCGGCTCGAAAAAAATAATAACACTGTATGGTTTAACGAAAACCGTTCAGTATATGAAAAAGAACTTGTCGCTCCGGCAAAATCCTTTGTTGCTTCAATTGCTCCCTTCTTTAATCAGTTAAATCCTTCTATAAGAACAGAACCAAAGTTCAACCACACTTTAATGCGAATTAATAAAGATATGCGCTTTGCTAAAGGTGCACCGTATAAAAATTACTTTCTGATCCACTTTGGCAGGTTCAAAATGGATAGTGAATTTTATGTATTCCTCGATAAAAGCGGTGTTACTTTTGGGATGTTTCTCAACAATACATCAGGTGATGAACCTTATTTCAATCAGAACAGCAAGAGATTCAGAAATGAAATAATTGAAACATCACGCAAATACAGGATTAACAATAAGTTCGATCTTCTTACCTTTGCTAAGAATGAACCGGTACTGGTTAAATCAAACTACAGCTTCATAAAAAACTATGATGAAATGATTGAACTGAATTACATCCTTATAGAAAAGAGCATGGATAAATCGGATAAAAAACTTTTCTCGTCAGACTTTCTCGTTGAGACGATCAGAGAATTTTCCATGCTTTACCCGATTTACTGCTTTGCAATATCACCTGATCCGCTCAAATTAATAGCTGAATTTGAGGAAGGCATGGGCGCTGCTGTTTAATCCTTCCACTTTATTGTGCAGCCAATTGAAAAAGTTTCAGGCACAGAAATTTCTTTACCATCAAGCAGTTCAGTTATTGCATCACGCAGATAGTGATTTTTAACTTTATCTGGCTCCTGCCAGTTATCATCTATCTTTCCATGATAAAATAATTTTCTTTCCTTATTAAAAAGGAAGATTTCGGGAGTATGTGTTGCTCCGAATGCTTTTGCAACAGACTGATCTTCATCTCTAAGGTATGGGAAATTAAATTTCTTTTTTTCAGCACGAATTTTCATCTCTTCAAAAGAATCATCAGGATATTTAACTGCATCGTTGGAGTTTACTGCAACAATTTGCACACCCTTTGGTTCAAATTCTTTTTGAATGGATTTGATCCGATCTTCGTAAGCCTGCACATACGGGCAATGATTGCAGCTAAAGATTACTATAAGAATCCCGCTATCTGAAAAATCAGTAAGCTTATATTCTCTGCCGTCTGTGCCCGGCAAACTAAAGTAAGGACACTCAGAATTAATTTTCAGGTTTTTTGCAGCCAATTAATAACCTCTGTTTTAATGGTAAGTGAATAAGTGAATAATTAAATTTGATAACCAGATAATAATAAGCAATTAGTTTTCATATCACATTGGAGTTAAGATGCATAACCCTGCGCACTTTGAAGACCGGCTCTACCACGCTTATGAAAACTATTGCACAAACTCTCTTGCAAACCGGCAAATCAGGTACGATGATATTCTGCCTCTTATAAACCTTATTAAAGATAATCATATTTTCAACATCTATAAAGTTGGGGAGTCAATTTCGGGCAGGGACATTTCACTAATTACAATGGGAAGAGGAACCAAAAAAATTTTTCTCTGGTCACAGATGCATGGCGATGAATCAACTGCAACACGGGCATTATTCGATCTGATTAAATTTTTCTCCTCCCATGATGAATTTGATCTTTACAGGTCAAAAATATTCAATAGTATTTCTTTATTCATACTTCCGATGCTGAATCCCGATGGCGCTGAGTTGTATCAGCGCAGAAATGCAATTGAAATTGACCTGAATCGTGATGCAATAAGTTTGCAGGCGCCTGAAAGTAAAATCCTGTTGAATATTTTCGAAACCGTAAAACCGGATTATGCATTTAATCTTCACGATCAGCATAACCGGTATTCAACAGGTAAAACACATAAACCGGCAGCAATATCTTTTCTGGCACCTCCAATAGATGACAAAAATTCACAGGCGGATAACAGAATAAAAGCAATAAAATTGATTAGCTATTTGTACTGCATTTTGTCGAGGTATATTCCCGGTCATATAGCAAAATATTCCGAAGAGTTTGAACCACGGGCTTTTGGTGAATTGTTTCAGAATTCTGGTGCAAGTACAATATTGATTGAATCGGGCGGCTGGAAAAATGATCCGGAGAAACATTTTATCCGCAAGCTGAATTTCATCACGCTGCTTTCAGCAATATATTCTATATCAGAAAATTCTTACCAAAAATTTAAAACGAAAGTGTATCAGCAAATCCCTGATAACGAAGAATTACTATTTGATCTTCTGTTAAAAAATCTGACTTTCAAACATAATAATGCAGAATACAAAACAGATGTGGGAATAAATCGTGAAGAAGTCAATTTGCCTGAAGAAAAATCATTTTACTTCAGATCAACTATTGAAGATATGGGAGACCTCTCAATCTTCTACGGAATTGAAGAGTATGATTTTTCAGGTTATGAAATACGACAGGGTAAAGTACCGGAGGGAGAGAAATTTAAAGTTGAAGATCTGAATGACAAAAAATTGAATGAGCTTTACCGGCTTGGATGTACTTGCATTAAATTATCCGGAAAGAATTTCAACACGGAATTCTTTCCGCTGCCAATTAACGTAAAAACGAATGAAAGGTCACAAAGCTCTTTTCAACAAATAGCAGTCGGTGAGAATGCATCTTTTATCATTACGAAACATAAAAGCGTTAAATACGTGGTTATAAACGGCTTTCTTAAAAATATAATGAATAATACCGGCAGCCTGAAAAACGGTATCCTAATCAAGTGATAGTTTGATACATCGTTTAATTTTGGTATAATTATTTACAAAAAACATAAAGCCAACTAAAAATTACTCTAAGGGCGAAAATAAAAGAAAATGTTTCCCATTTTATTAGCAATAATAGATCAGACAAACCAGCTCTATAAAGATTTTGAGCGGGAAGCACTGCCGCATATGGATGCGCTATATAACTTTGCCCTTCGTATTACCGGTGACAGCGATGATGCTGATGACCTGGTACAAGAAACTTTTCTAAAAGCATTCTGGTTCTTCGACAAGTTTGAAAAAGGAACTAATTGCAAAGCATGGTTGTTCCGAATTATGAAGAACACATACATCAATACCTATCGTAAGCAAACCAGGGAGCCGGAAAAGGTTGATTATGATGATGTTGAGAACTATTTCGAGAATATCAAATCCCCTGCTGCCGGCAGCGCTCATCTGGAAAAAGAAATTTACGAGAACCTTCTTGATGATGAACTCTCAGCGGCTATCTCATCCTTACCTGAAGATTTCAGAACAGTTATTATTTTATGTGATATTGAGGGATTCGGTTATGAGGAAATAGCTGATTTTGTTGACTGCCCCGTTGGTACAGTCCGCTCAAGGCTGCATAGGGCAAGAAAAATGCTGTTTACTAAGTTACATAAGTACGCAAGTGAAAAAGGTTATATTTCCAAATAAACAGTTAATACAATTTAATAATAGTGAACGAAAATAAATTACATCTTATAACTGCACTGGTTGATGGTGAACTGAAAGACTCAACCACTGAGGAAGAAATCAGAAGTCTTATTGAAAAAGACCCTGATTTACAATTCGAGTTCAAAGTTCAGCAAATGATTAAGTCACTTGTTTCAAAAAGGCTTGCAATTTCGCCGGCTCCGACAAATATCTCCAAAAAAATTATAAAAAAAATTAAACCTTCAGAAAAAAAGTCTTCGTCTTTAATTGATAGACTTGTGAACCTTGCCTCGCCAAAACCTGCAATTGCATTTGGGAGTGTACTAGTTATAATCTTTGCTGTAATGTTACTTTTGATTAATCCTCTCACGCAAGTTGATTCGCCAGTAAATTTTGTGGAAGAACAAGTTGGTGCAGAAAATATGTACGTTCAGGCTAAGAATAATTTCAGGAGCATTCTTGCAGGGACACTTCAACCCCAGCTCGTTACGGACAAACCGGAAGAAATCGAAAAATTCTTTATTGACGAAGGTGTAAAATACAAGACTTTGATCCCCCGGTATGAAAAGTGGAACTTAGTTGGGGCTGTGGTTTCGGTTGATCAGGGCGAAAAGTTCGCTCATCATGTATATGCCGATGATGCAGGCAGACTGGTATACTTGTTCCAGGTAGATCAATCCTACATTGAAAAACACCACATACTTAAGCTTTCCGATAACCTGTTAAAATACCTGGATGAAGGGCATTGTATTGATGCACTTGATAATGATCTTTCAACGTTAATGACGAAGGTTGATAATAATATCTTTGCTGTGGTATCCAATATGCCCGTAACAGATCTTGAAGCAGCATTCTGCAAATTAAATTAATAGCAGGTATGTTTAACATAAAAAACATTCTTTTACCAACTGATCTCTCAAAACTTTCTTTAAGCGCCGCTGAGTATGCTGTAGATATCGCAATTCAGTACGACGCTGCAATTCATTTACTTCACGTACTTGAAAAAACCCCTCCCATCCTAACGATCAGGACACTTGAGATGTCCCAGGAAAAGATCATTAAACTGATAGAAGAGGAAGCCCGAAAATCGCTCGAAAATACAGTTGGTGTAATAAGAGGGAACAAAAATGTTAAAATAAACCCTGTTCTTCGCCGGGGGCTTGATTACGAAGAAATTGTGGAATACGCCAAAAACGAGAAAATTGATTTGATAGTTATTGCCACACACGGTCGAACCGGAATATTACACACGCTACTGGGAAGTGTAGCTGAAAAGGTGGTTCGCTATGCAAAAGCCCCGGTTTTGGTCATTGCACCTCAAAACGGTGAATAATCTTCTGCTGGTTTTATTGATAAATGAAAGCCACTTTTGTATATTTGCAGTTCGATAATCCATCTTAAAGGACTAAAATGGCACGAATTAAAAATGTTGAAGCTTTTTGTAACGTTTGTAATACCATGAGAAAAATGGAACTTGGAGGTGAAGTTTCAGCTAATGAAAATGAAACGAAAAAGTGGGCTAAGTGCAAGAAGTGTAAACAAACTATGATTATAAATCTTGCAAACAATATCAAAGAAACAAAAGTTTCTTTAGAGGGAATTGAAAATGAAAGTTATACGATTTATTCTCCTACAAAATCTTTTTCGGTCGGAGAATCAATCTATCATGAAAACTGGCAGGATTATGGTATAGTTGTTTCTAAAGAAATTATGTCAAACGGAAAAAGCTCTATATCCGTTGAATTTCAAAAATCAGGCAGTAAAAAATTAATTGAAGCATTAAATCAATAAAAATACCATTAAAGCGAGGTGATAATTTGGTAGGCATTACAGTTGGCGAAACTGAATCCATTGACAAAGCTCTTAGAAGATTTAAGAAAAAATATGAGAGATCCGGTGTTCTTAAAGAATATAAAAAAAGAACTTTCTTTATTAAGCCGTCAATTAAGAAACGTATGGAGAAAATGAAAGCTGTACGACGTGCGCATCGTTCTGAAATGATGGAATAATTTTTTATGCCGGCACCTTGTGTGCCGGCTTATTACACACCTCTTTATAATCCAATCCTGTTTTAAGCTTACTGTAAACTTATTTAAGATGTATTTTGGGTTCTGTCAATTCTGCCTGTGCCCCCGTTAAGTAATTCTTTTCAAGGAAAGTCCTGGTAAGTTTAAATGCTTCATCAACGGTATTACAGAATGAAAACAGATTCATGTCGCTTCTACTGATAACACCGTTCTGTATCAGCCCTTCAAAATTTATTATACTCTTCCAGTATTTCTCATCATAAACAATCAGCAGCATTTTCTTTTTTATTTTTTCGGTCTGAACGAGAGTGAGCACTTCAAACAACTCATCCATAGTACCAAAACCGCCGGGAAAAACAATAAGAGCTTTTGCAAGGTAGGCAAACCAGAACTTCCTCATAAAAAAGTAATGGAATTCGAAAGCAAGGTCATCGGTTACATACTTATTAACAAACTGCTCAAAAGGAATGCTTATGTTAAGCCCTATTGAATAGCCGCCTGCCTGAATAGCTCCTTTGTTCGCGGCTTCCATTATACCGGGTCCGCCGCCCGTACAAATGATGAACCTGTTTGCAGATGTTTTCAGATTCATTGACCATTCGGTTAAACACTTTGAAAGCTCAACGGCATCTTCATAATACTTTGACATCATTACCATGTGCTGTGCACTCCTGAGCTTTTCTGCAAGTTTATGTGTCGATTTAGGATTTATCGTTTTAAATTTGTTCAGCTCTGCAAGCGAATCTTTTTTCGACATCAACCTTGCAGAACCAAAAAATACAATGGTATCTACTATTTTATGCTTGCTGAATTTACTCTTCGGTTCAATGAACTCTGAGAGTATTCTCAAAATCCTAGCATCTGACGAATTAACGAAATCAGGATTTTCGTAAGCCTTAAGTACTGGTTTTTTCTTTGCCATATTTCTCCCGGTAATTTGTTGAGTTGATTATTATGAGCCAGGTATAAGTCAATAACTTTTATTTGTGATGCAAAATCATATATTTGCATCAAGTTTTTGTAACCTGCTGTGATTATTAAAATCTTTTCTATAAAAATAAACTAATATTATTATAATGCAATTTAATTTATTCTTACAGAGGTTTTTTAAGGTATGATTAAATCCTGTTGCTTTCTGATCCTGCTTATTCTGCATACAAATTTACTCGCATCGGATGATGTAAGAGAAAAAATAAACAGTGCACTAAACCGGCTGCCTGCAGGCACTGTTAAAGGCATTATGATTTACAATCCGCTTAGCCAGGATACTATCTTCTCAATGAACCATACCATCTCGATGATACCCGCATCAAACACAAAACTTTTTACAACTGCCGCAGCGTTAAGCGTGATGGGCAGTGAATTTGAGTTTGCTACCAGGCTATTAACCGACGATAAGACCATTCTCGGCGGCATCATCCAGGGCAATCTTTACATAAAGGGATACGGTAATTCATTATTCACAAAACAGGATTTAACAAACCTGGTTTACGAGCTCCGTTCAAAAGGAATTCGTGAGGTTAGAGGAAATATTATCGGCGATGATACATATTTTGATGATGTGTATGTGCGTGATGATTGGACCCCTGACGAAGTAGCAAACGTCAAACTTCCTCCGATATCTGCATTGGTTATTGACCGCAATCGAACAGTTGTGCAGAGAAAACGCGGCAGAAGGGTCAGGTCATTTTCAGAAAATATTAAGAACCCGCCTCTCCACGCTGCGAAGATCTTATCGGAGGAATTAATAAATGCAGGCATCATAGTAAACGGAAATGCTGCTGCGGGAGTTGCACCCGCTTCTACTATCACTTTGGCGGAATCCAAAATCCCGATTGCGGAAATTCTTAACAGAGTTAATAAAAGCAGTGATAATTTTCTTGCTGAGTGCTTGTTCAAAACTATTGGCGCCGAAGCAAGCAAAGAGCAGGGTAATTCATTTTATTCAACTCAGGCTGTACTTACCTTCATTCGTGATAATGCAATATTTTATCAGGGTTCTTCAGTTGTGGATGGGTCAGGAATCTCCAGGTTCAACCAGATAACCGTAGGGGCAATAGTTGGGCTGCTTGAGAAAATGTATTTCGATCTGACCAACTTTGATGTGTTTAATAATTCACTAAGTATTGCCGGTGTTGATGGTACATTAAAAAACAGGATGATTGGAACATGTGCCGAGAAAAATTTTTATGGGAAAACCGGAACTTTGAATGGAGTGTCATCCTTAGCCGGTTATCTTACCACCGCAGGGGGCGAAGAACTGATTGTTTGTATATTTTTTGAATTCACCGCAGGGGGTGCAAAACTTCATCGCGATGTGCAGGAACAGATAATTACCGCTTTATGTGAGTTGATGTGAGCGCTGAGATACGCGATGTGTATTTTTTTACTCAACAATTTAAAATAAAAATGCCCTGTGAATTCGATGCACAGGGCGTTTGTCAGAATAAGAATTTCTTTATTCCGCGGGAGCCTGCTGTTCCTGCTGCTGCAAAGGTAATTGCTGCGGAAGTGTTGGGGACGTAGGCACGTTCTGCCTTCCGCCTCTTTGAATAATACTTTCAATTTGATCCTGGCTTGTTTGCCCGGGCAAAAAGAAAAGATTGATCACTATCGCAAGAACTGCAAGTGTTCCGCCCAGCCACCAGGTAGCTTTACTTAAAAAGTCGGCAGTTCTTCTCGTTCCAAACATAGCACCCATATTACCGGCGCCGCCGAATGTACCGGCTAAACCGCCGCCTTTGCTTGCCTGCATCAGCACGATTATTATCAATAAAACTGCAATAACAGAAGATATTAAAACTAACAACGAATACATTACTTTCTCCTTTTAATAGGGCATCAACAAAGTCTTAACAGACTAATTTTTAGTAGCGGGGGAGGGATTCGAACCCCCGACACGTGGATTATGATTCCACTGCTCTAACCTACTGAGCTACCCCGCCCTTTCAATTTGAGCGTGTAAATATAGTGAGTCTGTGCTTTAATTTCAAAATAAATTACGGTCTAAAGCTCTTGCCTCCTATCACTTTCCCCCTTTCTGCAGGAACCTGTCGAACCAGTCGTGAAATTCTTTATACCAAAATATTGAATTTTGTGGAGTAAGAACCCAGTGATTCTCATCCGGGAAATAAACCAGGCGTGCTTCCACACCTTTTCCCTTCAGCACACCATAAAGCTCAAGACCTTGTGTAATCACTACGCGATAGTCTTTTTCGCCGTGGGCTATAAGCATGGGTGTTTTGAAATTTTCAGCATATTCGGATGGACTTCGGAGTTTAAGATTTTCCTTTCCCTCCCATGGCGAACCGTCATAAGCAATTTCCCTGAAGTGAGTCCAGTCAGATGCAAACTGCCCCATAAGATTATAAACGCCGGCATGGCTGAATAAAGCTGCAAACCTGTCTGTTTGACCTGCAATCCAGTTAACAAGATAACCGCCGTAGCTTCCACCCGCAGCGCCAATTCGTGAAGAATCAATAAATGGATATTTTTCCAGAAGAAATTCTGTGGATTTAATAATGTCTGTGTATGGTTTGTCGCTGTGATTACCTACAATCGATTGCGCAAACTCCTCTCCAAAGCTTGTTGAACCATGAAAATTTACCATTACTGTTATAAATCCGGGCGCAGAAAATAACTGCGCATTCCACCTGGGATGAAAGTCATCGCCAAATGTACCGTGCGGTCCGCCATGAATCAGGTGTATCATTGACCATTTTTTGCTCTCGTCAAAATCGGGCGGAAATAAAATAAAAAGCTGAACCTGTTTGCCATCAGCTCCTTCAAAATAATGTTCTTCAGCTCTGCCGAAATTTATCTGTGAGAGCAAATCATCATTGAATGATGTTATCTTTACTTTATTATTTCCTGAGTAATCATAGCTCATTAACTCAACCGGCTGCGAGAGGTTTTGATTCAGCACATAAAATTTATTCTCGCTCAATTGAAGTGAACCGTTAGTACCATCTCTTAGTACTTCACCAAAGCCGGACCCATCAGTACTGATTTTAAATACTGAAGATTTTGCCCGATCCTCTGCAATAAAATAGATTTCTCTGTTGTCAGGAGATAATTCATAACCACCGACTGAAAGATCAATTGATTCTGTAAGCGGTAAAGTTTCACCGGAGTTTAAATCATATCTTACAAGCTGCGTGTTCTGTGCAATTTTAGCGGGGTCTGTGGTTCTTGTATAGTATAAATATCTGCCATCAGAAGAAAAAGTTGGAGAATTATCGCCGCCCGGATTATCGGCAGTAATGTTTTTCATTTCACCGCTGCCGTCCGCATTCAAAATAAAAATATCAAAGTTAAGCGGATCGTGGTAAGGAGGAGAAGTAACGTTTTTCACCAATGCAATTCTTTTTCCATCAAGAGAGATATCATAATTAGCACCGTTTCCGCTTACAGTCAGAATACTGGTTAAACCGGGTGTAAGGTCTGTTCTTTCTTTCGTTTCAGTATTGTATGAATAAAGATGCGTAACGTAACCATCGGTCAGCCAGCTATCCCAGTACCTGTAGAAACGATTCTCAGTTACCTTTGCCGTAACCTTATCATCTTTACGCTCTTTTATTTCTTTCTCCAATCCCTCAAAATCATTTTCAAATTCAGGGAATAAGTTTGAAGCGAATGCAATACTTTTTCCATCGGGGAACCATTTTGGTGACGATATACCAAGCGGCATTGTTGTTAATTGTTCGGCTTCACCTCCATCAACGGGTATGATGTATAACTGTGCGCGATCATCACCTTCTCTTTTTGAAATGAATGCGATTTTTTTGCTATCAGGGCTCCATACGGGTGAACTATCCGATGCTTTTGAGGTTGTCAATCTTCTGATTTCATTTGTTGATAAATATACAAGATAGAGATCGCTTTTCCCTTTGTTCTCTTTTATATCAAATGTTGAAACAGACATCACTCCCATTGTTCTGTCAGGTGAGATGGTAAAAGAGTTTATTCTTTTCAGGTTCCATAAATCTTCCGAAGTGAAAGCTCTTTTTTCCTGCGCTGTTACATCGACGCTGATGATGAACAGAAATACGAAGAATAATATTAAATTTTTCATAACGCCTCAAAAATATTATTAAAGTTAAGCTATGGCAGTTTGCCTCTGATGTTTGTCATATATTCACTACGATAAATTCCTTCAGCGGTGCTGTTGTAATTATAAACAGGCAGACCGGCTCCTGTAAGCCGGGTCTCTGTATCCTGGATTCTTGATATCGGGTCCGGATGTGTTGAAAGAAATGTTGCAATCTTACTGCTGTTTGAACTTACCAGCCCGTCATCACGCAATTTTTCAAAAAAGAATTTTACGCCGCCGGGATAATAACGCGTATCTCTTAAATATTCAAAGGATTTTTCATCGGATTGATTTTCATCCGCTCTGCTGTTTGCCAGAAAAGCCAAACCTACAAATAAATTTGCTGCAATTTCTGCGATTTGTGATGGGTTTTGTCCGAGAAGCAGGCTTACTAAAAATGACACTCCGTAATATGCTGTCATTCTTTGTGTTGCATGGCGCATTTCTGCATGTGCAATTTCATGACCGATTACGCCTGCAAGGGCAGCCTCCGAATCAAGATATTTTAACAAACCGGTATAGATGTAAATGTATCCGCCGGGTAAAGCAAAAGCGTTTAAAATTTCCGGTTGGTCTATAATTTCCATCTGGTAGGGATATATGTTCTTATCAACTATTTTAGCTGATGATAAAACATGATTGAATATCCTGTCACTGATATACTGTTTTATCGATGGGTCTCCTTTGAAGATAGGGTATTCCTGAGGATTGCTCCTTATTTCCTGATCTACCTGAGCGCCGAGTTTAACCTCATCCGATTTGGAAAATATGTTAAGTCCGCCGTCGCAAGCATAGAAGGTTGTTATACTGACTATGGCAAGCGCAGCCACAAAATTTCTTAACAATTTCATATATCCTCCGGTATTTTCTTAAATATATTTTTGATTTTCATTTTGTAAAGACAACCACAATTTATCTAAAAGTTCCTGTATGCCAAACCTGCTGACCGATGAAATCACTATCGGCATTGATTGAACATCCCTGATTTTTTTGATTTTAATTTTTTTTAGCTGATCGGGTTCGAGAAGGTCTGCTTTGGTTAATGCAACAAGCTTTGTTTTTTTTGCAAGCTGTTTGCTGTAAGATTTTAATTCGTTGTTAAGAACTTTGTATTCGCTTTCATAATCTTCGGACATACTGTCTATCAGGAATAATAAAATTTTTGTGCGCTCAATATGCTTAAGAAATTTTAATCCAAGTCCTTTTCCTTCGTGCGCACCTTCTATTATACCGGGTATATCTGCCACAGTAAAACTTTTGTAATCTTTATAACGGACAATACCAAGATTTGGTTCTAACGTGGTGAATGGATAATCCGCAATTTTTGGTCTGGCTGCAGAAATAACAGATATAAGAGTAGATTTGCCTGCATTAGGAAATCCAACTAATCCAACATCAGCAATCAGTTTAAGCTCAAGAATTATTTTCCGGGATTCGCCCGGTTTACCTTTTTCTGCTTTACGCGGCGCCTGGTTTGTTGGAGTTGCAAAGTTACTGTTACCTTTACCGCCTCTGCCGCCTTTTGCAATTACAATTTGTTTCCCTGCTTCATCCAGGTCGAATAAAACTTTGCCGGTTTCGAAATTCTTAACGATGGTTCCAACAGGAACTTTGATGATTTCATCTGCGCCGAACTTTCCATCCTTAAGTGAATTACCGCCGGGTTCACCATTCTGAGCTTTATATTTTCTTTTGTACCGGAAGTC
This sequence comes from Ignavibacteria bacterium, assembly GCA_037447335.1. Classification (GTDB taxonomy): domain Bacteria; phylum Bacteroidota; class Ignavibacteria; order Ignavibacteriales; family Ignavibacteriaceae; genus JBBIGV01. Next base: position 55,961 of record JBBIGV010000002.1, on the reverse strand, counting down.
GAGAAGAGTTGAAAGATTTGAATCAGCTTGCAGTAGAACACTCCCGCCTTTGCCGCCATTTCCGCCGGATGGACCGCCTTTGGGTACATACTTCTCACGTCTGAATGTAATAGCACCATCCCCACCTTTTCCGGAGATCACTTCAATTTCAGCATAATCAATGAACATCAGTTACCTTGCTTAAAATAATTCTCTACTGCTTCTGTTAATGTAACAGCGGCTTTTGTAAAAGGATTGATCCTGTATGAAAAGTAAACATCCTTTAAAATCTGTGTGGCTTCATCATAATTACTGCATTCCTGTATCTTCTCAACAGTGTTTGTAAAATCTTCCTCATCCACTCCAAAAACTTCTTCTATAATTCTCGTGGTTTCCTTCACGCTCAGATAGCTGAATAAATCTTTACTTCGCTTGTGTTGATACGGGCTTTCAGTTCGTTCACCTTTTTCTGAAACCTGAGGCGATTCGATATCCGGTTCTTCTTTTTCATCTACAAAATCATATTCTGATTGCAGACCCGGTTCTTCGTCAATCATAATATCATCTGAATCTGGAATAATATCAACCGGCTCAAGGTCGTCAAGCTGGTCATCTTCAGATAATTCAATATCAGGCAATTCCTCATCAGTTCTTTGCGGCGCAGTTTGTTCATCATCAGCTATTTCAATGGATTCTTTTACCGGTTCTTTTGGTACTTCCGCTTCAGCCGGGCTGTAATCTTCAACCGGCTGTTCAGCGGTTACCTGAGGTGTCTGAATTTCATCTTCAATTTCAATTGTGGTTTCGGGTTGAGGATGAGTATTAAGCGAATCGCTTAATATTTTTTGTTCTTCACGCTTCAGTTCCTCGTTAAGATCGTGAAGGGTTTTAAGATGCTCCTCAATAGAAAAATCCAGATCGAGTTTTTCAAGTTCGGAAGTAAGCGATAAACTTTGCTCTTCCAGCTTTTTTAATTCTTCATCATATAGTGAAAGATAATCAACATCTTCATCGCTAACTTTCTCAGGTTCAGGTTTTTCTTCGATTGGTGCAGGAGACGACTCAAATTCTTCTGCGGGTGTTGTCTCTGCAGCAGTCTGATCGTCCTGAACAGGAGAAAGGTCATCTTCAGTTTCTACAGGCGTTTCATAAGCTGTTTCCGGCAATTCATCCGTTGCTGCTGCTTCATCTTCCCGAATCACAATCTGATCAGTTGTTTCTTCTGCACGAGGTTCATCGATCACGGTTGGTTCGGCAATAATAACAGCAGGTTCATCTTTTTCTTCAATTTCAACTTCCGGCTGCTCAATAAATCCAGGTTCCGGAAGACTGGCAGTATAGATTGCTTTGCGAATATCTTCAACATCAAATATCTGTCTGCCTTCCTTAGGGATTGCCTTCCGCAAGCGTGCCAGGTAGTCTACCTGTCTTTTATCTTTTAAGAAAACCTCGATGAATGAAGCAGAAACCTTGTTCTTGTTGGTTTCCCCGATATTAAAAAATTCGGTTATAGAATAAATGGCATTATCGATAAGTTTTTGTGATTCTGAGGCAAACAATTCGTTATCTATTTTTGTAAGGATCATCTCGAATTCTGTCCGGCTTAAATTAACAAGCTTGCGCCTTGAGAAGTAAGCATTAATGACGTTCCTTATATAATCATAGTAATACAGGTAGTTAAGAACTATTTTGATTTCCTGCACCGATCTTGATTCAGCATCATTATAGATCAGTTTCGATAAAGACCATGCCGGACGCACCAGGTAATTTGCGTTGAACAGTATCGCCTGCACGATAAGACTTTTTGCATCCTGAAATGAAAGTCTTTTACTCTTTTTGATCTCTTCGCTCATCAGCCCAAAATACCGGGAAATAGCCGGTCCGGAATAATCAAAAGCAGAATTGCTTAACAGCTTCTGCCTGTCTTCATAAATCAGGTAGTCAAGCTCGCCGGAGATATATTTTAAGATTGCCGGGTGAAGGTTAACACCTGCTAATTTTTCAAAAGGAAAGAATGCCCCGAGTTTCTTAACCTTGTTCAGGCTAAAGTCTATTATAAATTTTGTTTCTCTTTCGAACATCAAATTATTACATATAATTTAGGTGGATTAAAATAAAAAAAATCCCGATTAAAGTTTAACCGGGATTAAATTTTAACCTGATAAATTTATCCCATCTGGCTTTTACACTTCTACCTCTTTATTCCTGAATTTAGCCATCACGAAATCACGATTCATTCGGGCAATATTTGTTACAGAAATACCTTTCGGACATTCTGCTTCACAAGCATAAGTGTTTGTGCAGCTTCCAAAGCCGAGTTCATCCATAACTGCAACCATTCTCTCAACCCGGCGGTAGCGTTCAGGCTGTCCCTGCGGTAATAGTGCATATTGCGAAACTTTAGCCGAAACAAAGAGCATTGCAGAAGCATTTTTACAGGCTGCAACACAAGCACCGCATCCTATGCATGAAGCAGCATCCATTGCAAGGCTTGCAGTTTCTTTGGGTATTGGGATTGCATTTGCATCGGGAATACCGCCTGTATTAACAGATACATATCCTCCTGCCTGAAGTATCTTATCAAATCCGGAACGATCAACCATTAAATCCTTAATAACCGGAAATGCTTTTGCACGGAATGGTTCAATCCATATCGTTTCGCCATCCTTAAAATTTCTCATATGTAACTGGCAGGTAGCTATTTTCGGAATGGGACCGTGGGGTCTGCCGTTAATAACCAATCCGCATGTTCCGCAGATACCTTCACGGCAGTCGCTTTCAAAGTGAACTGCGTCTTCACCTTTTAGTTCAAGCCCGTTATTAAGTTCATCGAGCATTTCGAGGAATGAAGCATCCGGAGAAACGCTAAGGTTGTATTCAACAAAACTTCCGACAGAGTTTGTGTTTTTTTGTCTCCAAATTTTAAGCTTAAGGTTTAATTTTTTTTCTTCCATTATTTATAACTCCTTATTGCCGGTTTTAATTATCAGATATTGATTTTTCTAAAGATGAATAGTATTCACCAAGTTCGTGTAACTTTTTCTTTAAAATATTCTTATCGATTAACTGAGTTTCGTATTCTGCAATTTTAGTTGGGGATAAGTTTCTATTCAATGTATAGTTCACAATTTCATCATTTTTGGTTTTACATAATATTAATCCAACGCCTGGATTTTCATTAGGTAACTTTTGTGTCTTATCAAGAGCTTCCAGATAAAAATTCATTTTGCCAAGGTATTCCGGACTGAACTCGTCGATCTTCAAATCAATGGCAACCAGGCATTGTAACCCGCGATGATAAAAAAGTAAATCTACAAAGAAATCTTTAGTGCCTACCTGTAAACGATATTCTTCCCCAACAAAGGTGAACCCTTTTCCCAGCTCAAGTATAAATTCTCTTAAATTTTTTACCAGGGACATTCTCAAATCCTTTCACTAAAATTTTCCGGAAGATCAAGAAACTCAAAAATATACTTATCTCTAAAAACCTCGTTGATTTGTTGAACTGCCGGTTTATCTTGTTCTTTCAACATTGTTGAGAGTTTTTGCCGGGATAATAAAAATCTTTCATAAACAGCAGAATTAATTTGTCTTTCTAATTCGCGTTTGGAGTATTTTTCTTTTATAGAAAGCTTTATGTAGAACTCTTTTTCTTCGATTGCTTTTGTTTTTGAAAGAATAATAAGATTATTAGTCCAGGTCAATTGAGGCTGACCAAAAAGTAAATTTTGCAAACAATTCTGAATTTATATGTCTGATTTCAGATTAAATTCAAATTCATCGTAGCACAGATTAGTAATCTGTGCTACATTTTGGTCAGCCTCAATTGGAGAAGAGGAGTAAACCTCATAAAATTGCTTCATTCTCCATAAATTCTGGGGCGAAAATCCTCTTGAACCAATCATTTCTTTTTGGATGAATCTGGATAATTCCTCTACGGTTCCCTGTCCCCAACCATCAGACTGAACTTTCCGGGAAATAGATTCACCGATTTTCCAGTATAAATCTATTAGTTCTGTATTAACCGCTGCAAATACTTTGTGCTTAGATTGTTTGATTAATTCAACAACCTGGAGAAACACTTTATGCTCATGAATATTTGCCGCAGCAGAATTCAATTATTTATAACTCCTTATTGCCGGTTTTACATATTCAAACTGAAGATGTTCTTTATGAAGATTCCATTTGCTTTCGCCTGCAAATTCCCAGGCAGAAACGAAAGAGAAATGCTCGTCGTCGCGTTTTGCCTCTCCGTCTTCAAACTGGTATTCAACTCTGAAGTGACCACCGCAGGATTCGTTTCTTTCGAGTGCATCCAGAGCCATTAACTCACCAAGCTCAAAGTAGTCAACCAATCTTCCAGCTCGTTCAAGGGTCTGATTTACATCATCACCGCTGCCGGGAATTGTTACATTCTGCCAAAATTCCTTTTTCAGCTCGCGGATTTCGTTTATAGCTTCTTTCAGCCCTTGTTCCTTGCGAGCCATTCCGACTTTATTCCACATAATACGTCCGAGCTGCTTGTGAATATCATCCACAGTTCGCTTGCCTTTAATTGAAAGAAGCTTGTAAGTCAGGTCTTTCACTTCGTTGGCAACTTTTTCGAATTCGGGATGATCTGTTTTTACATAAGCCGGTTTTTCAGAAGCAAGATAATCTCCCATTGTATATGGTATAACAAAATAACCATCAGCAAGCCCTTGCATAAGCGCAGAAGCACCCAGCCTGTTAGCGCCGTGGTCTGAGAAGTTGGCTTCACCAAGTACGAATAATCCGGGTATTGTGCTCATCAGGTTATAATCAACCCAAAGTCCGCCCATCGTATAATGCGGCGCGGGATAAATCATCATTGGAACGTTATAAGGATTTTCGCCGGTAATTGTTTCGTAAATTTCAAAAAGGTTACCGTATCGTTCTTCGATTACATGCTTGCCAAGTCTGTTTATCGCATCTCTGAAATCAAGATAGACTGCTTCGCCACCCTTTACACCCCTGCCTTCATCGCAAACTTCTTTTGCTGCGCGGGATGAAATGTCTCTTGGCGAAAGGTTTCCGAATGACGGATATTTTCTTTCGAGGTAATAATCTCTTTCATCTTCCGGTATTTCGCCTGGATGACGCATATCATTTTTCTTTTTTGATACCCAGACTCTTCCATCATTACGCAATGACTCACTCATCAATGTTAATTTTGACTGCGAATCACCGTGCAGCGGTAAACAAGTCGGATGTATCTGAGTGAAGCAGGGATTTCCGAAAAATGCACCGCGCTTGTGTGCACGCCAGATTGCAGTGGCATTACAGTTCATCGCATTTGTTGAAAGGAAGTAAACATTTGCATAACCGCCGGTAGCAAGGCATACGGCATGGGCAGAGTATTTTTCAATTTCACCGGTTAAAAGGTTTCTGCAAACAATGCCTTTAGCTGAACCGTCAACAATTACCACATCAAGCATTTCTCTTCTGGTAAAAAGTTTTACAGACCCTTTATCAACCTGCCGGTTAAGCGCGCTTACAGCTCCAAGTAAAAGCTGCTGACCGGTTTGACCGCGTGCATAAAAAGTTCTGGAAACCTGTGCACCGCCAAATGAACGGTTATCAAGCAAACCTCCGTATTCTCTTGCAAACGGTACTCCCTGTGCAACACACTGATCAATAATATTGCCGCTTACTTCAGCAAGGCGATGAACATTTGCTTCACGGGCACGGAAGTCTCCGCCTTTTACAGTATCGTAAAAAAGTCTGTAAGTTGAATCGCCATCATTCTGATAATTTTTTGATGCATTTATGCCACCTTGTGCTGAAATGCTATGAGCTCTTCTTGCACTATCATGAAAAGTGAATGCCAATACATTGTATCCAAGCTCGCCAAGCGAAGCCGCTGCTGATGCACCTGCTAAGCCTGTTCCTACAACAATAATAGTGTACTTTCTTTTATTAGCCGGGTTAACCAGCTTCATATTGAATTTATGATTTATCCACTTTTCAGAAATATGTCCTTCCGGAATTTTAGAATTTAGCTCTGTCATTTGCTGCCTCCGTAAACAATAAAGAAGTAAATAGGCATTGAAGCAAATCCGGCTGCCATAAAAATTGCATAGACAGCCCCGATTTTTTCAATCAGCGGAAAATATTTTTTGTGGTTCCATCCGAAAGTCTGGAAAGCGCTCTGAAATCCATGGTTAAGATGGAAGCCTAAAAGCGCCATTGCAATCACATATAGTAAAACATACCACCAAATGCTGAAAGCCTCAACAACTATTTGATAGTATTGATGTTGAGCGGCAAGACTTCCGGGTTCGTAAATGTTAAACTGCCAGAAAAAGGTTTTCAAATGCAATACAAGAAAAATAAAAATTACAGACCCGGTTAGAAACATCGTCCTTGAGAAAACATCGCTGCTTTCGGACGAGCCATTTACCTTATAATTAACCCCGCGAGCCTTCTTATTTTCTAACCAGAGTCTTACCCCGTTTACAATGTGTATTAAAAATGCAGCGAGGAGAACTACTTCGATTACTCTGATCAGAGGTTTAACAACATCGAGGGATGATACATACCCGTTAAATGCTTCTGCACCGAAGAACAAGGTTGTATTTCCTACCAGATGAACAACGAGAAATATAATCAGAAATCCTCCCGTTACGGCCATCGTAATTTTTTTTCCGATGGAGGAATTCAAAAAGCTAAAAAACCAGCCCATTAAAAAACTCCTTTTTAGTCATAATGATTAAACAAGATTAAAATTTTGAATGGTAAACATTTAGAGATGGGAAAAAATTCAAAGTTAACTGAATTAAGTATGTAATAGAAAAGTTTCAAGCAAAAGTCAGATGTTAACATTTGATAATAAATTATAATGCAACTTAGAAAAAAAAGTTAAAACTGTGAAGTAAAACGATTAAAAATTTGAACTTTACCGGATAATGTTTATTTTTGCCGCAGTTCTTTGAACAGATTTTACGGTGTCCCTGTTCCGGTTTTCGGGATAAAGGGAAATATAGGGAAGTCCGGTGCGGTGTCTTTCCGAATTTTATTCGGAATCTCCAGTAACCTTAAACCTGTCCTGACCTGGCAGTCGAGCCAAGGCGGGCAAGTTCAGGATGACGGGTAAAGCCATCAATTCCGGCGCTGTCGCGCAACTGTGAAAATCAGTATGCAACAAGCAGTAAGCAGTATGCAAGTTTGCCTACTGCCTATTGTAAATTGCCTACTGGTAGAAGCCAGGAGACCTGCCGTAAATTTTAAAATTAATCAACCTTCGCGCTAAAGGTAAAATTAACGATGGCTCTTTTCCTATCGTTTTATCTCAACTTTTTAACCCGCGAAGTTACTTATTTAACTTTTTATAAGGAGTAACTTCTATGCTTTCATTAAAATCTCTTTTTGCTTTCTTTGTTTTGTTTTCGGCTTTACATGCTGTATTTGCGCAACAGGATGATACTCAAAAAGTATATCCGCTTTCAGATGTGGTTGTAACTGCTACAAGAACTTATACCCCGACAATTGAGTTAGCAAGCTCCGTATCTGTTATTGATTCAGCAATGATTTCTAACCGAATGAAAACCAATGTGTATGAATTACTTCAAAGTGAATATGGTTTGTCATTTTCACAGCAGGGTGGACCGGGCAAACTCACAAACGTTTATACGCGGGGTTCCAACACCAGCCATACGATGATCCTAATTGATGGCATCAAAATGAATATGGTTAACGACCCGGCAAACTTCTTCGACTTTTCAACCTTACCGGTTGATAATATCGAAAGAATTGAAATTTTAAGAGGACCGCAAAGCACTCTTTACGGCTCTGATGCAATGGCTGGCGTTATAAACATCATTACTAAAAAAGGAACAGGATCAAACGATTTCTTCATTTCAACAGACGGCGGATCTTATAATACCTACAAGGGACTAGTCGGACTTAATGGTTCTTATAATATGATGAATTACTCTGTTACCATGAGCCGATGGAGAACTGACGGTTTTTCTTCCGCATCCGAAAAATACGGCAACACTGAAAAAGACGGAGCGGCTTCTTCATATCTCACTGCAAGAATCGGGGCAAAGGTTAGTGAATTTTTGAATGTGAACTTTTACGGACGATTTAATAAAATGGATGCTGATTATGATCAGTTTGGAGGTGAGTTCGGAGATGACCCAACCTTCATTTTCAATTTAGAAGAACAAGCCTACCGCGGCGAAGCGATCCTTACTTTATTTGATGGATTGTGGAATCAAAAAGCCGGCGTTTCTTTTACCAGGAATCTTCGTAAGTATAAATTTGATGAATCACTCAACAATCCTGCATCATCAAGAAGCTTGTATGATGGGAAAAGGCTGAAATCCGATTGGCAGAATATTATCAATTTGAATGAAGATAATGTTTTTGTTGCCGGGATTGAAACAGAAGAAGAAAAAGCCATTGGAGAATATCTGTATTTCTCATCCTTCGGTGATTTTGAAAGCTTATTCCCTCAGAATAAATCCCGTACAACAGGAGCTTATTTTCAGCATCAGTTCAGATTTGATAACAATTTCTTCAATTCAATAGGTGTAAGATATGATAACCACAACCGGTTCGGTTCTGTTGTAACTTACAGAATTGCACCTGCTTATGTTTTCTGGCAAACCGGTACAAAAATAAAAGCTACGTTTGGTACCGGATTCAAAGCGCCGTCATTGTTTTATCTTTTTGATCCCGGGTTTGGTAATTCAGATCTGAATCCTGAAAAAAGTTTCGGCTGGGATGCCGGCATTGAACAGTTCTTCATTAATAATAGTTTTTCCGCAGGAATAAATTACTTCCGGACTACCTTCAAAGATCTCTTCGGTTTTGATGAAAACTTCAGAACTATAAATATCAATAAAGCTGAATCAAAAGGAATAGAGGTTTTCATAACAGTAAAACCGCTGGAAACTCTTACTGTTAATTCAAATTATACCTTCACACAAACCAAAGATTTGAGCAAAGGTACTGTTGATGAAGGTGAGGCGCTTTTAAGGCGTCCGATGCACAAAGCATCTCTGAGCGTAAATTATAACTTTATTCCGGATGCAAATGTTTATGTTGAAATATCTTATGCCGGTCAAAGAGATGATAAGAATTTTTCTGTATTCCCCGCTGAAAGGATTAACCTGAGCGATTATACGCTTATTAATCTTGCTGCTTCTTATGACGTATTCACATTTTTAAGAATTTACGGTAAGCTGGAAAATCTTACAAACAAATACTATGAAGAAGTGTTTGGCTATGCTACACCCGGATTTTCAGGGACACTGGGATTAAAATTTACTCTTTGATGTTCCTTAGTTTCATTAAAGAGATTGAATTACTTATATTTTATCAATTGAAAAATTAAAATTAAGATTAAGAGAAAGGAATAAATTATGAAAGCAAACCCGAGATTATTGGTTCTGATGGGGATGATAGTTGCAGCAGCTTTAGTAAGGCTTCTGCCCCACCCACCGAACTTTGTCCCGATTGCAGCTATGGCATTGTTTGCCGGTGCATATTTTAAGGAAAAGAGACTTGCATACATTGTCCCGATTGCAGCAATGTTAATTACAGACCTCATCATAGGTTTACACAATACTTTGATAGCCGTTTACTTAAGTTTTGCGTTGATAGTATTTATCGGTTCCCTAATGATAAAACAAAAGAAGGTTACCAGTATTGCGCTTGCGTCTGTAACAGCATCAGTTTCATTTTTTATTATCACAAACTTCGCTGTTTGGCTTGTGTCACCTTTATATCCGGCAACCGGTGCAGGGCTAGCAGCTTGCTATACCGCTGCTATTCCATTTTTCCATTACACTCTGCTCGGTGATTTGTTTTACGCGGGCATTTTATTCGGGGCTTTTGAATTTGCAAAGATTAAGTTTCCTGTCCTGGCACGAGCAAATTCATAATTATAAATCTTTTATCAACTTGCAGCACAGATTATCAGTCTGTGCTGCAAACCTGTCTCAAATTCAAATGAAGAAGCCCGTTCCCATATTAATAGACTTTGACGGTGTGATTAAAACAGGGAATACCCCTGCCCCCGGTATAGAAGAATTTTTTAGTTTTATGGAAGGGAATAATATCCCTGCCTACATTATCAGCAATTCTACATTAAGAACCGGCGATGAAGTACATCAGTTTTTTGCAGAATCCGGAATCAAAACAACTATTAAAGCAATGACGGCAGCAGATGCGGCGATCTCTTACGTAAAAGCAAATTATAAGAGTGCAGCTGTGTTTTGCACAGAATCAATTAAAACTCTTTTTAAGGATATTATTGATTTCGATAAACCGGAAGCCGTTGTTGTAGGTGATCTCGGAGAAGAATGGAATTATGAAAATCTCAATAAGATATTTCGTTATGTTCATAACGGAGCAGATTTAGTTGCAATGCAGATGAATAAATTCTGGGCTCCAAAAGGTAATTTGTGTTTGGATGCCGGTGCGTTTATAACTGCAATTGAATATGCTGCGGGTAAGAAGTCCGTTCTGATTGGCAAGCCGTCACCTATTTATTTCCGATCTGCATTAAAGGAACTTGGTGTAAAAGCAGATTCGAGGTTTATTATGCTTGGTGATGATATCGAAACAGACATACTTGCGGCACAGCAAATCGGCGGAAAGGGAATTCTTATCTATTCCGGCAAAACCACCAGGCAGGCTGCTAAACAATCCGGCATTAAACCGGATTATGAAGCAGATAACCTGATTGAAGCAATAAATATTCTTCAAAAAATTAATTCCTGACAATCCCCTCCCTATTGCCCCTGTGGTATGCAAGTCTGATTATCTTTTTCATAGCCTGAATGTATGAATAACCTGCTGCTTCGGCAGAACGCATAAAACCAGCGCCTTCAGTTAAATCGGGATTCGGGTTAACTTCAAGTACGTAAAGCTTATTGTCTTTGGCAAGCCTCATATCAACCCGCGCATAATCACGGCAGCTCATAATTCTGAAAGCCTTTAATGCAATTTCCTTTGCCTTCTTCTCAATTTTTTTTGGAATTACAGCAGGGCAGATAGGGATTGTTTTGTGATAAGCTTCATGATGCGGATCCCATTTTGCCTGGTAGCTTACAATGTTATAAAGATGATTCGGCATTTCCCGGAAGTCAATTTCACTTATCGGAAGGGCTATGGGTTTCTCTGTTCTCGAGTTCACATCCCCAAGCATTGCAACATTAAGCTCCCGTCCTTCTATAAATTCTTCCAGGAGTGCAGGCTGTTGAAAATATTTATGCACATACTCAATCCGTTCACGGAGCGCTTTATGTGTAGTAACGATGGATTCGTTTTCAATGCCTACACTTGCATCCTCATAAGCAGGTTTAACAATAATCGGGTAATTCAGATCGTGGATAACACGTTTTACCGCTTTTCTTATCACTAAGAATCTGGGGGTGGGAATGTTCACCGAATTAAGAAGACGTTTAGCCAATATTTTGCTTTGACAGTTAGCCAGAGCCATGGGCGGAGCGCCAGTGTAAGGAATTCCCATCAATTCCAGCAGTCCGACTATATTCATCTCCAGCCGGGCATTTTCTTTAAAAATCTCAATAAAATTGAAAATGACGTCCGGTTTATTCTTTTTTATATCCTTTAGAAGCAGACTAAGATCATCCAGAATGTTCAGAGCATATGCTTCAATTCCTACTTTTGAAAGCCGTTTTGCAAGCAATTCATACTCCTCAATCGGGGTCAGATTATCTACTTCAAAGTATGGTGTAAAACCAAGTGTATTAGCATCCTTTTCGGTATGCTTTACATAATACTCGGGGTGTGCTTCGTTAAAAGCTACTGCAACTTTAAGTTTTCTTCTCATAGTGAAATAAAGATAAATATTTTTTTAGCCTGAGCAAAATTACATAATGACTTATTGTAAATCATTACTTAAATTAGCTCATAAAATTTCTGCTTATGAGTTTTTATCCTCAACCCTATAAGTATCAATGCGGACCGTTCGCATTAAAGTATGCCCTGGTGATGCTTGGCATGTTCCAGAACGAACGGGAGATCGGCAAAAAAGCCGGCAGCACTTGGTGGTACGGAACAGATGAAATAGGGCTTGCCAAGGCTGCTAAATATTTCGACTGTAAGATGAAATATTTCAGACGCGAAACTCCTAAAGATGCAAGCAAAGTGCTGACTGACCACCTGAAAAAAGGTTACCCTTGCATTTTAAGCGTTGATAACTGGGAGCACTGGTTTACAGTTGTTTATCAACACAATAAAAAGTTTGTAGTTATAGACAGCGGTCGGGATAAAGTAATTGTTATTTACACAGCTAACCAGATTGCACGAAGATGGAAATTTTATGATGATGAGAATGATTCGATCAGCTATGATGGTTATGCGCTGATCCCAAACTTTAAACCAAGAACCAAAGCAAAGTTTACACTGGATAAAGCCCGCTTCGTAATGCACGAGCGCAATAAACAACTGGCTGAAAAATGGGATACTTACTTTAATGATCTGATTGCCATTTGCCGTCCCCGCTCGACCCACGCTAATCAGATTATTTCGTTTAATGAATTCCTTCGCCGGCACGAAAAGATGCTTGTAAAGCAGGTAGCAGACTGGCACGGCACGCCTACTTACAGCGAGCTTGATAGAATTCTGACTCATTTTCAGTTTGTTGCAGAAGTATATGATCTTGTTATTTATCCGGAAGATCAAAAGAAAGCTCTTGTTGATCTTGCAGCTATCCTTATGATGTACGCCTGCGGTAAATATGGAATGGACCCGATTTATTAATATTCTTAAAATTTATAACTTATGAATCCTGACATAAACAGAAGTTCTTTAATCCTTAATAGAGAAACAACGGCATTGCTGATAATCGATATACAGGAAAGAATACTATCTGTAATGCAGCATGAAAAAGAACTGATTGAAAATACACTTAAGCTGATAAAGGGTTTTAAAATACTCGACCTGCCTGTATTCTTTACAGAGCAATATCCGAAAGGATTAGGACCTACAGCTAATGCACTGCTGGCAGAACTTTCAGGTGAAGCAATTCAGAAAATGACTTTTAGCTGCTATGGTGCGTCTGACCTTTTTAACAGGTTAAAACAAAATAATATATCGCAGGTTGTTGTTGCGGGTATTGAGTCACACGTATGCGTTCAGCAAACAGTGCTCGATTTGCTGGCGAATGATTTCCAGGTAAATGTAGCGGCTGATGCAGTTTCATCCAGGAAGGTGATAGATTACGAAACTGCACTGCAGCGGATGAGAACTCACGGCGCAGAGATTACAACTACCGAGTCAATCCTGTTTGAATTGTTAAATGTTTGCGGAACGGACGAATTTAAACAGTTTTCAAAACTGGTTAAATAACTCTGAGCATTTCAGTTTTTAATTCACATTCTTTCTGTGAAAATCATCACATTATACAGGTGATTCACTTTAGTTAATTTATTAACTTGCAGATGTGTGAGTCACTACTTCTCTCTTATACTCTACTTTTTCACACTTAAGTCTTAAGCTATTGTTCAAAAATTCTCAGATATTGAACTATTGACAGGTTAAGATATGTTATGATTCAGTTAAGTTGTTATTATGTATTAAATTATTGACAGGAAAAAGAAATGAAAAGTGGAACAACAGGCATTCATCACATTACTGCTATTGCTGGTGATGCTCAGAAAAATGTTAATTTTTATGTTAAGACACTCGGTCTTAAAATGATTAAAAAAACGGTAAATTTTGACGACCCGTTTACTTATCACCTTTACTACGGTGACCCGGCAGGAACGCCAGGCAGTATTTTGACCTTTTTCCCATGGGGAGAGGGTGGATTCAAAGGAAAACGCGGAACAGGGCAGGCTACTACAATTTCTTACTCACTGCCGGCAGACTCTGTTGAGTACTGGAAGAAAAGGCTTGCTGATCTGAGAGTAGATTTCATCGGGCCATATAAAAGGTTTGATGAATTTGTGATGCTGATTGAAGATGCTGATCGCATTGAGTCGGAATTAATTTTTACTGCCGCTGAAACGCGGGATGGATGGGATAACGGCGATATACCCGCCGAACATTCAATAAGAGGCTTCTTTGGTGTTACAATTGCTCTCGAACAAATTCCACCATCAGAAATAATTCTTGTTGAACAGCTTGGATTTACAAAAATAAATGAAGTGAAAGACAGGATAAGATACCAGAGCGGCGCTGGTGGTGCAGGCACTTACGTAGATATTATTTCTTCACCCGAACTAACTGTTGGAAGAATGGGAGTCGGGGCTGTTCATCATATTGCATGGAGGGCAAATGATGACAACCATCAGCTGGAGCTTCGAAAAAAACTGGTTGACAGCGGAATGAGCGTTACCCCGGTAATTGACAGAAATTATTTTCATTCAATTTATTTCCGTGAACCCGGTAATGTCCTATTTGAAATTGCAACCGATCCGCCCGGATTTTCGGTGGATGAACAACCGGATGTATTTGGTTCGTCTTTAAAACTTCCTCCATGGCTTGAACCGAGAAGAAGCGAAATTGAAAATGCTCTGCCAGAAATTAAATTATCATAATTTAAAGGAAATTTAAGATGAAAAACATTGATCCTCATGTTTATGAGAGAGTAGTTATGACCGGTGAACCGCTTGATTCGGCATATGCAGCAATGATAATGTTACACGGACGAGGGGCTACCGCAGAAAATATTATCACACTAGCGGAAGAGTTTGATACGGATGGTTTTGTATTTATTGCGCCACAGGCTGCGGATAATACATGGTACCCACACAGCTTTCTTAACCCGATCGAATCTAATGAACCGGGGATAACTTCCGGTTTAAACAAAATATCTTCTCTGATAGCTATGGTCGAAGACCGTAACATTCCTTCGGAAAGAATTTATTTATTAGGTTTTTCTCAGGGTGCTTGCTTAACCCTTGAGTATGCCGCAAGGCACGCAAAGAGATATGGAGGAATTTTCGGATTAAGCGGCGGCTTGATCGGAGCAAATGTAACTGCCAGTAACTATTCGGGATTAATGAACTCAACTCCCGTATTCCTTGGATGCAGTGATGTTGACCCCCATATTCCTGTCGAAAGAGTTCACGAGACTGCAGATATATTTAACAAACTTGATGCTGATGTAACAAAGGTAATTTATCCGGGTATGGGTCATACCGTTAACGAAGATGAGCTCGATTTCATTAACAATTTATTAAAATCTGTTCAGGTATCCCGTTAATCCACTCTCTTGCCTGACTGTATTTCTCTAACCAACTTTTCATACATTAATACGAACAATGAAACAGCAGCAGTGATAGCTGCAAACCAAAGGATTATGTTTAAGTAATTCTGGGTCTTATAAATCTCGGTTGCAATATTGCCGATAATAAACCACTGAATAACATATGCGGCGGTTACATTCTTCCCAAACCATTGAATGTATTTTGAGAGCACATTTTCACCTATCACCTTCAGTGTAAGATGGATAAGGATTGTCCATACACCCACAAATACCAAGATCCAGCCGGCAAATATCTCATCGTGATGATAATATTCTTGCAGGTTTTGTGTAATATCTGCGGCATATTTGAATGTGAAGATCAAAAGCAGTGTGCTGATTACTATAACCGGACGAACATTAATGCTCTTCAAGTTATCTTTGTATAAAGTCCTCACAAGAGCAAAAGTATATCCAGCCAACGGATAGATAAACCAGGGAAAGAGAGGGAAGTATGACCATTCATAACTGCCCCAAAAGAAAGCCTGAAGGTAAGCTATAACTGAATCAGGATTATTCGTAATATCCGGCAGCCGCGCAGAGATGAATGCAAAAATCAACATTGTTAATAAATACGGGAGAGGGTTCGATCTGAAAAATTTTCTGATTATTGAAAGTACGGCAATGCTTAACCCCGCAAGCGGAAGAATATCTGCACCAAATACATAGTGCCATGGGTTTAGTTCAAATCTTCCATTATAAATTGAAACAAGCAGATTTAAGTTTAGCCCTATGTTGAGAAGAATTCCGCCCAAAAATAATTTCAAAGCCCGTATCAGGTTTTGATTTAACGACTTGCGTGAATGAAAAATGAAATATCCCATCACAGCCATAAAAACCGGCGCGGCAGGAGGTCCCCCAAGAAACAATGAAACCTTACCGAATGTACTGTCGAATATTTCCTGTTTGGCAAAGAGTTCCATTATATGAACCTGTATCATTAACAGAACTGCAATACCTTTTAACAGGTCGGCAGTTTTGTTTCTTTGAATAGTGTTTTCAGGCATAGCATCCATCGGATATCCGGGTTACAAAAACAAACTTGTTCTTAAACCTGCTATGAAATAATTAATTTCAAACAAAGTAAACTTTGTGTGCTGGTAAGCTGCAATAAATTTTAATTCATTAGAGATTGAAAAGTCAGCCTGAATAAAAGCCTGGTATTTTTGCGTAGGGTCCTGATTAAAAATAGTTAGCAGATCCGAATCAAAGTAGTAAGCTCTCTCACCTGCAAAGCCGCCTACTTTGATAAGTACCTCAGGCAGAAGCAGATAATGCATTTTCAGTGCGACAGAATAAAGCTCTCTTCCATCTGAAACTCTTGTGTATGAAGGCTTAATGGAAAGGAAAATATCATACGATAATATTTTTTCGATTCGCAGTGTTAACTGGTTTACAGTCTTCTTGCTGAAACCCTTAAAACCAAAGTTATCATAAGCTTGACCGATCATATTGAGATGATTAAAAGCTGCACCTATGTAATATCCATCGGTATAGTAGAACACGTCACCGAAGTAAAGATTTGTAAAATCTGAATATTCATCAGGAACGGGCAGGTAATTGAACTTCCCTTTGTAATGCGCATAATTAAACTTAACATAAACCGGAAAAAAATCAGCTATCATTCCGCCTAAAAAAGTTTGCTGCAGATATTCCCAATCACCGTTTTTAATCGGCAGATGATCGTAGTGAGCAATAAGATAAAAGTTATCTGTTACACCCACGGTATTATAGAGAGCAAATGAATTTGATTTTCTGCCTTCTGAATATGCACCATGTGTATAAAAAAATGAAATGCTGAAAAAAGTTGAATCAGCCTTCACACACTCCCCTGCGCTGAATAAAATAAACAGCAGACTAACAACGAAAGTTTTTATCATTATTTGAATTTTCTAATTCTTTAGGCTTGTGAGCTTATTTTAACAGCTCCAAACCTTCCTTCGCAAGTTTGTCATCCTGGCTAAGCATGAGTGCATTAGTTAATAATTCTTTAGCCTTCGTTTTATTTCCTAAATAGTAGAACGTCCAGCCAAGAGATAAATTTGGTTCATATTCACCCGGGTAAAGATTATGAACAGCTTCCAAGTATTTTTTAGCGCTTTGATAGTCTTGCCTGGTAAGATAAATTTGTCCGAGCCTCAGATTTGCAGTGTAGTTTTTAGGATCGAGCTTCAAAATATTTTCGTATTGTTTTTTTACCTCATCCCAGTTTTCTTTTGCAGCAAGCGGCAATGTAATACCGAGCATAAATTCAACAGAAGAAGGCTTAAGATTTCCGGCAGCCTTATAGTATTTGATCGAATTATCATAACCTGCATTGAGGTAATACAGCCAGCCAAGCCTCAGGTTATAAAGATAATCACCTTTATAACTCTCATAATTTTTCATCAGAGTTTCGATGGCTTTTTTGTAATTCTTTTCACCTTCGAGTTTGATGCTCGTATTAAATGCTTTAATCCTGTCTTCATTACTTTGAGATGAAGCAGTGATTGCAAATACCAGCGTGAGAGCTGCAATAAAGGCAATCCCGATAAAAACATATTTTCTGCCGATTAAACCCGGGTTATTATCAGTTTTTTGATTTAATTGTTGATTCATTTTGATCTCTCCTCTTCCCGTGCATCAACAGCCGAGAATAATAATTTGTTTTCTGATTTCAGGTTAAATTCTTTAATATTTCCATTGCTTCCAACAACTACCTCGCCGGAATAACTCCTCTTGTAAAATGAGAATATCGAACTTCCTCTAACTTCAATTGTGCTGTTGAATGATATTTCTTCATCATTATTGATCGCTCCGAAAATAAATTTTCCTCCTGCAGAAATATAACTCTTGTAAAACAGAAATAACTCCGATAAATATCTTACCATTCCTGATTTAAATTGATCAATCGAATAAACATCATTCCATTGAAGTTTTTCCTGGAAACTGAACGGAACCCTCATTGCGATCAGAGAAAAATAATAAAGGGCAGTATCTTTTTTTCCCTGATAGTTAGTGAAGTATAATATTTTATCGGTTACATATATGCCGGCGGTTGCATTTCGGGAAGACTCAATATAGAATTCATTATTCATGTTTACTTTGACTTCCCATTCCTCAATAAAATCTTTTTCTCCAGCTTTACAATTAAACTTTAATCTGTCACCAAATCTGAAGTTAAAAGCGCTCTTAATCTGCTTGTGTACTTCCAGGTTCTGAACTTTTGTATTTTCAACCGGGTAGTCAAAAGTTTTCATCAATATTTCATTATCAGACCTTTCGAAGTAATGTGCAAATGGAAACTTAAAAGTTTTATCACCAAGTTTATCTGTAGCCTGAAACTGAAAATGCAGATGAGGTACCGGCGACCTGCCGCTGCTGCCGCATTGAGCAATGATCTGACCCTTCTTAATTTTTTCGCCTTCCTTAACTTTGAAAGAGCCGCTTAACAGATGCGAAAGCGAACTGAATAAACCATATTCGTGCTTCAATATGATCGTATTACCCCAGTTTTTTTCAATGTAAACATCATCAATTTTATTATCGGGTATGCCATCAACAATCTTAACAACTTCGCCGTCGAGCGGGGAAGCAACGGGAAGCTTATAACAATAATAATCTGTCAGTTCTTTTCCCTTGCCTGAATGTTCGGACTGTTTTTCATCAACAACCGTAAAATCCCATGCATACTTCCAATCATCTTTATGCGTGTGCTGACCTTCAAATCCTTGGGGCACGAACCACTCGCCAAAAAAAGGCAGCTCCGGAAATAAAAATCTGAATTTTTCAAATCGTGATTTTCTTCTTTGATGATGATAGTAATTTTCTTCAGGTGTACCCGGTTTGAAGTACAACAGCACAAGGTCTGTATTTTCTTTTCTGAATTTAAGGCTGTATAACGTGGAAAGCACAATAAAATTAAACGGAAGCACTAATACCGGGAAGTAAGTTCCTGTAAAAAACTTGATAAAAAATCCCGTCATTATTACAACCATCAGGACAGCAATAATAACAAGTATGAAACTTTTCCCGGATGGAATGATAAGGCTTCCGCCCAATGCAAATGCAGTAAGAATAGAGTTGAATCCGAATAAGATCAGATAGGCATCGGGCATATCAGGCAATATCAGGTTCAGAAAAATTAAGTTTAATGTAAATGCAAAAATGCTAAGTAGAAACAAAACACGTGAAAAGATTAACAATGCACCAGCTATGATTAAACCGGATATTACATCAGGCTGAAAAACTATAAGTGATAGTGCGCGTAAATACTCAGTAACGAATGTTGGCAGGACTGTTGTAGTTTCAACCAGCGCTAAAGTAACAAAACCCGGTTTAATGAAATCGTAATTAGCAAGGAAAATGATAAATATGTAAAGCGCTAATATAAAAGGCAGGCTGAGCCCCGGCAGGTTGAACGCAACCGCCATATAGTTTTCGAGAACTGCTGAAATAAAAAAAGTAATTACTATAAATATCAGAACAAGGAGAAGTATAAATGGTGTAATTTCAAAATAGAATGCTGCAGCCGCACCAAACAAAATTCCATTAAACCCGTAAAAACCGCTTCGGATCTTCTCGTTGTCAAACTTCAGTATCATGGCAGTAACGTTAGAAAGGATCACACCAACGAGTGCAAGTATTCCAAGTTGGGGGGTTACAAAAGTGGCTGCTAATACCGCCGCTCCGAACCATCTTCTGTTTGAAAAGAAAATCTGTGCATACGAATACAATATGGAATCTGAAAACAACTGCATCTATTGTTACCTGAATTTAAGTTTTTCCGGAAGCAATTCACATTCGGTCAGATATTCGAGTGTTTCGGCTTTCCTAATAAGCTGGACCGAGCCATCTTCCATTATCATTACAACATTGGGCCGCATATTGATGAACTGCATCCACTGAGTATTATCATATGCGCCGGCATATTCAATTACAATTCTTTCGCCCCGCTTTAACGCCGGCAGAAGAATGCTTTCTCTTATGCAGTCGATATTCATACAGAGGGGACCAAAGATAGTAGTATCTTCTGTATGAAGCCCGCTTTCCTGTGCCGGTGTAATTTTATGTTTGTACCAAAAGCTTGTAAACAGAAGGTTAACACCGGCATCAATAATTACTGCTCTTCTGCCGTCTGCAAGACGTTTGTTGGCAATTACAGTTGAGATCATATACCCCGCATTATCAATTAATGCTCTGCCGGTTTCAAGAATAAGCAAAGGAAGCTCCTCACCTTTGTATGGCAGTTCAAATAAACCCGATGCAATTGAATCAGCAAATTGTTCAAGGGTTGGCACAATTTCCTCGGCAGGAAGATATTGACCAATCAAAGTATTGTTAGAAGCGAACCCGCCGCCCATATCTATATAATCGATCATTATATCAAATTCCTGCTTAATACTTCTGGCAAGTGCAGCAAGCTTTGATGCGGCAATCCGGTAGGCTTCTGCCGACATCATGTATGTACCAATATGTGTATGAAGACCGATCAGTTGAAGATTTTTTGAAGATAAAATTCTCCGGACTGCCTGCCAGGCTTCACCATTTTCATAATTAAAACCGAAGCGGTCCCATTTGGGATAAACTCCAACATCCATGTTGACTCTGATAGCAACTTTTGCTTTATGGTTGTTCGATTCAGTAAGTTCGATCAAATCATAAAGTTCGTCAAAATGATCGATATGAATTTTAGCGCCTTCATCAATTGCTTTTTGTAATGCTGGTTTTCCTTTATCCGGTCCGTTAAAGATGATATTGCTTCCTTTGACTCCAAGTCTGCGTGCCTTATCGAATTCAAACTCACTAACCACCTCCGCCCATGAATTTTCCTGATGAAACACTGAACATACAGCATCGAGGTAATTTGTTTTGTATGACCAGGCAAACTGAACTTTCGGATACCGGTTCCTGAATATTCTGTATGCATTACGTTGATTTTCACGAATTTGTTTTTCGGAGAACACGTATAACGGCGAACCAAATTTTTCAACAAGGTCTCTTACAAGTATTCCGTCTATTTCTGTTTTGGGCGCTGAAACGGATTTGCTCCCGTACTTATTCATTAAACCGGAATGATGCTTGGTAATTATTGGTCGTTCATATCTCTTTTTTACTTTGTCCATTTTATTTCTCCAAAAGATGCAATCTGTTCAAACGTTTTTATATCAGTTATTAAATCCCATGAACTACGAACAAAAATAGTCCCGATTGTATATTCTGTTAACGGTATTACTTCTTCGCCAAGCATCAGCTTAATCATAAGAACAGGAAGATTCTGACCTGCGGCAGGCGCCAGGAATGTCCATGCGGGAAAGCGGGGATTTATTTCCAGGAGGTAATACTCGCCTGTTTCAGCAGATTTAATGAATTCAAGCTCCATACCGCTTCGCCATTTAATCTTTTCAATAACTTTACGGGAAAGCTCAATCAAGCGGTTGTCATTGATAGTAATTCCGGCCCAGCCTTTTCCTTTATCAGTGATATACAGCTTTCTCATTGGCACAGCGCCAATCATCTGACCATTACCGTCGCCAAGAGCAACTACATTAAACTCATCACCTTTAAGATATTCCTGAACAATGATCGGGTTACCCCATTTTGCTCTTATTTTATGAAACGCACTAACGGCTTCTTCAAAATTATTTACGATGTATGCATCATAAAAAATCCCTTTAATAACAACAGGGTAATCAAATTTTTCTGAGATTGAATATATATCTTTTACAGAACCGGCAAGAATATTTTTCGGAGCTTTAATCTGGTTTGAAGCACAAAACTCAAAAAGCATATCCTTGGAGCGTATGTTAAGTTGTGCAGCAGTTGGAAGGAAAGTTTTAATCCCGAGTTCTGCGAGCTTATCCTGAAGTTTTACAAATCCGTACAGCTCCGAATCCAGAGTAGGAATGATTATGTCAAATTTTTCTTTTTCATGAATTACCTTCAGCCTGTCGAACAATTCATTTAATCCGCTTGAAGGATAAGGAATCATATAACAGGCAGAACAGATATTCTCCATATATATGCCCGGGTCAAGGGAATCGTAGAACAATCCGATAATATCAAAGTCATATTCTTTTGATTCTTTCAGGCAACGGATTACCGGTACGCCCGGTCCTGGATTGTCGGTGGCATTAAGCCCGGTAACTGCTATTTTCATTCTTCTTTGATTACAGAGTATTTTTGAAGCTGTATTATAAAATCGGACAAATCTTTTTCGAGTGATGGTTTGTCAATGTCGTATTCATCCAGCATATGCTGAACGATCTCTTCTTCGTTAAGACCATTCTGAAGTAAATGGAATATCTCTTTACCTATATGATTAAGGGTGAAAGTTTCACCGGTATTGGGAAGAAAAAGAAAACCCGAATCACTAACTGCAAGTGTCTCAGGTACTATGTATTTTCTCATTGTTTTTTCCAGTTGGAATATGATTAATGTTATTTTAAAAATATCATTTTCTTTACAGACGACTGGCTTCCGGCTTTCATCTGGTAGATGTAAACACCTGTAGCCTGACGAACACCCGTATCATTGGTGCCGTCCCATATAACTGAGTGAGAACCAGCCGGTAAGAATTCATTAACCAGAGTTTTAACCTTGTTGCCAAGAACATCAAAAATTGAAATCCAGACGGCTTGTGCCTCAGACAGTGAATACTCTATTGTTGTGGATGGATTGAAAGGGTTGGGATAATTCTGCATCAATTCGAATGAGGACGGCAATTTGGGAGAATCTGCTGCAGTAAGCCCGGTGCTGTATACTTCATATACATAATTTATGAAGGAAGGATATTCATAACGAACAACTATACAATCCAGAAAGCCGTCATTGTTTGCGTCAGCAAGAATTGGATACGAGTAGTAATATGCAGGATCATTTTTTTCAAAAACAATATTGCCTGAAACTATATCTATTATTTTAAAAGATTGCCTGTACGGAGATGAGCCATGATAAGCAATTACATAAAACTCTGTTTTATTATCTCCGTTCAAATCCTGCTGTAAAGAATAAATCTGCATACCTGCTAATCTCTCTGCATCATTGAAATTGTAAGTGTGCGCAGGAGTGAGTGAAAAACCTTCCATCATTATTCTGAACTGAAGGCTGTCAAGTGTATAGAGACGATTTTTCCATTCATTTCCGTTCTTTTCAAAACTTAGCCAGCCTGATATGAGATTATAACTTAGCGGTGGTGAGGTCCAGATGTTCTGCCATTGTGCAAATAAACTGGTTGGAAGAAAAAGTAGTGTCACGAGAAAGAATATTTTTTTCATTGACTCCTCTGTTAATAATATTATATAATTGAAGTAATTTGTCGCAATTTTAAAGCCAATCTGAATAGTTTAATAACATTTATATTGGCTGATTTCATCCGATAAATGCGCAGCTACAAGTAAAAATTACACGCAATAAATAGGATTTCCTGTTACAATAACATCAATCCTTTCCCCCGCAGAATTTCAAATAGCCACTGTGCGATTGATTGATAAATTATTTATATAGAACTTCTTCCGCCCCTCTTCCCAGTTACCAGGTTTATTTAAAATCTTTCGCAAACATAATCAAGAAGAATTAAATAAGCATCATTTATTTTTTGAAGGGGCGGATAATAAAAACTCACACCGAAGAATAGTGAAGGTTAATAGCATAAAATTTTAATGATTGGAATAAACATACTCTGAACTGTCTAAGTAATATACTTTAATGGCAATTGCTATAAACCCAGGAATTTGTGACTAACCTGACTTTCACCAAAAACAACAATGGGGTCTGCAAGCGAAAAAGGCTTTAATAAAAGATTCCTATCCCTGCATTGCCCTGCCCTGATATCCCTTTTGTTTTTCCATTAAGGGTAGCGAAGATGTGTAGTAGTTAACAAGAATTTTGCGCCGCTGTTTGAAAAATTTACCAGAGCTTTTTTAATATCTTTTATTGGCAAATGCTGCATAGCATCCCTGCAAAAAATCAAATCGCAAACAGGCAAACTGTCGTTAACAAAATCGAGATTATAGAATTCGAATTGCGGATAGTTTATTTTATGCTGCTGAATAAGACCCGGGACAATATCACAGCCAACATATTTGAAGTCTTTATTCAACTTTTGAAGAAATACGGGCATCTATTCAAAGTCTCCGCAGGCAGCATCGAGAATGGATTTGATCTTATAATCATCAATTACTTTAAGGATAATTTCTCTTGTTCTAAGCGTAAATTCGATCGTTGAACCTCCGCCGGATAAATTGGTTTCACCCCACCTTTTCTCATCATAAATTTTTTGAAAAGCTTCTAACCTGTTCATTTTTTCAGATTTCATTTCTGTTTTCCGGGGAATGATTAAAATTATTTTCCTCTCCGGGAATATAATTATCTTTTACTAAAAGAAATTGTTTTCATACCAGCAGGAATAAGTTATTTTGGAACAGACATCCGTGTTAATTAGAAATATAATAACTGAAATTTCAGAATCCTTAGGGAAGCATACAGGTAATAGATCTTTAAATGAAGTAATCTGATTAAAAATTTTCTTGTTTTATTATTGTTTGTTGGCTTAAAACTATTAGGGCTGGCACAGAGAACAGTGATTATTATTGCCTGACTAATACATAGAGCAGGTAAAGTCAGGTAACATTTATAAACAAAATAATACGATTGCTCAGAAATTGAATTTAATTTTTCACATCTGCCAGCGGAATTGCTGTGCCCCTCATTGAATGGACTTTGTTTGCAACAGGCAATACGACTTCTTTATTCACACGCTGCTCGAAGTAATCTCTGAATCTTTCCACCATAAATTTAACGGGCCAGGCTGCCGCTTCACCGAGAGCGCAGATTGTATTTCCCTCAATATTATTTGCAACAGAGATTAATAAATCCAAATCACTAACCGAGCCTTCGCCCCTGATAATTCTCTGAAGAATTTTTTCAAGCCAGCCGGTTCCTTCTCTGCAAGGAGTGCACTGTCCACAGCTTTCATGATGATAAAACTTTGCTATGCGTGCTAAAACTTTTACAAGATCTGTGTCTTCATCCATCACAATAACTCCGGCAGTCCCGATGGCCGAGCCGACCGATTTAAGGGATTCGGCATCCATCTTAACACCTTCAATCTGATCTCCGCGTAAAGGAGGTATTGACGAACCACCCGGAATAACACATAAGACTTTTTTATTATTTGGCACTCCCCGGCCATATTTGTAAATCAGATCGGTTAACAGAGTACCGGATGGTAACTCATATATACCTGGCATATTGATATGCCCGCTTAAGCCATATAATAGAGTTCCCGGGTGTCTTGGTTCACCAATTTGCCAATACCATTCCCATCCTTTTTCAATAATGGGAGGAACGTTAGCAATTGTTTCAACATTGTTAATAGTAGTAGGATTACCCCATAAACCGTTTTGCGCTGGAAAGGGGGGTTTAATTCTCGGATAACCTCTTTGACCTTCAAGCGAATTCATCAAACTTGATTCCTCACCACAAATGTAAGCCCCGGCGCCTTTGTGAATGAAAATATCGCAATAAAAATCTGTTCCGAATGTTTCTTTCATTTTCTCGCCGGCATATCCTCTTTCATAAGCCTCGTCTAATGCTTTTTGCATCAGCTTTATCCACTTATGATATTCGCCTCTTATATAGATGTAACAGGTTTTTGCGCCAATTGCATAACAAGTGATAAGAATTCCTTCGATGAGTTGATGCGGGTTATATTCAAAGATTTGCCTGTCTTTAAATGAACCGGGTTCACTTTCATCACCGTTAACGCAGAGATATTTTGGCTTGTCTGTAGTTTTAGGCATAAAGCTCCATTTAAGCCCTGCTGAAAAAGCAGCGCCGCCTCTGCCCCTCAAACCGGATTTTTTAACCTGGTCAATAATATCATCGGGCGATTGGCTGAATGCTTTCCTTGCAGCTTTGTATCCAAAGTGTTCGAGGTAAACGTCAATGTGTTGAAGGTCTTTTATATGGGGGAGTAAAACTTTTTCCATATTAAACCTGCCTTATACAACCCGCTAAGGAGAGCTTTATCGAAATATTATTTTTCATTTTATTCAACATTAAGAAACTTTATCATTTATTTCTAAAAGAGTATATATCCAAACTCCCTGACTTTAGGAGTGAGTTGGGTTAACGTTATTCAATATTTCTTCGACTTTTTCTTTTGTAAGATTCTCGTAATAATCTTCATTAATAGCAATCATCGGTGCAGTACCGCAAGAGCCCATACATTCAACTTCTTCAAGCGAAAATAATTTATCTTCTGATACCTGCAGATTATCTATCCCAAGTTTTGATCTTACCTGATCCCAAATATTATAAGCGCCTCTAAGCATGCACGAAACATTTGTACAAACCTGTATGTGATACCTGCCCATCGGCTTCTGATGATACATTGTATAAAACGTTACAACACCAAGCACCTCTTCAGGTGTCATATCAAGAAGCCTGGCAACTTCCACCATCACTTCGCCTGATATCCAGCCGTTTTGTTCCTGTGCGATGTACAATGCAGCCATAACTGCCGGCTTTCGGACAGGGTACTTCTTGGTTTCCTGTTCTATTCTGTTTAGGTTTTCTGGTGTAAACTTGAATTCCATTTTCATAAAGCTCCAATTATCAAAAACCAAATAACAAATAAGCAACAAAAGCAAAATTTAAATATTCAAAACAATTATGATAATTGGTTTTTGGAGTTTGAACATTACTTGGTAATTGAAATTTGTTATTTGAGATTTCCACTTACTTATCCGCTTCACCCATTACGGGGTCAATGCTTCCAATTATAGCAACAACATCCGAAACCATATGCCCTGTAATAAGCA
This sequence comes from Ignavibacteria bacterium, assembly GCA_037447335.1. GTDB lineage: Bacteria > Bacteroidota > Ignavibacteria > Ignavibacteriales > Ignavibacteriaceae > JBBIGV01. The sequence continues at coordinate 28,931 of JBBIGV010000002.1, read as the reverse complement.
ATGGCAAAGACTGAATATTTATGAACGAAGGCGATCTTATTTTGCATTTCCAGGGATGCCCTTCGCCGTTGCTGACAAGATAAAAACCAAGTTCACCTTTCGGATTTTCGATAGCGCTGTAAATATCGCCAACCGGCGGGTTAATGCCGAAATTGACTATCATAAAATCGTGTATAAGCTCTTCCATTTTTGTATAAATCTCTGTCTTTTTAGGAAGAACGCGCTTCGGATTGTTTGCAAGGGTTTCACCTTGCGGCATTTTTTCAAGAACCTGTTTTGCAATTTTAGCGCTTTCACGCGCTTCGTCCACCCTAACGAAATACCTCGCGAGTGAATCACCTTCCGTGTAAACGGGAATATTAAAATCGATATCATTATAACATAAATATGGTGTTGCTCTGCGAAGGTCGAATTCAACACCGCTGGCTCTGAGGTTTGGCCCGGTTAATCCAAGCGAAAGTGCATCTTCTCTGGAAGCAATACCAATTCCTTCCAGACGCTTAATGAAAATTTTATTTGTATTTATGAGCTTTTCACATTCTTCAAGATTTGGGTCAAACTGATCAATAAACCACTTTGCCTTAGCGATAGCTTCCGGTTGTATATCGTTAGCAACACCTCCGATTCTTGTATAAGTATTTGTGAATCTTGCTCCGCAAAGAATATCCCATATATCCAGAATTTTTTCCCGCTCTCTTAATGTCCACAGAAATACGGTTAACGCACCTACATCCATTGCCAGTGCACCAATAGCTACGAGGTGTGAAGCAATTCTAGAGAGTTCGGCTATAAGCATCCTGATGTATTGAGCACGCGGCGGGGCTTCAATGCCGGCAAGTTTTTCTACAGCTAAAACCCATCCAACGTTGTTGGATAATGGCGCCAGATAATCAAGACGATCTGTATGCGGAATATATTCATAGTAGGTCATGTTCTCCGCCATTTTTTCGTAACCGCGATGGAGGTAACCAACTTCAGGAACGCAGGCAATAACGGTTTCACCGTCAAGTCTGAGAAGAAGTCTGAGCACACCGTGGGTTGCCGGGTGCTGCGGACCCATATTCAAAACCATTTCATTTTCAAGTACGTCATCAATCTGCACGGTTGAATCTACCTGAAATAATGCTTTAAGAATTTCGGTCGGGACTTCGTCTTTTATTATTCTTTCCATATTAACTTTATTTCTTTGGAAGGGATAGTGAGCCGGGTATTCCCATTAAAGGGAAATCTTTTCTTAAAGGATGATATTCGAAATATTCCGGCATATAAATTCTCCTCAAATCCGGATGGTTGTTAAAACGGATACCGTACATATCAAACACTTCTCTCTCATGCCAGTTGGCTGTTCTCCAAACGGAAGTTACCGTATCAATTTTACAATCCGATTCATCAACATCACATTTAAGGCACAGCCTTGTTTTCAGCTTGAGGGAAAAAATATGGTAAACAACCGTAAACCGATTGGTTCTTTTTGCCCAGTCAACAGCAGTTATATCCTCACATAATAAAAATTCAAGTTCGGGATCTTCCTTAAGGAACTTACAGACGGGTTGAATATTTTGTTTATCAAAGGTAATAGTTAATTCATCCCGGTAAACATTTTCTTTGAATAATATATCGGGAATTTTTTCCCGGAGTTTTTGAGGAATAAATTCTTTTAAATCCATAAAGTATTAATTACTCTGTAAAACGGTTAATTCGGGTAATTTTTTATCGGGGAAATCTTTAACCCTGGATCTTCCGATCTTTTCCTGTATCTGAATTAATGCATTTAAAAGATTATCCGGGCGAGGCGGGCATCCTGCAAGATAAATGTCCACCGGAAGAAACTGGTCAATTCCCTGCACAACTGAATAAGATCTGTACATTCCACCTGAAGAAGTACATGCACCCATTGCAATTACAAATTTGGGGTCAGGCATCTGGTCATAAATTTTTCTTACAACATGCGACATTTTATAAGTAACTGTTCCTGCAACGATCATCAGGTCACATTGCCTTGGTGTAAAGCGCATAACTTCAGAGCCAAAACGCGCAATATCATATTTCGGATCGCCCACTGCCATCATTTCGATTGCACAGCAGGATATTCCCATCGGCATAGGCCAAACAGAATTTTTTCTTGCCCAGCCTGCCAGGGCGTCAACAGTTGTTGTAATAAAACCATCCTGAGTTAACTTCGCTTCTAATCCCATTTAAATCCACCTTTCTTGTAAGCATATAAATAACCAATCTCCAGAACTACCAGAAATATAAACATCGAAACAAAAACAGAAATTCCAAACTCAGCAAATAATTTTTTGAATTGCACCGCCCATGGGTAAACAAAAATAACTTCCAGATCGAAGATGATAAAAAACATTGCAACGAGGTAGTATTTCACAGAAATACGTTCCCTGGTAGTACCAACCGGCTGCATTCCGCTCTCGTAAGTAGAAAGCTTTTCACTGGTTGGCTTTTGAGGACCGAACAGCGTTGATGAAATTACTACACCAATACCGAATACCAGCGCCACAAGCATTACTATAAATATGGGGATGTATTCTTCTATCATTTATTTGTTACTATTTTGGGTTCAAAATTATCCAAATTATGGTTGAATGTCAATTTAAACGATTCTGCCCGCAATCAAATTTATTCCCAGTCCGCTAAAAAATAATACACTTTTTTGTGTTGGTTAATCTCAATATTTTAAGTACGGAAATTGTACGCTTTGTCAATTTTAGAAATCAAAATGTTTATGAATTTTTCCTTCTTCCGGCTGTTATGTCTTACTATTATACTGTTAGTAAGCGGTTGTGAACGCCCTACTGATTCGGGTCCGGGTGACAGCGCTATACCACCGGCAGTTCCGGTAAATATTCGCGTCTACTTCGCTTATGACGGTGAAATCTTGATTGTTTGGTCAGAGAACCGGGAACCCGGGCTAAGTCACTATAATATTTATCGTAAAGAAGAGGATACAGATTATCAGAAGATTGCATCAACAAAGAACAATTATTTTTTTGATGATTCTCTTTCTTACTTCAGCACTTATTATTACCGTGTTAGTGCAGTAGATATTTGGGAAAGAGAGAGCGAAAAATCATCTGAAGTATCTGCTAAACCTGAAAATCTTTACGCACCGAAAAAGCCTGCTGGTCTTTTTATAAATGCACGGAATTGGGAAGGAGAAAAATCAATTTATCTTTCCTGGCAAAGAAACCACGAGAGTGATATTGCCGGTTATGTTATCCACAGAAGTGAATCGCCGGATTTTATGCCCGATAGTTCTAATCAGATAAAGTTTACCCCGCACATAAGTTTTTCTGACACTAGCGGTCTTGAGATTCATAAAACATATTACTACAAAATAATAGCTGTTGATCATGGAAATCTTTTCAGCATCCCATCAGATGAAGTGCATGATCAGATTTTTGATATGCCGGTTCTCATTCATCCCGAAAATAATATGACGCTTCAGTATTTCCGTGAATTCATTTTGATGGCGGTAAACGCTCCGGCTGCATACAAAATTATAGTGCAGCGCAATCAGTATTTTGACGAATTCTGGACAACTGAATTTTCAACAAATATTATCAATGATACTTTGAAAGTTCCGTTCAATCCTGTATATCTTGAACCGAATAAAACTTACTACTGGCGCGCGGCAACATACAGCGTAAGCAGCGAGCCAAACAGCATTTCACCAATAAACAGCTTTACTGTAATTCCATAATTTTTAATTTACGTATTAAAATAAATAAATTAATTGCGCAGTATCAGATCACATATCCTCATATTTCTAACAGTTACAAGTTCATTAACATTTGCGCAGAGTGTTTCCGATAGCTTAAGCATTCTTTCAACCGTTGAGCAGCCAAATAAATTTCATACAAAATTTGATAAACAGCTAAACACATATTATTTAACTGCCGGTTTCAGATATGGTCATAATTTCGGGCAGTCTCACATCAGTGTATTCGAAAATTTTAATTCTACTTTTATAAAATCAGGCGAAAAGAGCATCAGGGACGAACAGGTATTTTCAATCCTTGGGGCACATGATTTTAATCCATTATTATCTTCCGGTATATATGTGAACAGTGTTATTTTATCCGATAACCGTAGAATAGAAATTAATCAGGCATCGGCATCAGGCATTAATATTTTTACAAGTTACAAGCCTCAGGAAAAGATCGCATTTACACCTTTTTTCGGAATAGCTAATAACCGGCAGATAGGACAAAGCGATAACGGACTTATTTATGGTGCGGAAGGTTTGATTGATGATTTGCACTTGTCCGACTTCAGTATATCATCCGAAATAAAATTCAGAAATGAAGATATTTCACCCCGCAAAAACACTCAGCGATATCTTAACTTTTATCTTATTAATGATTTTGAAGGTGATGTTTCAAATTTTGTTAACATCAAATACATCCAGCAGCGAAAAGATTTTTATTATGAAGCTGATTCTGTTACTTCACGTGAATTTGATGTTGTAAATAATATTCAAAGCAGAATTGAGACCTCATATCTTATTCAGGACCGGCTTTATATAAACAGGATATTTAATCTCTTTACGCTTGACATGACGGGTAAAGCAATATGGAGAAATATTGACAGAGACACACGCTACAGAACTCTTCAAAATGTTTCTTCATCAATTTTCGATACAAAAATAAATGAACTGCGATTAGAGTTTGAATCTGCTGCCGGTTATTCAAGTAAAATTTTTAATGGTTCTCTCCGGATGCTTATTTCAGAGCGGGATGAAAAACATATCACAAAAAATTTTGAGGGTGCGCCAAATATCTTCTTCGAAGAACGCTCAAGGCTCGAAAGCAGGAAGAATAATAACTCGACGCGCGCATCGGTTTCGCTGCTTGGTGAATTCAGGTTTTCATCAACCGACAGGCTGCTTATCAGTCTGTTTCAGAACAAGCTGAGGTACGATACCCCAAGCGATGATAACTTTGATGACAGAGATGAATTATTGTCTATCATCAGGCTCCGATATTCAAAAAAGCTTAATCCGTTTTTTGAGGCATTTGTTTCTGCTGAAGGCACATATAATCATATAGTTTATATACTTGCCGAGCGAAGTTCAAACAATAATGTAAACAGGATATTGAGACTATCTGCAGGCGGAGATTATAGGGGAAAGAATGTATCTTCGCTTAATTCATTCGAGGTATCTGCTAATTATACTGTTTACGATTTTGAAGATCTTAACCCGAATTTCAGAAGCTTTTCATTCCGGCAGTTTACGGCAGTTGATTCTTCTCAAATAAAGCTGAATAACAGATTCACTTTGGGATTTTATGGCTACATAAAACTTTCTGAACAGGGTGATTTAAGATGGGCTTCCTTTTCTACAAAACCTACCCGCTACCTCGAAGAATTGTTTGGAGAACCTAAAATTATTCTTAATTATGATGCTGTTTCTTTAGCGATGGGAGTGAGATATTTTTCATTAAAAACTTTTAATTATGATAAAAGAAGAAGAGTGCTGTTTTCCAGGTACCGGAGTCTGGGTCCTACCACCGAAGTTATAATTTTCTCATCGCAATCTCTCTACTTCAGAATTTATGGATGGTATGAATTTATCAACCTGAACTTCGTCACAGATGCAGAACAGGCTAATGTGATGATGGAAGTAAACTGGAATTTTTAATTGAAATCGGGATATTTTTTCTTATCTTAATTAACAAAAAATGCAGTTATAATTGAGCGAAAGTTTATACAGTCTCGAAATTGACAGCGATCCGAATAATCTTCTTACGGTTGAAGAATTTGTTAATTTTTTTTCGCACGAACTTAAAATTGATAAAGAAAAAATACCGGGTCTGTTATTAGCTGTTACCGAAGCAACTACAAATGCAATAATTCACGGCAATAAGTGCAATAGTCAGAGGAAGGTTAGCATAGATATATTTGTCGAGGGGAAAAAATTAATAATCAAAATTAAAGATGAAGGGGAAGGATTTGATCCTGCGGCAGTTCCTGATCCAACCAAACCCGAAAACCTCCTTAAAGATTCCGGGCGCGGTTTATACCTGATGAGATTTTATCTGGACGATTTGAGTTACAACATAACACCGAATGGTACAGAAACAATTCTTACCGTAAAATTATAGCTTAAGCTTTCTTATACTTTACCTGACTTCATTTGCAGACTTCCTGAGCGCCGATAACTCGCTTTCAACCAGTTTAAGTTCGATTATTTCTTCAATGCCTTTAGTACCAAGCTTAACAGGCACTCCGCAAAACACATCACTAATACCGTATTCACCCTGCAGCCATACAGAACAAGGAAGAATTCGCTTGCGGTTCTTTACGATGGAATGCACCATTTCAACTGCAGCAGAAGAGGGAGCGTAATAAGCGCTGCCGGTTTTAAGATGATTTACGATTTCAATTCCACCGCTGCGTGTGCGTTTAATTATTTCATTCAGGCGGTACGGCGGGATAAATTCACTAACCGGAACACCACTAATCGCAGTAAACCTTACAAGCGGAACCATCGAATCTCCGTGACCGCCTAAAACCATTGCGCTGATATCACTTACCGACACATCAAGTTCTTCCGCGATAAAAGTTTTGAACCTGGCAGTATCAAGAATTCCTGCCATACCTATAACACGATTACGCTCAAAACCGCTTACCTTCAATGCAGCGTAGGTCATAACGTCCAGAGGGTTAGAAACCACAATAATTATTGATTGCGGTGAATACTCCACAACTTTTTCTGTTACCGATTTAACTATTTCTACATTTTTGTTTAGCAGGTCATCCCTGCTCATTCCCGGTTTACGGGGTAAGCCGGCGGTTATTATAACTAAACCGGAATTTTTGGTGTCCGCATAATCATTAGTTCCCCGAATAACGGAATCAAATAATTCCACTGATCCGCTCTGCCACATATCCAGAGCCTTTCCCTGCGGAATTCCTTCCAGCTTGTCTAGCAGGATTATTTCTTCTGCGAGCTGTTTTTCAGCAAGTTTTAGTGCAGTTGCAGCGCCGACATTCCCGGCGCCAATTACAGTAATTTTTTTCATATAGTTTCAATTGCTTAAATATTGCGTCTTCCAAAATAAATAAAAACTTCCAAAGATATACCCGTTCTCAATTACTTCTTTGAAATAGATACCGGCATAAGTATTTTTGAACGAACCAATTTTAAAATAAAGACAGGAGAGAAAATGTCGCGTAAAAAAATCGCTTTAATAGGCGGCGGACAAATAGGCGGGGTGCTTGCTCAACTGATTGCAATGCGTCAATTAGGTGATGTTGTCATGTTTGATATTGTTGAAGACATGCCTCAGGGTAAAATGCTCGATATTGCTGAAGCTGCACGTGTTGACCGATTCGATGTGCAAATGGCGGGGACAAACGATTATAAAGATATTGAAGCTTCTGATATAGTAATCGTAACTGCCGGGCTGCCGAGAAAACCCGGTATGAGCCGCGATGATCTTCTCACAACTAATGCAAAAATAATGCAGAACGTTGCTGAGAATGTTAAAAAGTATGCGCCTAAATCAATTGGCATTATTGTCTCAAATCCGCTTGATGCAATGGTAACGTTGTATCAGAAAATTACCGGCATTCCTCATAATAAAGTTTTCGGTCAGGCAGGCATTCTCGATTCTTCCCGCTTTTCTACCTTTATTGCATGGGAGCTTGGTGTTTCTGTTAAAGACGTTAATGCAATGGTGCTTGGCGGACACGGTGATACGATGGTGCCCATAGTTCGATACGCAAATGTTAATGGCATCCCTGTAATGGAACTGCTCGAAAGAAAGTATAACGATAAACAGAAAGCAGCAGAAGTAATGACTGCAATGGTCGAGCGGACAAAAATGGCGGGAGGAGAAGTGGTTAAGCTGCTTAAGACCGGTTCCGCTTTTTATTCGCCCGCTTCTTCGGCAATTGCTATGGTCGAATCCATTATTTATGATGAAAAAAGAGTGCTGCCTGTTTGCGCTTATCTTAATGGTGAGTTCGGAGTAAAGGGATATTATGTCGGTGTGCCGGCGGTTCTTAGTTCAAACGGCGTTGAAAAAATTATTGACTTTGCATTGGATAAAGAAGAGCAGGCATTGCTTGATAATTCAGTTAATGCTGTTAAATCGCTTGTTGCTGATATGGAACGGCTCGGTTTTTAACAGAAATCTCTTAAACCGGGAGTAGACATAGATTTTATAACCGGTTCGGATGTAATTGTCACCGGTTCAGGCTTAAGTGCATAGCTTGAACTTGAGAGGATATTTTATTATTTATCCTGCGACTAATTAATTAACTATTTGCTTATTTATAATAGAGTGGTCTATTATGAAAAGGATATGTGTTATAAAGCATAAATTTGTGCTGCCGTTCTTTTTTATTTTTCTCTTGTTCCTTCCCGCATCATCCTTATCGCAAGCATATTACTGGCAGATTATTTACTCCGGCACATCATCGGTTAGCACTGTAAGTAGCACTTCAGATGGAAGTATATTCATTTTATCCGGCAATGATTTTTTAAAATCTCCTGATAACGGTCAAACCTGGCTGCCTGTTTCACTTTCGCCATACACTGTTCATGTCCGGTCAATTGCAATTGATGACAGCATTATATACGCTGGAAGTTCCGGCTATGGTATTTATGTATCATACGATAAGGGAATAAGCTGGTTTCCGGGTAACCTTCAGGCATTTAATATAGTTTCAATTGAAGTTCATCCGAACGGTGCTGTATTTGCCGGAACAAATAACGGGTATGTTTTTATTTCATCTGATAAAGGAATCAACTGGGAATCTGTAAGTGTTGGCATTAAGCCCGTTACCTCATTTGCATTTTCCGGCGATGGGAAGTGTTTCGCAGGAGTGTATGGTACCGGAATATTTCGCTCGACTAATAATGGTTCCTCGTGGCTGCAGGTTTATCAGTCAGCTTCGATTTATCAAGAGTATCAGGTATCAGCATTTGATGATAATATTGTACTTTGTGCCGTATTTGATCAATACTTTCTTAGATCCACAGATGGCGGTGAAACCTGGTCTTCAATAACATTCAATAATCAGTACTTTCGTTTGATTAAGATTGATGAGAATGGAATAAGCTGGGGCTACGCAGATGCAGTTTATACCTCATCAGATTTCGGAGACAACTGGAATTACAGAGGTGCCTCAGGTCAGTTCCCGACCGACATACATAAGCACAACGATTTAGTATTCCTTGCTTCTGATTTATTATTTAAATATGATCCTGAAGCTGAGCCGCCTTATACCGGTTATCAATATGTGCCTTTGCATGTTGGAAATAAGTGGCATTACTTTAAGTATAGTAAATCACAACAAGGCAGTGAAGTGCAGGAACACTACTATTCTGATACCTTAATAGTTATCGATTCAACTTTTATTCAGAATAAACTTTATTACATTTACAACAAGAGAATTGATCCGTTCAGATATGAAGACAACAGATATTTAACCCGTATTTATGGTACCGATTATTTAATTATGGATTTTTCTTTACCAGCAAATGCGATTTGTCTTGGTCGGCAAGTTTATGAAGAATGGAAATTCGTATTTGGAAAGCAGAGACATATTAAGGGATTGATAGGACCAGATTCATATTATGCTTATGAGCAAAGAGATTTTTATTTGGATAGCATCGGTTATTACTATAATTATTATTTGGGGTATTTTGGGGGAATAGATTTTATGGACAATAGTCTGCTGATAGAGGCAATCATTCATGACGGCAGTTCGGTCAAAACTTATACTTATGATCATAATCCGAAATTCACTATTATACCTGTTACTGCAACCGCTGATTCTGTCCTCGAGTTTACTTTTAAAGTTAATCATCACTACACGAGGATTTATTTTAATAACCTGAAGATGTTTAACTTCATAAAAGGTGTATTGGTTGAGAGTTTTTATAATAAAGGCACTGATACACTTTGGATTGCTCCGTATGAAGCTGTCCATATTCCGTTATCACTCAATATACAAATTAACTTACCCTCTGAATATGAGCTTAATGAGAAATGGTTATAAGTATCATTACAGAATTAAGGCAACGGATATTGGTTTAGTACCGCACATTTCTTATGCACCTGAGACAGGTTATTATACTTTAACCTATGATCCGACTTTGGATTTGGATAATGAGGAAACAAATATCCCGGCTGAATACGCACTGTTCCAGAATTATCCTAATCCGTTTAATCCCGTTACAGTGATTAGCTGGCAGGCGCCCGAGTACAGTTTACAAAGGTTAAAGATTTACGATATACTTGGCAGAGAAATTGCAACGCTTGTAAATGAATACAGAAATGCAGGATGGTATGAAATAATCTTTGATGCTTCGGCATTGCCAAGTGGAGTTTATATTTACAAGTTTGAGGCGAATTCAGGAGTTTCTGGAAAACGTTTTAATGAAGTTGGTAAGATGATATTTATGAAGTGAGATAACGACTTTATTAAATTCATCAGAATTAAAAAACTAACTAAAAATATCATATCTGTCCAAAACAATTTTTTTATTTCGTCCCTACGGGACTCCGAATTCTCTGTCTGTCGAATTTATCTATAAATATTCAGTCCCTAAAGGGACTCTTTATTGTCTTAATATTAAAATTTAATGGTTATTTGTCCCGTCAGTAGGGGCGTTCAATTGAACGCACCTACTTTACCTAGTGGATCAAATCCCGTTAGGGACGAAATAAGGATGCATTTTAAACTGCATAAAATTCATCGGAAATTTAAGTGTTTTTCAAATTTAATTGGATATTTAAAAAATATTTTGGACAGCACTGAAAAATATACATAAGGAAAACATCAACATATTATGAATGATTATTGTTGATGAACAGAAATTGTGCATTAATTCAGGAGTAAACGATTTCGCCGGTTCTTAATATTTCAGATACAAAAGGGTCTAACTCATCAAATTCCGAAGATAGAAAAGGATGAGGTTCAATAACTTCTTCAAATTCTCTTGTTAATTTCATCAGTTCCAAACGTGTATTGAATTTATCTTTTGAAAACCTGCTTAACACGACCGCTAAATCAATATCACTATATTCACTTTGCTTATTTTGGGCAGATGATCCAAACAGAAGAATTTTTTCCACAGGGTATCCTTCTTTTAAAAGAATATGATAATATCTTTTAACAATATCCATTATTTCTTCAGTTGATCTAACAGCCATAACCGTATTTCCTTAATTTTGTCAATATGCCCGGACGTAAAAACTGAATCGCATTTTTTATAAAACTCTTTTTTATAATCGGGATATCTCGTTTCTATATTAAACGAGGTTATAATATCTAAAATATTTTTCATGGAATCATCTAATTGAAGTCCTGCTGATATTGCAAGTTTATTCAAATCGTGAATTTTAGGAATTGATTCCCGATCATTAAAGACGATTAATGCTTTTAATATTTTTTCAATTACCAGATGATCTAAAAAAACCGACCAAACATAATCCTTTGATTTAACCAGATTCTCCATAGCTTTATAGTCAATCTCTTAAGCATCAATCCAATATTTAACCAATTCTTCTTTTTTCATATTAGCAGCCTATGACAAATATAATTACTAATTTTTTCTGTAACAATTCTGTAAATGAATATAATGAAGAATACAGGAACTACTCAAGAAGATTGATTCCATAAGCCTTGCATATTGAAAAACTTTGCATTGTTTTGTGGAAATATTTTTTCCAGAGTGGAGTTTCCATTGATCAGTTACAATGCGGCGGTTTTGTTGAAAATGAAAGATGGTTTTAATACGGTAAATTTGATTTAAAACAAAAAACCCTCCGCATCAGGAGGGTCTTTTATAATGTTAAACTATTTTCTATTTTCAGTTAGGCTGATAAACACTCACATATTTTCGGTTGTCTCTCTTTATTTCAAATTTGACGATTCCATTTGCAAGCGCGAATAAAGTATCATCACTTCCCTTGCCGACGTTTACACCGGGATGGAATTTTGTACCTCTCTGTCTTACCAATATATTACCGGCAAGAACCTGCTCGCCGCCAAATCTTTTCACGCCCAGTCTTTGCGCGTTACTGTCACGTCCGTTTCTTGATGAGCCTTGTCCTTTTTTATGCGCCATAATAATTACTCCTTTATCCTATGCTGGTAACTTCAATTTGTGTGTAGTGCTGACGATGACCATTTAATTTCTTATAGCCTGTTCTGCGCTTTTTCTTGAATACGAGCACCTTATCGTCTCTCATATGTCCGATTACTTTAGCCGAAACTTTAGCATCTTTCACATATGGTGTGCCGACTTTTATTTTATTATCGTCTCCAATCATCACTACTTTATCGAAACTGACTTCGCTCTCCGGTTCCTCATTCATCCTAGGAACAAAGTATTTTCCTTTTTCAGTGACTTTAAGTTGTTGTCCTAATATATCAACGACAGCAAACATTTTTTCCTCTTGTTATCTAAATTTTGAGTGCCAAAATTAAACAAATGCTGCCCATTAGTCAATTAAATAGCTGGAAAATTTTTGAGAAAAATGAGGTTATTCTGTGAGAATTGTAATAAAGTGCTTAATATTGAATTGAATAATCACTTTTTCAACCGGAAAGAAAACTCTGTTCCTTTATCAACCTTACTTTTTACCTCAATTTTAGAGCCGTGGGCTTCAATAATGTGTTTCACGATTGCCAGCCCTAATCCTGTTCCACCCACCGCTCTGGATCTGGCTTTATCAACCCTGTAAAATCTCTCGAATATCCGGTTTAACTCTTCTTCAGGAATGCCAATACCGGTATCACGTATCGCAATATTTACATGCTTTTGTTCTTCCCTGACAAATATCTCAACAGTGCCCTTTTCTGTGTATTTTATTGCATTGGTAATGAGGTTGATAAAAACCTGTTTTAACTTATTCTTATCACCAAAAACCTGCAGATTATTTCTTGCCGGATTATAGACAAGCGAAATATTTTTTTCTTCAGCCATCTGGAGATGTTCCTGCACAATTTCTTTAAGATATTCATCCAGATAAAAATACCTGTAGCTCATTCTCATTTCGCCTGATTCGATCATAGAAATATCAATCAGGTCATTTAGAAGGTTACTAAGATTAAGAGTATGATGATTAGCTTTTTCAAGAAAGTATCTGTTAACTTTTTCGTCATTGATAGCTCCATCCATTAGCGTCTCGATAAAACCCTGTATGGCAAAAATCGGTGTGCGAAGTTCGTGTGATACATTGGCAAGAAATTCTGTACGCATTCGTTCAAGCCTCTTCAGGTATTCAATATCGCTTTTATTTTTTTCGAACATCTGTTTTATTTCTTCCTGAAGGCTGAGTAGGTTTTTACTTAACGAAATCTGTTCCGGAGTTGCGAACCGGTTATTTGTAATATTATTAATCAACATTTTTATCTCGTTAAGTTCCCTGTTTCTTTTTCTTCCCAGAAGATTCAGGAATATAATGCTGAGCAGCAGCATTATAAGAATCAGTGAAAATAAAACAGCGGAGTTATCAACCAGTAAAAAGAGAACCAGAATTACGAAAACGTTAAAAAGAAGAATTTCCTTAAAATAAACGAAGGAGGAAATCAGGTTGGCTTTTAGTTCATTCCACACTTTTAAAACGGTATCCCACACCTTTTACGGTTTCAATTAAATCAAAGTTATCTTCAAGCTTTTCACGGATTTTCCGAATATGAACATCAACTGTGCGGTCAACAACATAAACATCTGCCCCCCATACATCTTTAAGCAAAGATTCGCGGCTGAAAACCCTGCCCGGGTTATTAGCAAGGTAGTATAGAACTTCAAACTCTTTACGCGGAAAAATTTTTTCTTTGCCATTCATTATAACGACATACTTCTCTCTGTCAATAATAAGCGGACCGATCTGAATTTTTACAGAACCTGCCTTTTCGGCAATAAATTGTTCAACATTACGTAAATTGGATTTGACGCGGGCAATCAACTTTTTTGGTGAGATTGGCTTTTGCACGTAGTCATTTGCACCCAGTTCAAGTCCGTGTATTTCATCCATTTCACCTGATTTTGCAGTAAGGAAAATTATAGGTGTGTGTTCGAAGCCGCTGGTATTTCTGATGCGCTTACATACATCATAACCATTCATACGCGGCATCATAATATCGAGAATGATTAAATCCGGTTTGGAAGGTAATTTATCCAGAGCTTCTACACCGTCGTAAGCTGAAATAACATCAAATCCCTCCTGAATAAGATTATACTGAAGAAATTCAACTATATCTTTTTCATCATCAACAAGAAGAATCTTTTTCATAAAACAATTTCAGATTTTGATCTCAGAATTTTGCTTTGCAGAGGTATACATTGCATCGATAACTTTCATTCGCGAAAGCGCCTCGTCGCCGGAAGAGAATACAGGATTGAGCCCTCTTACAGCTCCAATAAAACTTTTTAGTTCGTTTAAGTAGGATTTTTTAAACAGAGTTAATGCGTTTTCAGACTGGGTGGGTGTCAGGTCAATAAACTGCTCATCAATTTTTTTGTAAATTCTGAAAGGATTTAGTGATGCAGAACCTCTCGTTCCATAAACTGAAACATAAAAAGTATCTTTTTCGAGTGGCAGCGACCAGCTTGACTCAAGATTTATGATTTCAGAATTTTTACATCTCAGGAAGCTGATAGAGGTATCTTCAACGTTTTTAGTATTATGATTGTAATTTCTTGTTGATACAGTTTCAACAGGAGGATAATTTAACAACCACAGCGCTAAATCGGCAAGAAGGATTCCGAGGTCAAGTATTACCCCTCCGCCCGAATCTTCTTTTTTAGTAAACCATTTACTTCCGCTGCTTTGTCTTCTAACCCAACCGCACTTAACGTAGTAAGGATCGCCTATTTCGCCTGCACTTATAAGGCTTCTCAGGATCATAGCATCCGGTCTGAAACGGAGATTCATTCCAACCATTAATTTGCGTTTGTGTTTTTTTGCAGCATCCACAATTGGTTTTGCTTCAGCATAAGAACGAGCAAGAGGTTTTTCAACCAGTACATCTTTTTTTGCTTTAAGACATTCGATTGCAACTTCTTTATGTGTACTGGTGGGAGTGGCAACTATTACTGCATCAGCATCGGTTTGCTCCAGCATTTCTCTGTAGTCCGTATATTTCTCAGCAATATTAAATTTATCGGCTACTGTATTAAGCCTGTTCTTATTTGTTTCTGCAACTGCTGAAAGAGAAACGTTCGACATTTTGGCGATGTTTGGCAGGTGAACTAATTGTACAACACCTCCAAGTCCGATTACCGCAATGCTGGTTTTTTCCATTAAACAGCCAGACCTCTGCTTACTTTTTGTTTACTTACAAACTTCTTTACTTTTTGAAAGATTCCTTCTGCATCAATTTCAAGCAGACGATGAAGCTCTTCCTGGGTTCCATGATCAACAAAATGATCCGGCAGTCCGATTCTTAAAATATCCGACTTATAATTTTTATCTGCCAAAAACTCGCTTACTGCACTTCCGAAACCACCCGCGAGAGCATTCTCTTCGAGAGTTATAATTTTTGTATGCCTTTTGGCAATGTCATCAAGTCTTTCGTGATCAAGAGGTTTAACAAATCTCATATTTATAACTTCACAGCTAATGCCTTCTGCTTCGAGCTTTTCGGCTGCCTTTAATGAGTATTGCACCATTGAACCGACTGCAAGCAATGCGACTTGCTCGCCGCGAAGTAATTGTTCACTCTTTCCGATTTCGATTGCCTCAAAACCTGCTTTTAGCGGAACACCTATAGCAGTTCCTCTTGGATACCTAAGCGCTATTGGTCCGTTATTATACCGGACAGCAGTATACAACATATCTCTGAGTTCCGACTCATCTTTTGGAGCCATTATCACCATACCAGGAATCATTCTCAAATAAGACAGATCGAAAGCGCCGTGATGAGTTGGTCCGTCTGCGCCAACCAAACCTGCTCTGTCAAGTACGAAAACCACGTGAAGCTTTTGCAGCGCTACATCATGAATTATATGGTCAAACGCTCTCTGTAAAAAGGTTGAATATATAGCCACAACAGGAATTGTTCCCTGTGTTGCCATACCTGCTGCGAAGGTAACGGCGTGTTCTTCAGCAATACCAACATCAAAATAATTAGCCGGGCAGTTCTTTTGGAGAATATCCAGCCCGGTACCATCAGGCATTGCACCTGTAATTCCTACTACTTTAGGATTCTGCCTGACGATCTCAACAAGTGCGTTCCCGAAGATCGAAGTATAAGACGGTTTTGCACCGGATTTTTTATGAGCTTTGCCTGTAAGCTTGTCAAAAGGTGTTGATGCGTGAAGCCTTTGTTCATGACCCTCTGCAGGTTTATAACCTTTACCTTTTTGAGTTATAGCATGAACTAGTATAGGACCTTTAAGATCTTTGACCTGCTCAAATATTTTTACAACTTGGTGAATATTGTGCCCGTTGATTGGACCGAAATACCTGAACCCTAAAGCTTCGAAAAGCATTCCGGGTGTAATAACGGCTTTAATTCCGCTTTCGAGCCGGACAGCAATTTTTCTTAACCTGTCGCCAAACTGATCAAGTTTACCGGTAAGTTCCCAAATCTGTCCTTTAAATTTATTGTATTCCGGGTGGGCTATCATTTCAGTGAAGTAATTGGAAATCTGCCAAACGTTAGGAGCAATCGACATTCGATTATCGTTAAGCACCACAATAAGATCGGATTTAATCAGACCGGAGTTATTCATTGCTTCATAAGCCATACCGCCGGTCATCGCACCATCACCGATAACAGCAACAACTTTTCTTGGTTCATTGTTTATATCGCGCGCGACTGCCATTCCAAGTGCAGCAGAAATTGAGGTGGATGCATGCCCGGCACCAAAAGTATCATATTCACTTTCGCTGCGTTTTAAAAATCCACTAATACCATTAAGCTGACGAATACCTGGCAGAAGTTCTTTTCTTCCGGTTAGTATTTTGTGCGGATATGCCTGATGACCTGTATCCCAAACAATAAGGTCATAGGGTGTATTAAGCACTTTGTGAAGTGCAACAGTTAGTTCAACTGTTCCCAGCCCGCCGCCAAAGTGCCCTCCGATTTCAGAAATCGTATCAATCATATATTCACGAACATCCGAACATAATGTTTTAAGCTGTGAACCATCCAGTTTTCTTATATCGGAAGGATCGTTAACAAGTGACAGCACCTTGTACTTACTAAAATCGCTCATTTTAAGTTTATCTCCATATTTTTATTCTTACTAATCGTTAGCATCGGGTGAAAGTTCATCAAGATTGCTTTTTAATTCTGTTATTTTCAATTCTGCTTTCATAAGCAGGCTTAAACATTCTTTAGAAAGTATAATACCTTCCTCATAAAGCTTTATAGCTTCTTCAAGACCGAGGTCATCACTTTCAAGTAAGCCCGATATTTCTTCAAGCCGGGCAAGGTTTGATTCAAAATTATTTTTTGAAGCTTTTTTTGGCATAATTACTTAATTGACCCGTACAAATTTAATTTAACCGGATGGAAATAAAAAACAATTCAAGGTTTAATTCTTCGGGGTATTTATCGTTATCTCATCATCGAAAAACTTTAACAATGCCGGTTTATCGAAATTAAAATTTTTAGAACGGAGAACAAAGGCTGAATCCTGTTTAACAAGCACAAAACCTTTTTTTAATGATTTATTAATATCGTGAGATTCCAGTGATTTACTTAGAAGCGACAGACGGTTTTGCTCGATCAATAATTTACGGTCAATATTTTTATTTATCCGGTAAAGAGCACTATCAATCTGCTGAGATCTGCGCCTCAGAAGGTCTAGCGGCATTCTGAATCCATAAGAATTTATAATCTGAATTACTGCACGGAAATTGCTTTGACACATCTGCTCAATTTGATCGGTTGCAGTATATGAAAAATCATTAATAAAGGCAAAGATATCCGTTTCATCCGGTGTTACAATTTCCATAGCTGCCGAAGGAGTAGGCGCGCGTAAATCAGATACAAAATCTGCAATTGTAAAATCAACTTCGTGCCCTATACCCGTAACAACAGGAATCTTTGAATTGAAAATTGCCCGTGCAACTATCTCTTCATTAAAAGCCCAAAGGTCTTCAATAGAACCGCCTCCCCTTCCAACAATAATAACATCAATATCTGTTATTTTATTAAGAGCTTTAAGAGAAGCAACTATACTTTCGGCAGCACCGGCGCCCTGAACTTTTGCGGGTGCAATAATTAATTCGACAACAGGAAATCTTCTTTCAGCAACACTAATCATATCTCTGAATGCAGCGCCATCGGATGCAGTAACAATTCCGATTTTCATCGGCATAACCGGTATGGATTTTTTGTGCTGCTCATCGAACAGACCTTCTGTTGCAAGTTTCTGCTTGAGTTTTTCAAAAGCTGCCTGCAGTTCGCCGACTCCTGCCGGTTTCATTGATCTGGCATCAAGCTGATAATTGCCGCGCGGCGGATAGACAGTTATTCTTCCATTAACAATTACTTTCATTCCATCCTGCGGTGAAAAGAATACGTAGTTATTGATACCCTTCCACATTGTAACTGAAATTACAGCACCTGCATCCTTAAGATTAAAATACCAATGCCCTGAAGCGTGCGCTTTAAAGTTGGATATCTCCCCAATAACAGAAATCTGAGGAAACCCCTCTTCAAGAGTTTGTTTGATTTCTTTAGTTAACTGAGAAACTGTGTACAGGTTTTCTTCGAAGAACATTTTTTTTGATGATATTGATTGATATTAAAATCTAACATTAAATCCCAAAGTAGGGATTATGGGGAACATATTATTTTGTTCACGGTCAAGCTTCAGGTCTTCAGTTACGAAATAATCATATGCGATAACATTCTTACGATTATAAACATTTATTACATCAAGATAAAATGCCCAGTCCAGGTTCCAGAAGTTAGCAAGAAAAGTAAATCTTATATCAAGCCGGTGATAATCCGGCTTCCTGTCATTAAATCTGTTTTCGCCGAAATAAATATCATAAATAACTTCCTCCGGACTATCAGGATTGCTGATTGACTTTCGTGTAGCGATAACAGGTGTTTCGGGAGTACCATCAAGATCGAGATCTTTCATGATTATTCTCGGTCTTATGCCCTCTGCCCGTGTATACGGGAAACCTGAACCAAACTGCCATCTTACACCAACATCGAACCAGGTATTAAATTGATAATTCAATACCACATTTAATGTATGCCTTTGATCAAATCTGAAAGGATATTTATTTCCGTTCTGAAAGGTATTTGCATAAGCCAAAGAATATGAAACCCAGCCGGAAAGTTTACTGTTGCTAAGAAGATTCTTTTTAGCCAGCAGTACTTCAATTCCGAAAGACTCGCCTGTAGCCGAATTAACCGGTATTTGTGTAATGGAATCACCCTGTACAGTAATTGGTCTTGTCCAGCCAGAAGAATATCTCAAATCTTTTCCGGGCACAGGTTCTGTAAAGTAACGCGAACCGGTTACGATTTTCTGTTCAATCAGATCATTAAAGTCTTTATAATAGCCTTCAAGTTTCAGATTCCACTCACTGGAGAGCCAATGATCAACACCAAGTACATAATGAATTGATCTTTCAGCGTTAAGTTGAGTTGTATATTCTCTGTCGAGGTTAAGCAGTGCGCCGCCGTCGCGCATCTTTTCGTATCCGGGAGACTGGAAGTACATTCCCCAAACTGCACGGAGCGTAGTGACGTTGCTTAAAGCGTAAGATACTCCAAGCCGCGGTGCGAGGTAAGATTTTTCGAGCAGCTTATAATGATCGAACCTTAGCCCTGGCTGAATGAACATTCTGTCGGTCAGCTTAAAGTTATTTTGAACATAAGCTCTGTACCGATTATAATGTTTAACATCTCTTACATCACTAAGTGCAGCCCTGAACTGCGGATTGGAAGCAAAGAATGAAACCAGTTCAGGATCAATATCGAAGCGGAAATCCATAATGGTTGTCATGAAATCAACACCTGCACCGGCTTCAAATATATGATCGCCCCAAAGGTAAGTGAACTTATCATCAATTGAATATTTCCGGAATGCAAAATCTGCCCGGAAGTTCAGGTTAAGCAAATATGGTGCAAGGGTATCGGGTACGAAATCAGTAATCCCTTTACGATTTATTGAAGGATCAAGTATTTGAGATTCGAATTCTGTTTCACCGCTCGTTCTGTACCATGAAACTATCAGTTTATTAAACAATTTAGGCAAAGGTGTATAATGCCATGCAAACGATACTACATCATTACGCGTACTATTATAAACGTCGAGGCTGTCAGGTGTGTTTCGCTCTTTTCCGCTTACTACATTAACACCATCACGGGAGTAAATACCATTAAAAAAAAATTTATGACCATTAAACGGACCGAGAACAATTTTAGTTTGTAAATCATAAAAATTCGGGAAGGTGGTATTGTCATCAACAAGACCTGCATTTTTTACAAAAGGCTCAATAATCAGGTCGTAATATGTTCGGCGGGAGTTCAGAAGCCAGCTTCCCCTTAAGTTAAATGGATTCTTCCCCTCAATTACAACATTCGCATCAACAATTGATGCATTAACATTGCCCCTGAGATATTCTGATGTTGTACCTTCTTTATTTGTTACATCAAGCACCGCAGAAAGACGGTCGCCATATTTGGCTGGAAAACCGCCGGTAATCAAACTAATGTCGGATACAGCCTGAGGGTTGAACATACTTATTAAACCATAAAGTCGGTATGGATTGAAAACTTCAACATCATCCATTACAATAAGATTCTGATCCGGTCCGCTGCCTCTTACTACAAGCTGCGAAGAAAAATCATTGGGAGCCAGTACACCCGGTAAGGATTGGAGTGTACGAAACACATCCTCAACAGCGCCGGGCATTATTTTAGCGCTTTGGGGATTAACATCAATCAGGCTTGTGCGCGTATCCCGCTGATCCTGCCCCTGAATTCCTGTAACTTCAACCGTTCCGACCTCAATAACTTTTACAGGCATTACGACATCGAGTTCGATGGTTTTGTTAGACTGAATGTTTAATTCAAAAAACTGTGTTTCAAATCCTACCGAACTGAAGCGGATTTCCTGTTCACCAATCGGAACGTTTCTTAATTCATAGCGTCCGTTGATATCACTCACCGCACCAATGCCGGTATTCATTACCAGGATATTCACTGAAGGGATAGGCGAAGCGCCGTCTGTTATTCTGCCTTTAATGCTGCCGGTCTGAGCCAGAAGAGTTGCAGAGATAAATACAAATACAAATAAATTCTTTAACATAATAAATCGTTGTTTCTGCTAAGACTATAACAAAGTTTTGCCGAAAATCATTCCATTATTTTTTCATAACGAAAAAATTTTCTTTCATGGTAAAACTCAGGAATGAGAGTGTAATATTCGCTGTTGTGACAAGTTGGAGCGATTGCTTTTTGGTAACCGAGATTTTTAAGCCCCTTTAAAGCCATTCCAAACGAAACAATTATTATAAGTTTATCGGCAAGCTCGGGATGATAGAAAACCGGACCGAGCGTACCGGTGCCCTTGTTATTAGCTTCATATAGAGATACTGCTGCGATTCCCGTGCTTCTTTTCATCATAATCACTGAAGGAGGATTATTTTCAATTGCTGATTTAACATTTTCTTTAAATAATGGGTTCACTCTCTCTACCCAATTCATAATTTCCTGTTTATCGACTTCATCACCTGAGAATATACTTACTCCCTGAGATTTAAGCAATTCAATTTCATACTGATAATTGAAATTGTTGTTTACCAGATCTATACCGAAGCAAAATGACTCACCAACTCTTTTGAATCCCTGCTTTTCAAAAAAATGCAGTGCCGGAAGATTACGCTCATCAATGCCTGGGGTTAAAAAATTAGGAAGGCATTCGTAAACCCTTACCGAAGTTACTTTTTCCTCAATGAAAAGCCTTTCGATTCTTTTATACAATTCAGCAGCTATGCCTTTTCTCCGGTAATTGGATTCAACACAAAGCAATTTGATGTAACCGGTTTTATTTGTTGCAGAAGAATTTATAACACCCTGAATAAATCCGATAGGAGGCGAATCTTTTTGTTCTGCAACTATAAGAGTAAGACGCGGTTCAAACCTGGCATCCCCGAAAGTTTTTTCCTGAAGGAGAAAATCAGGCATGGTATCGTACTCCATATTAAGCCTGCAAAGTTTTGCAACTGGTTTTAATTCCTGTTCAGAAAATTTTTTTATAACCATACTTTTTATAAATAAATTGAAAAGAAACCCGAATAAAGTCCAATTGAAATTTCATTGAACTCGCTGCCTTTATCGCCCGGTTTAAAGTTGAAGCGATACCTCGTATAAACGGTAAACGTGCTGAAAATCCTGAACCATCCAACCGAAACTTCAGGGCTGGCGCCGCTATAACCTTTGAAGTTCGTGAATCCGCTAACACCCGGCGAAATGTATTCAATCCATGGTAATTCAATAAAATGCTTATAACCTGCTCTCAATAAGTTTTTGACCGGCGCTTTGAAAATGTGGGAATACTCAACTGCAAAGTATCCTTGTGGGTAATAGAAACTTCTGGATTTTAAAGAAATTATAGGAATTTCTTTTGTAAGGCTGAAATATCCATCTCCTTTAAAGTCAGCATAAGTTGGTGATGGCAGAGCAAATACCACTCCTCCAAACAGACAAAGTAAAAGAAAGTTAGATTCGCCTGCTATTTCGATTTCGTAGGGAAGATGAACTTCATACTTTTCGCTGCGATAAACATTTCCGTTAGAATCTTCAACAAAAATGTAATATGGAATTCTCTGGTTTTCAAAATCATAACCGGAAACATCAAGTTCAAACCTGTGGGAATCGGTAAATTCATCACTTACAACAACCTCGTATATATTTTCAATAATTACTTTGGATTTACTTTCCTCGCTTGAAATGAATGAGAGAACAAATTTATGGGGTATTTCCGGTGTAATAAATGAATCAATAAGATAAACTTCAACAGTATCTCTTTCTGTTTCGAACTCCTGCGCAAAAAGTTTTAAGGAGAAAAAGAAGACTATAATTAAGAAAGATCGGAAAAACAGTTTAAACATATAACATCGGCAATAATTAAAGAATTTTATGGGTGAAATTAAGAATAATTAGGGAAAAAGTACACTCAAATATCGGGTTGAAATCACAGTTCTATCAGTAATGCGTTGAGTTATGATTAAATATAAGTATAATGTCATTTATTATTGGAGTTTAGAGAGTCAGGCTTTTATTGCAAGAGTATATGAACTTCCCTTATACTTGGACGATTGAACTGGTTACGCCGAAATATTAAGAAATGCTTAAGTTATTGAGAAGAGTGGATTAAAAATGCCAAAGTTTGGATAATAAAATTCCTAAACTCAAAAGAAACTATGCTTCGCCTGAAACTATTTTATTTTATCGCTTGCTTAACATCTTCAATTAAATCTTCAATATCTTCTATGCCGACAGAAAAACGAACCAGGCTTTCTGTTAATCCCATTCTATCTCTTTCATCCTTCGGTACAGATGCATGAGTCATTGATGCTGGATGGCAAATCAAACTTTCAACACCGCCGAGGCTTTCAGCCAGTGTGAAAACCTTAACATTATTCAGAACCTGCTTAGCTTTTTCCAGAGAACTAAACTCTGCTGAAACCATTCCGCCAAATCCGCGCATTTGTTTTTTTGCAAGTTCATGCTGCGGATGATCTTTTAACCCCGGGTAGATCACCTTTTTTGCATAACCGAATTTTAGCAGAAAATCTGCAAATACATTTGCATTTTCTTCATGCTGTTTCATTCTTACTGCAAGTGTTTTTGTGGAACGCAGAA
Organism: Ignavibacteria bacterium; assembly: GCA_037447335.1. Lineage (GTDB taxonomy): Bacteria > Bacteroidota > Ignavibacteria > Ignavibacteriales > Ignavibacteriaceae > JBBIGV01. Next base: position 5,096 of record JBBIGV010000002.1, on the reverse strand, counting down.
CTAGCCAGCAGTCGAATGGAGACGGTACACCGCCGGCAGCATTCTGTATATATCTTAACCTGTTATGATAAGCATCGCTGCTTGTAACCAGTATTCCGCCGATCACATCGCTATGACCACCGATATATTTCGTTGTTGAATGAAGCACAATGTCAATTCCCCACTCTAAAGGATTTTGAAAATACGGACTCATAAATGTGTTATCGCAGACTGAAATTAATTGGTTTTTCTTTGCAATCTCCGCAACTCCTTTTAAGTCGGTAAGATTAAGCATCGGATTGGTAGGAGTTTCAACAAAAATCATTTTGGTGTTTTCGTGAAGAGCATCTTCAACATTTTTCAAATCACTTGTATCAACCCAGGAAAAATCCAGTCCGTAGCTTTTCATGTTAAGTTCGTATAAACGATAAGTGCCTCCGTAAACATTGTTTGAAGTAACGATATGGTCGCCGGCTTTAACCAGGCTCATAAGTGCATGTGTAGCAGCAAGACCGGAAGCGAAGGCAATACCGTACTTGCCTTTTTCAAGAGCAGCAATATTTTTTTCCAGCGCCTGGCGGGTAAGATTATGAGTTCTTGCGTATTCATAACCTTTATGTTTACCAAGTTCTTCCTGCGCATAAGTTGAAGTTTGATAAATAGGAGTGATTACCGCTCCCGTAGTCGGATCAGGAATTTGTCCTGCATGTATTGCATCTGTAGAAAAGCCCATTTTTTATTCTTTCAGTTTATGACGTAATATTTTCAAATTGAATAATGAATATTGAACAAGGAATAATGAATATCGAACAAGGAATAATGAATATCGAAGTATTGTTATCCTTCATTTGCTTTTAAGATTATTCTTTTTGGCTGTCTCAATACTTTTTACAAAAATTGAAATCAATTTATTGCACTCAGTTATTCCTTTTTCAACTAATTCAATCTTTTTTGCTAATAATACTTTTTTAATAATCTTCAGCGCAACTAATGATTCTCTTAATTCTTTTAGAAGAATTTTTAATTTATGAATGTAGTCGTTTCTTGATTCTGCGCTTTGAGCTTCGCCATAATGCAATGCAGATGATGTCCCTGATCTTACTAACTGACCACCAATATGATTGCCTGCCCGAGTATTGTTCAGACTTTCCGATATTTCAATAATTAAAACAGCGAAATCAATTAACCGATCTTCAAGATCAAATTTTCTTTTTAGGTTTTCATTCATTATTCAACATTCCTTGTTCAATCTTCCTTGTTCAATATTCGATATTCAAAGACGCGGCTTTCATACACCTAAATTAATCAAATCATACCTCGTAATAATGTCCGTAATCAATCCAAAATCACTCACAAGAATTGCAGAGTTGTTCTTCAAATATTTTTTTTCTTCGCCAATGTCTGCTTTAGCATCGAGGATAGGAAGGGATTCTTCCATTACCTGATGAATAGGCGAATTATATAAAGCAGGATTTTCAACCAATTTGCCGAGCAGTTTATTTTCCCTTATAGAACCAACCGATTGCCTGCCAGCCATAACCGGAATATTCGAGTAACCGGTTTTGGTTATAAGTTCAAGTGCATCTTTAACTTTATCATCCTCTTTTACCGAAACAATTTCTTCAAAGCCTTTTGATTTCTTTATATCCGAAATATCGCGTAAAGTTCTTACCTGCGGATCAAGCATTCTGTTTTGTTTAAGCCATTCAATATTATGCATTTTGGATAAATATCTTTCGCCTGTATCACAAACAATAAAAACGATAATGTCATTCTCCGAACATTCTTTAGCAATTTCGAGTGCAACGTGCACAATAGTTCCAGTGCTGCCGCCGCAAAAAATTCCTTCTTCCTTAGTTAATCTTCTTGCAGCCGCAAATGATTCTTTGTCGCTTATGTTTATTATCCGATCAATGTACTGAAAGTGAACATTTTCAGGCAGGCAATCCTGACCAATGCCTTCTACAAGATATGGAGTGCCTTTTATTATCTCTCCGGTTTCCTTATAATGTTTGAAAATAGAACCGAGGGGATCTGCGCCAATCACCTGAATGTTCGGATTTTTCTCCTTAAGATATCTGCCTGTTCCGCTGATTGTTCCTCCTGTGCCGATACTGGAAACAAAATGAGTTATTTTCCCGTCTGTTTGTCTCCATGATTCCGGACCGGTTGTTTTATAATGAATCTCCGGGTTTGAAGGATTCGAATACTGGTAAGCAAAGAAAGAATTTGGAATTTCAGAATGTAACCGCTTTGCAACATTCACATAATATTCAGGGCTTTCGGGATCAACAAGGTTAGAAACAACTATCACCTCCGAACCGAGCGCTTTTAAATAATTTATTTTTTCAACACTTACTTTGGAAGTAACAACAAAAATACACTTATAACCTTTCACAGCAGCCGTCAGAGCTAAGCCAATCCCGGTATTACCGCTTGTAGCTTCGATAATAGTTCCGCCCGGTTTCAGCACGCCGCGTTGTTCGGCATCAACAATCATATTGTAACCAATGCGGTCTTTAACGCTGCCGCCCGGGTTAGCTGATTCAAGCTTCGCAAATATTTGAGGCTTAAATCCACGATTAATTCTGTTCAAACGAATGAGCGGAGTATTGCCTATCTGCTCAACAATGTTGTTTTTGAATTCCAAGGGTTATACTCACTTTTTGAAATAGCAGGGGCAATTTTACGAAATAGTTTTGTATGATAAAAATATGGAAGAATTTTAATTCAATATTACCCAACCGGCGTCAGTGCTGTCCAAAATATTTTTTAAAGATTTAATTAAATTGTGGCAAAGCCAGACACTTAATTTTCTGATGAATTTTATGCAGCAAAGAAGGGGCGTTCAATTGAACGCCCCTACTGACTTATAGATAAATTCGACAGACAGAGAATTCGGAGTCTCGTAGAAACGAAATAAAAAAATTGTTTTGGACAGATATGGCCGGCCTAACGATATTATCCATCAATATAAACAGCAGCCCGAATTTGATGACAATATTGTCAAACAGATTATAAAAAATCAGCCGGTATCAGATGAACACCGGCTGATTAAATACTATCCCAGTGAGATAACTCTTAAGGGAAAGAAAAATAATAATTCTGATATTATTTCATCAGAGTCATCTTATTGACTTTAACAAATTTATTATCTCCAACCCTCAGGGTGTAGTAGTAAATACCGGAGGACAGACTTGCAGCATCAAAATCAACTGAATGTGTTCCGGCAGAAATCACACCATTAACAAGCTCAGCAACTTCCTGACCCAAAGAGTTGTAAACTTTGAGGGATACAAAATCATCTTCAGGCAGTTGATAGCTGATCGTTGTTGATGGGTTGAAGGGATTGGGGAAATTTTGACTGAGAGAATACGATAGCGGACCTATTACTTCAACTTCAATTTCATTTGAGTATTCATATCTGCCGTCAAAATCAATTTGTTTTAATCTGTAAAAATATGTACCAGGTGAAACGCTTTTATCTATAAAGACGTATGACTGTTCTTCTGAAGAGGTGCCTGCACCTTGTACGAATCCTACTACAGAATATTGACCATCGGCTTGTCTTCTTTCAATCTCAAAAATTCTGTTGTTTAGTTCTGTAGCTGTAGTCCATTCAAGTTTTACAAATCCGTCAACAGTTATTGAGGCGCTGAAAGAAGTGAGTTCAACCGGCACAATAATATTATCCCAGATAATCTGTGCCTGGTCGGCAGCAGTTTGCAGATTTGCCAGATTATTGCCTGCGCATAATGCAAAACCTACTAGCAAAGTTCCTCCGGGGTTGATATTAAACGGTCCCGAACCAATAAACATCCTGTGATCTTCAACTACTGCTTGCGGTTCACTAATTGAAGATATCCATTTGAAGAGTGTATCACGGATTGTACCTCCGCTGCCTGGGAAAAGCCATGTAGTGGTTCCTCCTGCAAGTCCACTGAGAGCCACAACTCCGTAATAGTTTGGGTCAGCCGGAGTTGTGCTGGCTTCCCACTGATAAAGCATGTTTCTGCCAGCATCTAAGCCGCCTCTGTTAAGAAGATAGTTATTTAAACCCACATCCCAGTCTGCAAACATACCAACATAAAGACCAAATACTCCGGTTGATGTTGGATTAGAAATACTATATGCGACAAAAACAAAATCATCATTTGTATTTGAGTAACTTGTCTGTGTGATAACTAATCCAAGCCGGTTTGGAACTACCTGGTTTTCCTGATAAACACAAGTCGCAATCTCATTGAAAAATGCATTCGATGAAAAACCTGTATAAGTAGTTACATTTATCATATCTGCAACTATTGGTACGTTATTCGACACAAAACTACCAACCATCCCCCTTATTCCTGATGAAGCAGTACCGAACATAATTCCTGCTGTGAACATAGCATCAAGATTAGTTAAAAACCTGACTCCTTGTCCCTGTGTACCATCCCAAACATGACCAACATAACCATTATTAAAGACTGTCGCCTGAAGTCTTCCGGTGTTATGAGTAAGAAACGTTTGAGAGAATAAGCTAGATGAATACAGAATAAGTAAAGCAAAAGAAATAAGAACGCTAAACATTTTCCTTAACATTTTTGCCTCCAATATTTAAGTTATTATTAAAAATGAACAAGAATTAATGTTATGCAAGTTTAATCCTCACCTCCTTTGAATTATATCATCTTTTTAGACTACGCACATGTTAATATTGATGTAATTGTATTCCCGGGATCTTCAGAGACTGCTGCGGATCTGAATAATCCGCGTCAATCAGCCGGGCGCAATATTATTTACGCAAGCTTATGTATAGATGAACAAATCATTTAACATTCTTTTAAGCTCGCTGATAAATAATTCCGGAGATGCCATAAACTTGCGACAAAATACTTCAGGTTAAATTATGTTTTATAGTTTTTTTATCGGAAGTAACGGCAAAAATTCATGACTTCGCCTTACATCAATTATTCGAAAATTTCAGTTATAGTATAAGAAAATTAGTTGAAAAAAACCTCAGAAATTTCAATATAATTGTTCGCTGTATAGAAGAAGTCCTCCTGATGGTTTATTATACCTTAAACAGTTCTCTTCCTTTTTAAGAATATCCTGAACAGATTTTTAAATTAAAC
>JBBIGV010000001.1:0-173550 GCA_037447335.1 Ignavibacteria bacterium | reverse complement strand
TCTCTTCCTTTTTTACAATAAAAAAATATTTCAACTAAGAACTAATTTATACCTTTCAGAAAGATGATGCGAAAATTATTTTTACTAATACTGTTATCGGGGATATTTTTTGTCTCAAACGCTCAGAAAAGAACGGATTGGACAAAGCTTAACAGCCCGGTTTCTTCCACACTCAGAAACGTCTTCTTTACAGATCAGCTAAACGGCTGGGCTGCCGGTGCGGATGGTGTAGTGATTCATACTTCAAACGGTGGTGAGGATTGGATAATACAGGATACCCCGGTTGATTTTTGGATTACTTATATTTTCTTTCTCGATAACAACAACGGTTGGGCAGTTACTTTCAGAAATGTCCCGCCTTTCAACTCAATCATTTTGAAAACAACAAACGGTGGTGATGATTGGACCGCTGAAGAGTTTCCCGTGCAAAACGTATTTATGTGAACCATTTATTTTCTCGATACACTTAAAGGATTTATTGGCGGGCAATATCTTATGAGAACTTCAGACGGAGGAACTTCCTGGCATCACGTTCAGATTGAATCGAATATTGTTTCCGGACTGCCGGTATATAAGTTTAAGTTTTTCAATAATACGTTAGGGTATGCCTGCGGCGGCTTTATTGATATGGCTGGCGTAGTATGGCGAACTACTGACGGCGGATTAAACTGGTCTGCAACTGGTATCAGCCCGGATGAAATTTTTGATATTTACATTGTAGATTCGTTGAATGTGGTTACACTTTCCGGGGACCCGGAAGGATTTTTTGGCACTGGCAATATCAGGACAACAGATGCCGGCTTAACATGGACATATGAAGAACTTCCCTTTTACGGTTTGTCTTTCTCAATTAGTTTCAGAAATCAGAATGATGGCTGGTCTGCATCAGGGCACAAATTTATAGTTACTACTGACGGAGGAGATACCTGGTTTGAAAAGGAAACGCCGGATAGCAGTATAATTTTTTCAGTTCAGTTTATTGATTCGCAAACCGGCTATGTGGTGGGTGAGGAAGGAGCAATTTATAAATTTATACCGCGCGCTATGAATATTGAGAATGAAAATCCAAACACCATAAACGGATATACGTTATATCAGAATTTTCCTAACCCCTTCAATCCTTCTACAACAATAAAATATGAATTGCCTGTTTCAGCTAATGTTGATTTAACAGTTTATGATTTTTTAGGAAGGAAAATTATATCACTTGTTGATAATGAATATCAGAGCGACGGCGCCCACAGTGTAACTTTTTATGCCGATCATATCCCAAGCGGAATATATTTTTACCGGTTGAGAGTGGATAATTTTACTGATTATAAGAAAATGTTATTGAATAAATAAAAAGGCTGCCCCATAATTTTATTTGGGACAGCCTTATTTATTGAGTGATTGGAGTTCTTACTTGAGTAAGAGAAGTTTTTTAGTTTCCATAAAACTTCCTGCCCTCATCCTGTAGAAGTAAACACCTGAAGCGAGCGCACCTGCAGTGAACTCAATTTTGTGAACACCGGCGTTCATTTCCTTATTTACCAGTACTGCTGCTTCTTCGCCAATTGAATTATAGACTTTCAATTCAACTTTTTCTTTCTGCGGAATTGAAAATGTAATAACCGTATTCGGGTTGAACGGATTAGGATAATTCTGGCTTAGCGAATATGCCAGAGGCATGGATTGTGTTTCGCCAACTGAAGAGGTTGATCCGGTATCATTCGTATAGTCCAGGGCTCTTTCCATGATCTCTGCAGCAATATCAGAGTTTATTACTTCAAGACCAAAGCCCATAAAAAATCCTCTGTAGTTATATGTATTACTTTCAAATCTGACACCGGCAATTTTTACGGTATCTGCTGCGCCGGTACCATAATAAAATGATTTATATACATTTCCAATAGGATGTTCTGAAAGATCAAGTCGATCTTTAACTGTAATTGCCGCTGAAAATGATAAACCATTTCCGATAGGATCATTATCAAAACCTCTTACCGGAAAAGCAACCTGGTTGGAATTGAATTCAACACCAATATAGTTGGTCACAAGAGAGTCTCCCACTAAATTACGGCTTATATTCCTTCCGGAAAGGACTAATCTTCCTCCATCTCTCAGATGTTCCTGCAGCAGCATTCTGTCCGCAGCAGTTAAATTATCAGGAGAGTCTTTATCTGTAACCCAGATTAAAGTTAACGGATACGAGAATGGCTGGAAATAGCCCATGCTTAGTGAAGAATCATTTTGAGTATTATTCCAGATAGCAAACTCATAACCCGATCGATTGAGTACATTCAGATATGAGTTTTGTGCATTGGAGTTTTCAGTATCAATCACATATAAGTTATTGACGGGTTTGGTACCGAAATTCACAGATAATCCTGATTCCGAAACGTACAGGCTATCAAATACTTTTTGATATACGTAAGGGTGATTAAACTTAAGAACAACTCTGTAATACTCAGCGCTTGAGACAGTTTCAGAAAAAGATCCGTTGGACCCGGTTTGTGATGAAATAAGAGCTGAATCCAGCCTCTCAACCCAATAAATATCGTAAGCAAATGGTACAGGATAATTATTAACGGAATCAGTAACGCCAACGCTGAGCTGAACAAGAGGTGTACGGATAAGATCAAAATCAAAGGTGAGGAATTGAGTATTACCAACACCTGAAGGAGGATTGAAAGCAACCTGTTGAGTTTTAGGATAAAAACCGAATATATCAACTTCAAGTTCAAAATCCTTGTCTTTCACAACGCTCTTGTAGTTACCCGAATTATCACTCATAAGAAATTGTTTAACTAATCCAACCCTGTTTCGGCGATTGGCGATTGGATTTATTACAGGTCCGATATCCGCACCAATAGTTCCATTAAGCTGCACTTTTGCACCTTCAATGAATTGACCATTATCGATAGCTTTTACATGACCTTGAATAACCCAATTAGGGTAGCAAGCGATCACACCCATGATGTCTTCAATGTGTAAACGGCGTTTGGAAGTATCGCCACCAGCATTAAAAGCCCACATAACAGCTTGCTGAACCAATGGACCACATCCGCTGCTTGCCCCGCTTGGCAATCCCGTATGATCAAGTCCAAGGTGATGCCCTAATTCATGCACAGAAATCTGGTGTAAGTCCTGGAGTCCGGGTTCACCATTTAATCCCGGAGGGAAATCACGTGCATTGTAAATGTAATCAGACTCGATTGCATGAAAACCGCCTGTATAAGATGTCCACGTTAAAGAAAATGCAATAACATTTGTCCCGGGAGCAAAGTTTTGCCCCTGTAAATCAAAGAATACAAGGTTTTCACCATTCAAACCAAGGTTTCCGTTTGAAGTAGTAGGTCCTTCCTGAAATGCGAAATATGAACCATCAACCTTATTCCACTCCATAGCTGCTTCCCAAACAACTGGAAAATAATTAGACGGGGTTGAGGAATGTAAACGATAAATAAAAGGAATATCCTGCGGGAAATAGATCCTGTAAGCACCATTAAAATCGGTTATTATACAGAAGCCTGAGAAAAGCAGCAGAAGCCCAAGCATTACTAATTGTTTTAATGATTTGTTTTTCATGGCTGTTATTCCTGCACTTTCTTAATAATGTTTCTTAAGTCAGTTTTCAAAGAAGCAAGATCATATTCGGTTTTAAGATGATCTTTGTGGCTGACTTTTCTGCCATCTTCCGAATCGACAAAATGAACATTATTGAAGTTATTAACTGCGTATCGCGCACCATCTCTTTCAACTATCTGATAATACCCTAGTGCAATTGAGTGAATCCAGTACGCATCTTTCCAGTCAACCAGAAAAAGCAGCGCTTCTGTATTATCCCGCAGTTTGGGTGTGCCGGATACTTCCTGAGCAATGTCCCCTACCCTTCCACCAAGCTGTTTTACCACAACAGATGAACCGATGTTCTGACCTTTTATAACTTCATCGGTTTCGATAGTGTAATAGGTGTAGATGTTTTTATCTTCCCAGACGGAATAAGAAGATTTCACTTTACCTGATACTATCAGATGGGAACCTAATGTCATCTCTTCAAGGGTAGTATATTTCAACGTTAACCCGAGAAATAACACTGCTGAGATCATTATTAAGAATACTCTTAATAGCGGTTTCAACATACAAGCCATTATATTACTCCTGTTTTGTTAATGGAAAAAATTTAATAGTAAAACCGGGACTATTTAAGAAGGCGGCTGCTGAAAATAATGGATAGTTTATAATTTCTATCTCAGCGCAATACACTAAGTTTAGTATTTTATCCGAAATTGAGACAAAAAAAATATCAAACGCTTCACAAAAAATATTATTATCCGCACAAAGTTTGAACTGCCTACACGGCTCAATTTCGGATAAAATATAGTTGTGCGAAGCCGTCATTGTCTTTCTATGGGTATTTAATTGTCTCATTTTTCTTTATTAATTCTATACTTCTATTGCCTTCTGTATAAGTTATTATCTATGCAATGGTTAAAGATGCTTAATATGTTTTTCTGATTGTGCAGTAACATAAAATTATAACTGATTTTATTCAATTGGTTCTAATTAAAGCGTTCATTTTCAATGAGAATCAATGATTCATTTTTTTGTTTGTTCTTATCAATATACAATAACCTCTTCATTTCTCTTTTCCTACGGAGGTATAGCTGTATTTGATAACCGGACAGTAATGTAATGCTTCAAGGGAAAAGTTACAATTAAGAAAAAATAATGTTTGTTAAATAAAGTCATTTATTTAAGCTACCTTGGTTCTTGATGTCCAATATAGAGCTCTGTTAGTTTCAGCTTTTTTTTCTGCACCTAATAACTGCCTGCATTGGGATAATTTTAATTTCTTGTTTCTGCTGCTTAAGATGCCGTAATATCTTATTTTGTAAAAGTTAGCAGGTAAAATGTGAAGTAAAAATCTCCGTATAAATTCTCCGGCTTCAAGTGTCATATCTTTTTTCTTGTTATCATCGCGGTAATCTTTGCAGCTAAACATTACTTTTCCATCATCAATGCTTTTGATACGGTGATTGCTTATAGCCACACGATGGGTATATCTTCCCAGGTAATTTATTACTTGTTCCACTCCGCCAAAGGGCTGTTTGCAATACGTTATCCATTTCTTTGAATAAAGTTCATTGAGCAATTTGTTAAACTCTGTTTGGTCCGTATATGAGTTTATCTCACCGTTAAATTGTAATTGACCTTTATCATAAGATTTTTTCAGATAGTACAAGAACTTTTTTTTGAATAAGTCCGATATAACATTTACGTGAATGAAAAAATCCTGCTTTTTACCTTTCTTCATTGCCAGCCATTTTTTCCCGTTTTCCGTTAAAGCGCCTGCAGGTACTATGCAATGAAGATGAGGATGTTCTATCAGGGTTTGTCCCCAGCTATGGAGCAAAGCTATCAGACCAATCTCTGCACCAAGATGTTTTTTATCTTTGCCGAGGGTTAATAATGTCTCGCTTCCTGCTCTGAATAATATATCATAAACCATCTTTGTGCATAATGATCATAAATAATCTGCGGGTCGAATGCGCCGGGGTTGGAAATAGTGGAAGCATACCATGTATCTGCATTTATATTTTTCAACAAATTACCCTCTTTATCCCATATTGCGAACCTGCTGTTAACCGCTGCCACTACATGATTAGGACCTACAGCAATATGTGGATCGGGAGGAATTGAGTTAGTCATCATAATACCGGGAAAACTGTTTAACAGTACTGTTTGAGCAGATGTACCTGATTCTTTGCCGGTAACAGCCGGGTCTTCAAAGTAAAGCGGCTGGATTTCAGGTGGTGGAAGGTCAATTTCTATAAACTCTATTTCAGGTTCGATCAAATTTCTTACACGCTGCTCAACCGGATCAGGAAAGGATGGTAAGCGAGCAAAACCATCAGTAGAAACCATTACCCCACTGGTTACATGCCCGGTTGCCGGGCCCTGGTATGTAACCTGTGCATTGGTCAAATAACACCCTATTACGATCAACAAGAAAAGAATTTTTAACATTAGTAACCTCGTTTGTTGCTTAGCATTAGTCTTATTTTCTTACGAGAAAGATGCTTCATTACTCTATTTTTTTCAATCATACAAATAATGAAGTGCTTAAAAATCGATTTTGTTACAGGTATTTTGAATGCACCGGTTTAAATTAAAACCGGGACTAAAAACGCTAAAATCCGTCTGAATTATAAATTTTATATTACTAATATAACCATATTCTCTTTTTAAACCAGTACGGATTTATTTCAGTAAAATCATTTTACCAACCGAAGAAAATGTATCATTCCCATCAAGCGGCGCTGCATCAATACTGTAGAAATAAACGCCGGATGAAAAATTCTCTGACCTGAAAATTACTTCGTGGTATCCTGCAGCTTTTTGATTATTAACCAGTTCATCTACAACCTCTCCGATCTGGTTATATATAATAATTTTCACATAGCTGTCGAATGGCAATGCATACTTAATGGTTGTGTATGGATTGAACGGATTCGGATAATTAGCAAACAACTCAAATTTTTCCGGCAGATTTAATTTATTATCGTCAACTGAAACAACTGTCGTAACCTGAACTTCATTACTGAAATCTGATACAGCCACAGTGTTAGAACAAAACACCCTGTACGTATAAGTCTGACCTGCCAGGACTGATGCATCGTTATAAGCGTTTGCATTTGCTCCTAAAGAATCAATACTCACAAATGGGTCTGCACCGACTTTCCTTTGTATGAAATATTTGGTTTCATTTTGCGAATTGTCGGTCCAGTTTAATTCAACATATCCGGCTTCATTATATACTGCCGTTAAATCAGATGGTGGAGGAAGCAAAGTAATAAATCTTCTGACTGGTGAATAAAGTCCAAAACCAGCCTGGTTTTTCGCATTCACTCTCCAGAATATTCTGGTACCATCGGGCAAACCTGTAACTAATTTTGAAGTGTCAGTAAGAGTAGAATCATCAAATAATATCTGAGAGAACAAAATATTGGCTGAAACCTGCAGCCTGTAGTTATCAGCAGAGTGAGAGGTCCCCCAAAGAAAGTCAACATCGAGTGAAACATTTGTTGTCTTATCGTCAGGTAGATATAGTAATGGCGAGGGTGGTGGAACCAGCATAGTTGTGAATGACCATATGTCGGACCATTGACCCGCACCACCGCTGTTTATAGCTCTGACACGCCAATAATAAGTTTTAATACCCAGCAGTTCTGTCGGCTGATATTTTATGCCTTTTAACATTTTATCAACGACGAGTGAGGTAAACTGCGCATTCTCTGATACCTGCAGATGATAATCATATCCTCTATCAGCCATACTCCAGTTCATCATTGGATTTACTTCGAGAGAAGTTGCGCCATTTGGCGGATAAATCAGTGATACATTAGCCGGCACAGGAATTATTATTCCGCTAACAATCATCGAAAATGCCTGAGAACCGCCTTGCAGTGTTCCCTTATGAGTAACCCGGATTGTATAACTACCAGCCGGTGGATTTTCAATAAACACCTGCTCAGTATTATCACGGATATTATCTCCGGCAGCAGCAGGAAGCGAAGGATTATTTCTGTCGAGAATCCATGGTAAATAATTACCACCGGGTCCGATAATCCGTACATCAAGATCATTCACAAGCATTATATTCGGTGGATTAAGCGCAGGCGCAGGAGGTGTGCCCAAAGGGTCTGTCCATGAAATTGTAACAACCAGCGGCTGTTGACCGTTTGACTGCACCTGGTAATCAAATTGTCCACCATTACTCAGCACTTCTTCTTTGATCAGCATATTTCCACCAACATCTGCATTTAACTGCATATGTTTAACAGCGGATAAAGTGTTCATTAATCCCCAGCCAAAAGTATAATCCGGACCTGGTGCAGCGCCTGCTTCATCGGCAGTATGAATTATTAATGCTTTAATTGTTGCAGCCCTAAGAGGATTGCTGCCATACAGATTTTGTTGATGTTGTAACAGTAATCCAACTGAACCGGAAACATTCGGAGCTGACATTGAAGTACCGGAAAGATTCGCATAAGCTGTTGGTGATGTATTACTTGAAGATGTAAGTGAAACACCGTTAGCAACAACGTCAGGTTTAATTCTTCCATCATCCGTAGGACCCCAATTACTGAAGGAACTCATAATTACATTAGAAGGATTCTGGTATCCTCCGGGAATATCATCAACGGCACCAATGGTTAAGGTATTTTTTGCTATGCCTCGATGATCGTTGATGCAATCAAATCTGTCCTGTCCGCCATCAGGATCTCTTACGGTTTGAGATAGCTGCCACGACCCATTCTGAAAAACCCAATGCGTAGTGCCGGGTGCAGGCCCCTCACCCCTGTCATTACCTGCACTTTTCACAACCAGTATATATGGTGCATTGAACAGCATATTATCCCACGCTGCAGATGTTGAGCTGTAAAATCCAAATTGCCAGTCTTCAGTTTCACTAATAGTTACATCACCCAACCACGCCCAAAGATTATCATTAAAGTAATTAAACCTCCAACCCCTGATTGCACCGTAAGAATGATTTGTAACCCTCAGCCCGGCGGCGGCGGCGGCCGCTACCTCCGACAAGTCGCTAGCCGAATTATAATAATGAATTGTTCCTGCATTCGACATCCCAATAGCATTTGGATTGACACCAGAAGCAATCTGTGTTCCGGCAACGTGTGTAGCGTGCTGTGTAACAGGTGAACCCGCATCCATCTGAACCATTCTGCCAATAAGTTCCTGGTGATTTGGCAGTGGATATCCTCCCGATTCCCATAAGCCCATAATCTGCCCGGAACCGGAGAGATTAAACCCTCCCAAACCATCTGACCAAACGTGATTAGTGCTTATAGTTCGTGCAGCATTCAGATTATCTGTGGCATCATAAACAGGAAGTCCATGTTCAAATCTTTGAAGTTCGATAACACTCCCATCAGCATATTCGAACCAAACCGGGATACCCATTAATGCGGCAAGAGATTCTGCCTCAGCACGCTGCATCTCCCACTTTTTATACTCTTCTTCTGCAAAATTATTCAGCCAGATAACGTTAGTCTCGGTTTGCGCTACGGATATAAATGTATACAGAACCACATATAAAAAAATTGTAAAAAGTTTTTTCATAGTTATACTCCAAAAATTAATGGTCGCTGGTAAGCACAATGCTTGTTTAACCAGCTGGTTATTTATTTAATTTGAAATTCTTTGTAATAATAATAAAGTCACATATTAAGTTCAATGCAATCCTGCAAAATCTGTATTTCGTAACAGAATAGTTAATACAGCCTGAATCAGGTCTCATAAATGAACTCAACGATCATTCGAAAATTTGAGATTTTTATTTTATTCTGATGAATTTATGCTTAATTTTTCAGAGTAAATATTGGCTGTGAGGGGTCCAGCTTGAGATAAAACAGGAATTATGAAAAACATAATTTTACTAGAGAAGAACAAAGATATTGTTCGCTCAATACTTGATGCCCTCGGCAAGGAAGAATACGATATTTTCGTTGCTGACAATACAACTATTGCTCTGAGATCAACGCTTAAAAGGCTGCCAAGTCTATTAATATGCAACCGCTCATACGCTGTTGATCCTGAGGATGAAAACTATTCTGATCTTTTAAAGCGAGTCTCTTCACTGAATATCCCTATCATTTATCTTTATGATAACGGGAAACAACATGATCCGGACAGCAAAAACGGGTCTTCTTACTATATTAATCAATCATTCGATACTGATGAGTTTCGTGAACTTGTAAACAGCGTAATTGACAAGTATGACGAGTTGTTAAAAAACTCAGAGAAGAAAATAAATGAACTGCGCGGTAATATATCCTTTTCACTCCCCCATGAATTTTATACTCCTCTTAACGGAATAATCGGCTTTACCGACTTACTCATAAAAGAATTTGACACCTTAAGTAAAGATGAATCTTTGGAAATGCTGACGTGTATTATGCGCGATGCACAGCGGTTAAAGAAGCTGACTGAAAATTTTCTTCTTTATACTGAATTGGAATTAATTTCCAAAGATCCTGAAATGGTTAAATCACTGCGAAATTCCTACTACATAAATCCGGGTGAAGTTATTACAACTGTAGCCAGGGAAATAGCTGCTACTTTTGGACGTAAAGAAGACCTCATAATGGATATTGAAGACTCACCTCTGAGAATGTCTGACGATTATGCCAAAATATTATTTTCTGAAATTATAAATAATGCTTTTAAATTTTCAGACTACGGCAACCAGGTTCATGTTATCGTAATGTCGAATGACACTAGTGTGATGATTTATACAAATGATAACGGAAGTGGGATGACTCCGGAACAAATTTCATCAATCGGCGCTTATATGCAGTTTGACCGGAAAGTTCATGACCAGCAAGGCTCGGGGCTCGGGCTGATAATCGCTAAAAAAATTACAGAACTTCATGGCGGCGAGTTTGAGATTGAAAGTATTGAGAATGAAGGCACAAAGGTTAAACTCATATTCGATAATTAAAACCCCTCAGCAGAATTCCATTTAAAATGAAAAAGCGCCGGCAAGCTGTATCCGGCGCTGTTCAAACAGTGACTTTTCTGTTAACGCTTTTTGTACTCTTCCAATAAATAAATGGCAATAGCTTCCGCTTCATTGGGTTTTAATCCGGGGTTTGGCATCGGTGGGTATGCCGGATCAACCTTTACAGGGTTACGAATAAATGCAATCAGTTGATTCTCTTTCCCTTCATACTTCGGCAATACGTCATTGTATGGAGGACCAACTAGTTTCTCTTCATATTTATGACAGGACGAACACCTTGTGGTAAAAATTTCTGCAGCATTAACAATCTCACCTTCTAACCCTTCGCCGCGTAATTCACTAAGGAACAATTCGAAATCATAATTTAGTACAGCAGCATGAGTTTTTGTTGAGTTGCTCATTGCAAGCTGATCTTTAACAATAAAAGCCATCAATGCAAAAATAATTGCGAAAAATGCATGTCCGCTGTATTTCAAATTCCCGTTCTTTGTCAGCACGTAAAGATAATTGTATGCAAGAAACAACAGTAATATACCTGTTATGGCAGCAGCAAAAACTGAAAGAGATAAAATTTCCGCCGGCAGAATTATGAGATCTGCCGCTGCTATCAAAGGTATTATCAAGGCAGAATATAGTGCAAGATTGACACCTGTTTTACAGACTAACTGCTTGTATTCTTCATTAATGAATTTCCTACCGCCTTCCCAATAGAAAAAAGCAAAGAGAATTACAACACCCGTAACAGTGAATGAAGCCAGGATCATATATAAAAACCGGAGTAAGGCTTTGTAGGAAAAGAGCAGATAAAAGATGTTATGTTTACCCCACTCATCTACATAAAACACCTGTGTAACGGCTGCAATAAAAATCCAAAGAGCAATGAACAAAAATAATAAGCCCCACTTCCCTGCCCGCAAACTCATTCTCGTTGTTCCTTTGCTGAGTTTATTGAAGTCATCTGCAATTACTTCATTCTGACTTGCAGTGGTATCCAAGGCATCAAAAATTCCTTTAAATCCGAGCGAGTAGCGGTATGAATAAATTAAAACCATTGACACGCTGGTAAGTAAAAAGGCAAACAAAATCAATCCAACTGTTGTCATATCTGCTGTATGAAGAATTTGTGCGTACATCATTACAACTGAAAGGAGCGGAACTATCCCGAGTATTACACCGGAGCTTTTATTTATTGTAACAATTTCTATTATTTCTTTTGCAAATCTGCTGTAGTTGTTGTTCGAGGTTTTACCCGCTTTTCTTTTGAAGTACAGAGAAAGCGCCGTACCGCCGAATATCATTCCGATAAACGGAATAAATAAAAAGAATATCAACATCAGCAAGTAGTGAAGCAGTTGTATGTGTTCGGATGACTGTGGTAAAACTAATTTATCTAAAAGCTCCATTTAATTTCTCTCTGATTAAATGATAAGTATATCAATTGAGATTAAAACTACTATCGAAAGTGCAAACAAATTTATATCTCTGAATGCGAATCTGACGTTCAATTTTGTTTCAGGCGAACCAAGCATCCTCGAAGCATTCCACGTAAGCCAGACACCGACCAGGAATATCGTAATGAATATTACCGGGCTTTTCACTATGCCGAAGACAGGGATCAATAAGCCGGCAATTACTGCTGCAACAATCCATACAAAAGTGATACGTGCAAACTGATTTACTGAAAACATTCGTGTAACAGTCGGGAAACCTGCCTTTTCATAATCTTTATCGAGAACCATAAGCAACAGCCAGAAATGAGGAATCTGCCAGATGAAAAAGAAAAATGCAATTAAAAGTATCTGAGCATCGAAAATATATCCGCCGGCAGCAACCCATCCTACCGTTGGCGGGATTGCGCCAACTACCGAACCCGGAATAATTGCAAGTGCATTTTTCTTCTTAAGTGGTGTATAGAGCGCGTTATACCAAAAAAGATTCAGCAAGCCTAAACTAAGAGCCAGGAAACCTGAACCTGCAAATAGTATCAGCGACCCTGCTGTTAAAAGAACAATTGCAATCATCAGAGCATTAGCGGCACTGATTTTTCCCGATGGAATCGGGCGCTTTCTTGTTCTTTCCATTAATGCATCCGTCTGTCTTTCCTGGTAGTGATTTATTACCGCAGAGCCGCAGGCAAGTAACAGAATTCCTAATGCGGAAGTTAATGCGCCCGTATCAAGTTTTCCTGATGCACTCACATAGCCGAACACAGTTGTAAGAGTAACAAATGCTGTTATTCTAATTTTGGTAAGCTCGAATATTAAATTTAGTTTTTCTTTCATTATGCCTGATTGATTAAAACCTACTCCGACTTTTCCAAAAGTTTTTCTGCTTCACCGGTTAACCAGAATTGAAAGTCGTTATCAGAAATTACCACAACTTTCGTGTACATATAGGAGTGATTAAGCCCGCAGTATTCTGCACATGCAATATCAAAGGAACCTGCTTCTTTGCCGATAAACCAGACAAAATTATCTCTGTTAGGAACTACGTCCCGTTTGACTCTGAAAGCCGGAATATAAAAAGCATGATTCACATCGAGTGAATGAAGATCTATTCTGACAGGTTTGTTCAATGGTACATATAGTGTATCCGTCTGCACTCCATTTTCATATTTGAATGTCCATTTCCACATTTGCGCGGTTGCATCAACAACCATAGCATCATCGGGCACAGCCTGCATTTCTTTGTAACCTACCCATCCAAACCAGAACATGGCGAGCACGAGCAAAGTGGGAATAACTGTCCATGTTACTTCCAAAGCTGTATTGCTGTGAACATTTACTGCTTTCGGATTTCTTTTACTGCTATACCTGAAAACGAAATAGATCATCATTACTGTTATAAGAACCAGAAAGAAAACCGATACAGCAATAATAAAAATAAAAGCGCTGTCAACAGACTCAACAAAATTTGATGGTCCGGCTGCAATCATAAAATTTTTCACCTTACATAAATAAATAATCTGCGAATAATAGAACTATTGAGATAATCAAAAAGAATAATGCCACAACTAAAAATATCCTGAACACTTTCTGTTCAATGCTGAGATGCATAAAAATGGTAAGAACCAGGTACGTTTTAACCGAAGCAACAAAAAGCGCTGTTGCTATTGTTAGTGGTCCGAAATCTATACCTGCAACAGCAACTGTTACGGCTGTTAGTGTCATCAATCCTAGCCAGACCAAAATGTAAATGCCATAGCCGTGTGAATGATGTTCGTGTGATTCGTGTTTATCCATTTCAAAAGCCTCAGGTAATAAGATAGAATAATGGGAAAAGGAAAATCCAGATAATATCTACAAGGTGCCAGTACAGTCCGGCAGATTCCAGTTTAACATAACTGTCCTGTCTGATAATACCTTTTGCAGTAAATCTCATCATCACTGCAATAATAACAAGACCTATAATAACGTGAAGACCATGCAAGCCAGTCATTACATAGTACAGACCGAAGAAAAGAATTTCTCCCTGTCCTTTTGAGAGAAGTTCCTCCCCGCCAGGGTAAATTCCGTGATGGAACTTTGCCGTCCACTCAAAATATTTATTAACCATAAAGCCAATTCCCATTAAAATGGTAAGACCCTGGAAGAACAATGAAAGCCTTACATTAGCTTTTTGAATTGCAGCAATGGATAATGCCATTGTAAGACTGCTTGTTAAAAGCAATATTGTGTTGAACGTTCCGATAAGGGTATTAAGTTCTTTAGCTGCAATGTGAAATTCATCGAAATGAATGAACCTGTAAACAGAGTAGAGAAAGAACATCCCTCCGAACAGCAGCAATTCGGTAAAGAGAAATAACCACATGCCAAGGCGTGCGCCTTCATCATCTCTGTGAACGTGAACGGCTGCCGAATGTTCGTGCGAACTCACTTAACCTCCTGTGCAATAGTTACATCTTCATTATTTTTAAAAGCGTATGGGCGCTCCCTTATAACAGGAATTTCATGGAAATTTTCCAGGGTTGGAGGTGTATCAACCTGCCACTCCAGTGTTTCGCCGCCCCAGATATTTTTAGCGGTTACTTTTTCACCTCTCCTCATTCCGATTATAAGATTTGTAAACATGATTATAAGCCCGAGTATGAGTATCCAGCTTCCGACTGTCGAAATTAAATGATAGATGTGGTACTCCGGTAAATAATCATAATATCGTCTTGGCATACCGAGCCAGCCCATAATGAACATAGGGAAATAAAGAACATTAAAACCAACGAACAAAGTCCAGAATCCTACCTTAGCTGCTTTACGATTATAAAAACGTGCAAACATTTTAGGCATCCAGTAATGCAATGCAGCAAAAATTCCGAAGCCGGTTCCTCCAAACATCACGTAATGAAAGTGAGCTACAATGAAGGAAGTATCATGAATATGAATATTTACTGATATTGCACCTTGTATTACGCCCGTAAGCCCGCCGATAGAAAACAGGAAGATAAATGCAAGTGCATACAACATAGGCGGTTCGGTAATGATAGAACCTTTATATAATGTAGCTACCCAGTTAAATACCTTAATAGCGCTTGGAATTGCTACAAGAAAGGTCAAGAGAGAAAATATGAACATTCCGGTATCGCTCATTCCCGCGGTAAACATGTGGTGCGCCCAAACAAGTGAACCAAACAATGCTATCGCAATACTGGAAAATGCAATAAACTTGTAACCAAAAATAGTTCTGCGTGCAAATACAGGAATAATCTCGGAGATCATTCCCATCGCAGGAAGTATCATAATATAAACAGCCGGATGAGAGTAAATCCAGAAAAGGTGTTGGAACAAAACCGGGTCGCCGCCCAGTGACGGATCAAACAATCCGACTCCAAGCCAGCGTTCAAGAATAATTAGTAATAAAGTAATTCCAATAATCGGTGTGGCTAAAACCTGTATCCACGCAGTAGCATACAGAGACCAAATGAACAAGGGCATTTTGAACCATGACATTCCCGGGGCTCTCATACGGTGTAATGTAGTAACAAAGTTCAATCCGGTAAGGATGGAAGAAAATCCTAAAATGAATGCTGCAGAAACTGTAAAGATCACGTTTGTTCCCGTTCTGATGCTGTAGGGCACGTAAAAAGTCCATCCTGTATCAGCAGCCCCGCCTGGTATCAAAATAGAAGCAATTGCCATCAAACCTCCAATAAGATACAACCACCAGGAGAGTAAGTTGATGCGCGGAAAGGCAACGTCTTTCGCACCGATCATAATCGGAAGAAAAAAGTTTCCGAATACAGCCGGAAGCCCGGGTATTATAAAGAGGAAGATCATTATAACACCGTGAAGTGTGAAGATGGAGTTATACATTTGCGGATCCATGATTGTCCTGCCCGGCGAGAGCAGTTCTAGTCTCATAAGGAAGCCGAAAATAACACCAACTGCAAAAAATGTAAGAAGAGAAACGAGGTATAATATTCCAATGCGTTTATGATCGGTAGAAAATATCCAGGACTTTAATCCGGTTCCTTTACCCTTATACTCAAGATAACTCGGTTCACCATTCTTATTCATTGTAGCTGCATCACTTAACATATTTAATTACCTCTGCTGGTTATGTTCTTATCTCCGGAAATTCCGGGTAAATTTTTCTTTGGTTTAATGGTTAAAAATAATACAAACGCTATAGCCAGTACAAGAATTCCAGCGCCAAATATTCTTGTTAGGTTCAGAACATATGATCTGCCTTCGGGGTCATAGCTGAAACAAAACTTTAAAAAGCGGGCAACCGTTGGGATTTCTTTACCCTGGGCAGTTTCAGTAACCGCCATTGTAAAATCAAACGGCAATATTTTATATCCGCTTCTGTCTGAATAATTCGGGAACAGATAGCGGCATATCTTACCATTCTTATCAATAAATATCAAAGCGCCTGAATGAACAAAATCATCACCTTCCTGCTTAAAGTAAAATCCTGCGGCATCAGTTGCTTCCATTATTGATTGCTTATCGCCTGTGAGAAATAACCATGAATCAACAGGAAATTGCTTATCAATTAGTGCAAGATAATTTTTCTTCTTTTGTGAGGCTAATTGATAATCTTCCTTATCATTTATACTGATAGTAACTATACGGTAGTTTTCACCGGGAGTGAGATTAACTCTATCAACAACTTCAGCTATTTCACTCATAAGCGGTGAGCATATACCCGGGCAACTGTAATAAACGAATGCCAGCACTGTTGGTTTGTCGAATACATCCCGCAAAGATACATCATTACCATTTTCATCTTTAAATGACAGATCGAGCGGTAGAATTTTTCCGAGCTGTTCGTCAATTCCGATCTCAATCCGGTCAGATTGATTATCAGCCATAACACCTGCGAAAAGACAGAATGAGATCAAAATAATTTTAATAAATGTTTTCATCTTAAACTGATTTTCCTCTACATAAGCCTGTTGAAATAGTTAAACAGCATTGTCCATTCTGTATCAGAAAGATTAAAAACTTTTCCTGTAAAGCCGTTTTGATTAACAGTTGAAGTTACCATCTTTACAAATTTCTGTTCGTTGTTTACCCAATCCTTACCTGAAACGAGAGACGCAACTGCTTCGCCTTTACTAGTTACAATCGACTCAAAAAGGCTTACAGCTTCATTTTTACTATCCTCTGAGATTGTTCGGAGTATTTCAGTTATTTTCTGAGCTTTAACCCTGTTTTCATTTACTACCAAATCTATCGCCTTATCAAGCGGTATTTGGGCAGGAAGCTGCAGACCTTCGGAAAGATGATAAAGCTGGTCTAAA
This sequence comes from Ignavibacteria bacterium, assembly GCA_037447335.1. Lineage (GTDB taxonomy): Bacteria > Bacteroidota > Ignavibacteria > Ignavibacteriales > Ignavibacteriaceae > JBBIGV01. The sequence goes on along the minus strand of JBBIGV010000001.1, from coordinate 156,277 downwards.
GCTGCAAGCTCATCATCAGTATCCTGAGGCGGATCCGGAACAAATGCATCGCGTATATAATGCGTAAGTGCAAATCTTTCTTCAGGAGTCATAAAATCGTACGCTATCATACCAGTTCCCGGGATACCTTCTTCCAGTGTAGTATAGATACCGGAAATTTTTGAGCCGTTCTTCCAGTTATCTGCTACGGTAAGATTTGTCGGAGCGGGATTTAATCCGATTGCAGCGGGACCCGCACCAACGCCTTCATCGCCATGACAGGATGAACAATTAGCCTGATAAAGTACTCTCCCCTTTTCAATCAGTTCCTGCGAGGGTTTTCCTATCACTTTAACGTCCACAGGAGGAACAACCCTGGCTTCAATAAACTTAAGTTCTTCTTTTACGGTTTCCTCTACGGCAAGAATGACAGGCACTTTTTGTCTTGCCACCTGATCGAGATTGCTGATGTAATACAATCCAAGCCCGGTTAAAAGAACCAGCATATACGGATAAACAAGTCCAAAAACTCTTCCGGGATTATTTTTAATTACTGTTATTAAATTTTTAAGCATATTCTGTTTATCTCCAAAAGCTGAAAGCTTTTAAAAACTATAATCTGAAGTTCAACCCTCTTTCAAGTTTAGGATCGCCAACGGGCATCAAATTCGATTTTTTATTTCTCATATTAAATATTATGATGATTAATCCTATCATTGCAACAGGGAATGTGAAGTCAATCCAGCTAAATACATAACCTTGTTTAGAGGCTTCCATATTAGGCATTATAAGCCAGTATAAATCATAAAAATGAGCGAACAGTATCCAAAGAGACATTATCTTCAATCGTTTCGGATCTTTTTTTGCCGGCTGTGATAACAGACCAGCGTAAGGAATAACAAAGTGTATTATTATCAGCAGGATCGAAAACACTGCCCAGCTTCCTTCCCATCTCTGCATAAACCAAAAAGTTTCTTCGGGAAGATCGGCATACCAGATTAACATATATTGTGAGAACGCAATGTATGCCCAGAAGTTTATAAATACGAACATCAATGCGCCAAGACTGTAGAGATGATCGTTGGTTATTCTTTTTGAAAAATAACCCTTCTCCTTCAGCATAACCACAACAAACGTAATTGCTGCCAGCGATGCAAGCACTGTTCCGGAAAAGAAGTATACTCCAAAAATTGTTGAGAACCAATGAGGTTCAAGACTCATCATCCAATCTATGGCTGCAATTGAAATTGTTATTGCAAACACCGGCATAAAGATAGCTGCAAGCCGTATATTTTTGGTTGTAAGATTCTGATTACCTGTTGCGTCCTGCTTTTGAGAATTCCTTATCATAAACAAATAAAAAATTCCCCATATCGCTATACATGCGAATACTCTGATAATAAAAAAAGTTGTATTCAGATAGGGCGCTTTTCCTGCAAGTAATTTATCCTCGGCTACAGCTTCAGCATGTGACCAGTGAAAAAGGTCGTGAATGCTGAATAATAATGGTATAACCAGAATAGCCAAAAACGGTATTGTTGAAGCAAGATATTCGGGTACGCGCCGGATTGGAGTGCTCCAATCCGCACCGGCTAAATATTCCAGCGCCACAAAGAACAAAGATCCCACACCAACACTAAGAACGAACATAAACATCAACAAATAAGTGTAAGCAGCCCTTGTGCTGTCGGTGTAATATCCTACGATGCCTAAAACAGTTCCGATTATAAGCAGGGCATAACCGAGCCTGACCAGTTTATCCGGCAATTCTTTTTTATTATAGTCTAATTTAGTTTCCGACATTTGAAGCAGACTCCTTTTTTATCATTTCAACATCCGCATCGGTGGCATTTTTAGCTCTTTGTAATACTCTGATATAATTTACAATTGCCCATCTTTCTTCGCGGGTTACCTGGGATGCGTAACCAGGCATTACGTTTTGACCAACGGTAATAATATGATAAAGCATTCCATCCGACATTTCCCTTGAACGATTGGAATGAAAGGTTGGCGGGTTGGGAAATTGTCCTCGCAGCCTGCTGTCGCCATCACCATAATCTCCGTGACAAGGACTGCAAAATGTAAGATACTTATTCTGACCTAATTCAATGTTCTCTCTTGCAGGGAAAGTCGGATTGCTTAAAACTTCACCCGGAACCGGTTCATCTTTATATGGATAAGGCATAAACCCTCTGGCAACAGTTCCCTGCACAGGAACCCTCATTGAAAAACCATCTTCAAAGAAGTGGCTTCTGGATTGAGGTATTTCTCTCTGCTGGTTCATCATCCAGTTGAAAGGATCCATAAACATCAGTTTGTTAAGAGTGAAGTAAGTGCCACCCGATGTTATTATTGCAACCAACGCGAGGAATAATATAAACTTTGGCTGAAAGACCGGATAAATTTCTTTAACAGGATAATAAACAACCTGTATATTCTTTCCACCCAAAGATTGGAACAGATCTTTAACTGCTGATTCATTGAATTTTGGACCTTCAGCAAATATTGCAATGCCATACTTATCTTTTGAAACGTGCTTCATATATTCTGAATCATGAAGCGGGTGGTCGTTCTCCGGAAATCTGAAGAAGAAAGTCAGCATTCCTATAACTGTGGAGAGTGTTGCAAGTAAAACTGTTACTTCAAAAGTTACCGGAATGAATGCAGGTAAAGCGAAATAAGGCTTCCCTCCAATTACCATAGGGTAATCTAGTGTGAGAGCCCAGTACATAAAAAGTAATGCAGTACCAGCGCCTGCTAAACCGAATAAAAGGGTAATTATACCAAGCTTTGAAGGTTTTAACTTCATAGCATCATCCATACCGTGAACCGGATATGGCGTGTGCACATCAAACTTTTCGTAGCCTGAACCGGAAACTTTTTCAGCAGCCTTGATTATCTCGTCAGGCGTATCGAATAAGGCAGTTAGTCCGTATAGTTTTTTTTCAGTATTCATTATTTATGCCCTCCGTGATGCGAAGGTTGTGCGCCTTCAGCTACAGCTTTAACTTCTGAGATAGAAACGACCGGTAATGTTTTGGTGAACAGGATTACCAGTGTAAAGAATAACCCAAAACTTCCGATCAGTATTCCGGTATCGTATAATGTAGGCGTGTAGTAACCCCAGCTTGAGGGTAGAAAATCTCTGTGGAGAGATGTAACGACAATTACAAAACGCTCAAACCACATACCTACGTTAACAAAAATCACAATTACCATCATCCATGGGATAGACCTTCTGATTTTCTTTACCCAGAATAATTGAGGAAATATTACGTTACAGGAAACCATTATCCAGTATGCCCATGCATAAGGTCCGAACATTCTGTTTATGAAGGCAAATTGTTCAAACTGAACACCGCTGTACCACGCAATAAAAAATTCCATTGCATAAGCATAACCAACCATCATACCCGTAGCAAGAATAACCTTGTTCATTTTCTCGAGGTGGTTTAATGTGATTATCTGTTCCAGGTTAAATATCTTTCTTACAAATACAAGAACAGTAACCACCATAGCAAAACCTGAGAATATTGCACCGGCAACAAAGTATGGCGGGAAGATCGTAGTATGCCAGCCAGGCATAATCGAAACGGCAAAGTCAAAACTAACAATCGTATGAACTGAAAGCACAAGCGGTGTAGCAAATCCTGCAAGCAGCATGTAAGCTTTTTCGTAATGCTGCCAGTTGCGGTGCGAATGCCTCCATCCTAAGCTAAAAATTGAATAAATAATCTTTTTGATTTTCGAAGCCGTTCTGTCACGAAGTGAAGCAAAGTCAGGAATAAGACCGATATACCAGAAAACAAGAGAAACAGTAAAATAGGTTGATACAGCAAATACGTCCCAAATAAGAGGAGAGGTAAAATTTATCCAGAGACTATGCTGATTCGGATAAGGCATTAGGTATCCTGCTAACCAGGGGCGACCGGTATGCAGGATCGGAAAAATAGCTGCACACATTACCGCAAAGATTGTCATTGCTTCAGCAAAACGGGCAATACCGGTTCTCCATTTTTGCCTTAGCAAGAAAAGAATTGCTGAAATCAGGGTGCCCGCGTGTCCGATGCCGATCCAGAAAACGAAGTTAACAATATCAAATGCCCAACCAACTGGCTGGTTATTTCCCCATGCACCGATACCTGTAAGCAAAGTAACCGCTACACAAAATGCTCCAAACAAGAGTAAGCTGCCGCTGATTGTTAGAGCAATGAAAAACTTTTTATCCGGCCGGGTATCCAGTGGAGTGGCAACAAGCTCTTCAATCTGGGCGAGGGTTAGTCGTCCTTCGACAACAGGAAGTTCTTTGGAATAGTCAACGGTCACAGTGCTTCCTCCGTATGGATATTTCTTAATTTGGCTATGTAGGTAACATTCGGTCTGATATTCAACTCTTCAAGAACTACATAACCAAGTTCATGATTTCTGTAAATATTTATTTGATCATCCTGATCATTCATATCACCGAACTTAATCGCATTGGTACCGCAGGCATCCTGGCAGGCGGTGGTTACATCGCTGCCTTTAAGCGGCTTGTTCTCTCTGATTGAATCTTCGCGTGCCTCCATAATTCTCTGGATACAGAAAGTGCATTTTTCCATAACACCACGCGAACGAACTGTTACTTCAGGGTTATGCAGTAGAGCAAAGATCGAATTTTCCTGATATCCGTTCTTAAAGTAATCTCGAAAATTAAAGTAATTAAACCTTCTTACTTTATAAGGACAGTTGTTTGAACAATACCTGGTGCCAACACAGCGGTTATAAACCATTTGATTAAGCCCGTCAGGGCTGTGTGTTGTTGCAACTACCGGACAAACATTTTCGCACGGTGCATGATCGCAATGCTGGCATAACATCGGCTGAACGCTTGTTTTAGGATTATCGGGTGAACCGGAATAGTACCGGTCAATCCGCAGCCACATCATTTCTCTGCCTTTGTCAATCTGCTCTTTACCAACAACAGGAATATTGTTTTCAACATTACAGGCTACAACACACTCCGCACAACCTGTACATTTGTTCAGGTCGATAGACATTGCCCATTTAACGCCGGTGTAATCATAGAAAGGATTTAAACTCTTTAAAGGACCATGATGTTTTTCTTTTATGAATTTGGGATTTTGAAGATACTGTTCGATCGTACCTTCCTGAATAATATCCCGCTTGTAGTGAAGGTCCTGAATCATATCATCATCAAACTTGTGATGATCCTGCGTCGAAACTAATTTGTACGAGCCGCCTGTTTTGGAAACAGAGACAGATGAGTACAACCACGGAGAAAACTGAATATTTTTGGACATAAGTAAATTTGCATTAAAGCCTATGCCAGTCCCGATTGTACCAGCTGCAGATCTGCCATATCCAAGATCAATAGCAATTGTTTTATCTGCCATTCCGGGTTGTACAAACACAGCAATTTTTAGTGAGCGGCTGCCGTTTTTAATTTCGATCATATCATTGTTCTTAACACCCAGCTCTATTGCTGTAGATTCCGAAACAGCCGCGTAATTATCCCATGAAATTTTAGATACCGGATGCGGCATTTCCTGCAGCCAGCCATTGTGTGCATGCCTTCCATCACCAATGAACGGACTTTCATTCAGTAGTAGTGCATATCCCCGGGTTTCTGAAATTGAAACGGGAAGAGATTGAACAACAGATGCGTTAAAAGTACCAATACCGGTCGGTGAATCAAAACTTTTCACCACTCCATCGTGTAATGCTCCATACCAAAATTGTTTAAATTTAATTTTGGAACGTAAACCCGGATAAATGTTTTGTTCCCAGTTATTCATCAGGAACTGGTGATAAATTTTCTCATCAAAACTATCAGCATTGCCGTTAATCCAGTTAAGTAATACCGCTTCCTTTTGACGAGCATTAAACAGTGGCGCAATGACAGGCTGCTGAAGTGCGTAAAATCCGGTTCTGTTTTTACAGTCGCCCCACGATTCAAAGTCGTGGGTATCGGGTAATACATAATCAGAAATAACCGATGATTCGTTTTCTTTGGAAACCAAACTTATAACTACAGGAACTTTGCTTACGGCTGATGCATATTCATAATCAGCGGGAAGATGATAAGCCGGATTTGAACCGAAATGAATTACAATTCCTACTCGTCCGCCATTCATGGAACTGATCAGCGAACCCCAATCTTCATTTGCTGAGAGCGGAAGCAAATCCACTTTTGCCGATTCCTGAGAATACATTTCCCGGTTACCGAGTACTTCATTCAGGAGATTTACTGCAATATGCACATTCTCAGAAAGGGAATTGCCTGCATAAATTATTGATTCACCATTATGCTTAATCAAGTCGGCTATCAATACATTTAGAGTTTTGGCATCGAGAGAATATTTTTCAGCAAAATTAGTCAGCCTGAAATTATTAAAAATTTGCGCATCGAAATTAATGCGGCTGCCGCCTTTTTTGATAATCTCATTTAGTAAGCACATCACAAATTCATATTGAGCATCGGGGCGCAGCCTCAATCTGTAATCGGCATTCATTCCGGTTAGAGAATAATTACCCTCAACAGAATATAACCGGCTGAAGTTTTTAATGTCAGTTACATTTCGGGCTTCGGTGAACAACCGTGCATTCTCAACTTTATCTTCACCAACACCAAGGAAATCGGCTTCAAGTGCCAGAATAACCTTTGCTTTGTTCCATTTTATCAGAGGGAAGGATTCGCCGCCATAACATTTATTCCAGGCAGAGTTTCTTATCTGAGAATTAAATAATTCATAAGAATAAACTTTTGCGGATGGATATTTCGAAATAAATTCATCAAAAACTTTTTTAGTTGCAGGAGATTGAACCTTATGCGAGATGATGGCAATTTCTTTTCCATTAATGTTATTGAGAGCTGAAATAATTTTATTATTAACATTTTGCCATGAAGATTTTGTAAACAACCCGCGCGTAGTTTTTTCGAGAGGGGAATCAAGGCGCTCAGGATCATATAGATTCATTATATGAGCCTGGGTTTGCGCACTCACCTTTCCTTTTGATACAGGATGGTCCGGATTACCATCAACTTTGATAGGTCTTCCTTCTCTCGTCTTTATAAGAATGCCTGTACCTGAAGGGTCAGCCCATGAAATTGAAGCATAGTAATTGGCTTTACCGGGTGTAATTTCCTCTGGTTTATTTGTATAAGGGATAATTTCACCTTTATCCGGATAATCAGAGCAGCCGGCACCGGCTAATGCGGCGGATGCACCGATAAGTGCAAGAAACTTTCGCCTAGACATGCCAGAGAGATTTGAAGGATTAAAGTCCTCTTTAACACCCTCTTTAAATTCGTGATGACTCTCTTCAAGCAGCGCCGGATCCCTGTATAAGTCTTCGAAGCTTCGCCAATAATTTGGCTGTAAGGGTTCGTTCTGTTCGGAAACATTTAATCCGTCTTTATTCTCAGCCATTCTTTATACCTGTTTTATTTCTACTAACAGCAAGCGGATTTAATTTAACAACCGGTCTGATCTGTGTAGTTTTATTTTTCGTGAAATAACCACTAAAGGGAATTGATTTCAAAAGAACAAAACCGAACAATCCGGCTGCAATTTTTGTAAAAAAATTTTTTCTGTTGATAGCTTTTATTTTGTTTTTTTCAATTTCCATTTAAACTCCGGTTTAACGGTGACAAGCGAAGCAGTTATCCGGTCCTAAATTAACCTGCTGAAGATCAGGCAGTTTGTCGTGTGCATTTCGGTGGCAGTCCAGACAGCTTGCCATAGTGAATGAATTCATCTGCCCGACTTTATCCATCTGTTCAATTGGTCCGTGACAGGTTTGGCACTCAATACCTTTATTTACATGCACACTATGATTGAAATAAGCATAATCAGGCACTTTATGAATTCGTTTCCAGGGAAGGGCTGTGCCTTCGCTATAATATTGAGTTAGTTTGATTATCTCCGGTCTGTCTTTTCTGGCAACGGTATGGCAATTCATACAAGTTGCAACTGCGGGCACCATAGCATGGCGACCTTTATCAACACCAACATGACAATATTGGCAATCAATTTTAAGATCACCTGCATGGAGCTTATGAGAGTAATTAATCGGTTGATCTGGTGTATAACCAATCCCATCGCGCTCAGCGCGTGAGAGAAAATAGGTTAAAGCAAACGATGTTAAAATTACAAATATTGTAATAGGCAGGCGGATCCGGAGTATGTAATCCAGTAAGGAATTCTTCATTAATTACCTGTAAGTAATTCGGGAGTAATCATACACTTAAATAAGACTTCGGGTAAAAACCTTCTCCCCGAAATCAGGTTTATATATTGTTATTATTGAATAATAAGATAATGCAGAATACTTTTTTATTTGTATCCTGATAGGCTAACAGTGATCAAATTTTGAAAGCCAAAATTAAAAAAACTTGTATATAAAACAAAAGTTAAAAAATAATTTTATGTGCGGGGGTTTAATCTCTTAACAAAAGCAATAATTAATTGTTTAATACTTTTGATCACAATAAGAAAACTATCTGATAAATCTTGTTAGTATCTGCAAAACGATAAAACCGGAAACAGCAGCAATTACAAGATAAATAAACAGATCTCTCAAAAATCGCTTTGTAATTGTAAGTGTGGAGAGGTAACCTCTCCAGCCGCATTGCTTGCATCTGTAAGTTCTGAAAAACGTAGTTCGCCTAATCAGCTTTTCAGTAAAGTTTCGGGGTCTTGACCTGAAAACAGTATTGATGGATGCACAAGACGGGCACTTCTGGTATAACGGATTTTTACTCAATGATAATTCGGCTAATTTCATAGGTTGAATTAATGAGTCAAACGGTTATCAATCAATAAATATTTAAGAGTTTATCATATGCAAATTTATCTGTAAGAATGTCAAGTGCAGCCTGGAACTGTTTGTCAAACGGGAGCTGTTCTTTGATTTTATTTTCCGGTCCTAAATACCTCGCTGCGAGTTCACTTCTGAGTTCCCGCAATATTTCATCTTTGAATATTTCAAACTCAGAATTCTCAATTTTTGAATAATGCTCTTTTACTTTATTAAGATCAGCAATTAGTTGTTTATCAAATTGTTTCTTTTCAGCATCTTTAATCAGCATATCAATTGATTTTTCACCTTCCGAACGGTAATTAAATTCATGACCGGCTAAATAATTTTTAAAGTCTGAAAAAAGCTTTTCATTATTCAGAGTTTTATAATCAAACGCCGGGTTTTGGTAATAAAAATGATCTGCAAACTTAAAGAAGAAAGCCTGTGCCAGCAGGTATCTGGTTAATCCGCCCTGCACCTCAAATACGACAACTGAGTCAGGTGTAATCCCGCCGGCAGAATACACAATCCTTTGGTTATCAGTCTGGAATGGAGTTGAGATTACACTATCAACTTTAGCAATAACTTTATTCTTTTTTGAGTAGTCAATTTTCTGAATGCTCCTGCCTGATGGAGTATAATATCTTGCAGTAGTGATCTTTAACGAGGTATTATAACTAAGTGGGGTTATAGTTTGAACTAATCCTTTGCCAAAGGATTTTGTGCCAAGTATTACACCGCGATCGTGGTCCTGAAAAGCACCTGCAACAATTTCGGAAGCAGAAGCGGAGCCTTCATTTATAAGCACTACCAGTCTGGCTTCGCCAATCATCGGTTCCTGTATAGAGTAGTAATGCTTATCATCATCCGGGCTGCGACCTCGTGTTGTTACAATAAGCTGATTTTTGGCCAGAAATTTATCACATATATCTACTGCAACATCCAGCAAACCTCCGGGGTTATTCCGGAGGTCTAGTATGATCGATTTAATTTCTCTTTCGGCTTTCAATTCCTTAAGCGCTTTTCTCAACTCTTCGGATGCAGACCGGCTGAAATTCGAAAGTTTCAGATAAACGTTATTACTTTTTTCGGGATAAAATCCATAATAAGTAAGATTCCTGATAACGATCTCTTCTCTTATAAGATTGAAATCGAGAGTGTCCTTTCTGTCATTACGAAGAATTCTCAAATGCACCTCTGTGCCCGGTTCACCTTTAACTAATGCAGATATCTTATCAATATTATCAACAGATATGCTTTGACCCGCAGCTTCAATCAGAATATCACCAATTCTTAATCCCTGCTTTTGTGCGGAATATCCATCGAGCACTTCAACTACCGTTACGTCATCCCCCCTTACTCCAATCGAAATTCCTATTCCGCCATACTTACCGTTTGTGATCAGATCTATATCATCTTTTCGGGTCTCATCTACAAAAATTGTATAGGGGTCAAGGGAACCGAGCATTCCCTTTATTCCTGCGCGCATAAATTCATCAGGGTTTACATCATCAACATAAGTGAATGTAATCTCTTTGAGCACCTTGCCGAGCAGCTCCATATTCCTGGAGATTCTGAAATAAATATCATCATTACCGGGAAAGAAGCCGGCAAACAGCATGATTACAAGCAGTGACAGGACTGCCTTTGTCAATCTGCCGAATTTCATATCAACTCCTTCTTTTCAAAATTTAATATTTCCTTAACGACAATCGAGTGTATGTCATCAATTGAATTGGTTCCATCCAAAATCCGGAACCGTCCTTCCCTTTCACATAAATAGAGATAACCTTCCCTAACCTTATCATAAAATGAACCTGAATTTATTTCGATCCGGTCAAGCTCACCTTCTTTCAGATGCTTTCTTTTTTCTGCTTCCTGAACCGGAATATCAATAAAGAAAGTCAGATCGGGTATAGTTGTTCCGATTGCAAGATTGTTAATATGCATAACAGCCTCAAGTGAAATTCCTCTTCCGAAACCCTGGTAAGCAGTGGTAGAATCATGAAACCTGTCGGAAATTACATAAATTCCCTTTTGGAGAGAAGGTTGAATTTTTTCTCTGACTAATTGCGCTCTGCTTGCCGAGAATAAAAATATCTCGGTTTCCATTACCATGTGATTATGTTTTTTATCAAGAAGAATAGATCTTACTTTTTCCGAGATTTCCGTTCCCCCCGGTTCTCTTATAAGAATTACTGATTTGCCCTGTTCTTCGAAATATTTTTTAAGCAGTTCAACCTGGGTTGTTTTACCGCAATAGTCGATTCCTTCAAAAGTAATGAACATGATTTTTATAATGATTAAGGAAAAATGTGCGGATAAAAAATGTTATCCTGTTAATTAAACTTCTTTATAATATACCTTAATCGTTCAGGTCTTGAAAAGACCAAAGAAATATTTTCCGGCAGCTCGATTCTCGGGGAAATGCTTCCAACAGTATCGAGCACTACATCCCGGTAATGGACAAATGTTTTAATATCAGATGTATTTAGTTTTCCAAGTATTTCAATTCCGCCGCGAACACTTATGCTTAGGCGATTTGGTAACAATACAACATCGCGGTCGGCAGGAACATCAAGAACTTCAACCTGGAGATGATCCAGATTTTTTTCAATTATTTTCTGAACATCAAGCGCAACTCTTATTACTCTGTTTTCATAACTCAATCCTTGCCTGTCTTTTAGTGCAACCTGCTGGATCTTTTTACCATCAAGATTTTCGAACCTAATCAACTCGGTTTTAACTTCATTCATATTCCGGATGATGCTTACAGGGCCAAAAACAACGGTTGAATCGGGAAAAATTTCTGCAGGGGAAGCAAGCCCGTACCCCGGTTTGAAGTCTATTGCGAAGTCGGGAACTATTTTTACTTTTTTACTGATAATTCTTTCCACAAAAAATGAAAGAGTGTCAGGACTGATATCAATTACTTCGATGCCGTGCGATATCCACTGGTTATCAATCAGAAAATTGTAAAGGTTAACATACTTTCTTCCGCTGTCACCCTGGGCTGAAACCACGTATTCAACATCTGCTCCTAAAGTAACGGCAATCAGCTTCCAGCCATTTCCGCGTATCTTAACTGTAACTCTTTCAGGCAGCTGAGAGCCTGTGGTGTAGCCTTCCGGAAAATTTACAAGCTTAAGTTTAACATCTATTGTTGTAAAGTAATCGTTGGAAAGAGAGATTGATCCCCACAGTATAACAGAAAAGATTAATGATATCAAAATTATATGGATATTCTTCTTCACAGCACAAATATAAGTTAAAATGGGAACAAAAAAACTCCACATTAAAAAGTGGAGTTGAGAATAAACTCAGACGTATTTAATCAGTATCCTATCTCTTTAAAATAGTTGAGCAATACTGAGCGTGTTGCCTTAGAAATCACTCTGCCCTGGATCGGGAAACCTTTAACACTCCTTGCAAGCCTCCTTAACTCATGAACATTTAAGTTTTCAATTTCACTTAATTTTTTGCTTGTCTCAGAAACAGAATGACTGAAAAGATCCTTTGATTCTTTTTTTGTCTGATCTGACTTCAGAGCTTCTTCTCTTAATCTTTGTATAGTATCACTTGGAGGAGGAACTGATAATGTCGGTTTTGCCGGTGGTGTTTTTTTAACTTCCTTTTTTACTTCCGGTTCAGGTTTTTTAACAGGTACAGGCGAAGGTTTTACCGTTTTCTGTTCTTTGATAAATTCTTTTTTAGTATCTGTTATTTCCGGAATCAGATTAGTAAGCTGAATATCCGGCTGCGGGATAATATGAGTTGAGACAAGTTCACCAACTCTGGAAGCTGCTGCTGCCCCGGCATCAACAGATGCTTTAACTGCTGCAACTTCACCAACAACCTTTATAGTGATCATTGCAGGATCGACCTTTTCTTTACCGACGAGCTCAACTCTGGCAGCTTTCATCATAGCGTCAGCCGCTTCAATTGCAGCCACCAGCCCGCGGGTTTCAACTAAACCCAGTGCTCTTGCCATAAACTATTATTTCTTTTTAGGAAGAATACCTTCAACCTCGGAATGCGGGCGAGGGATTACGTGAACAGAAACAAGCTCACCTACTCTTTGTGCAGCAGCAGCGCCTGCATCCGTAGCAGCTTTAACTGCTCCCACGTCACCTCTTACCATTACGGTAACATAGCCGCCGCCTATTGTTTCTTTGCCTATTAATTCAACTTTAGCAGCTTTAACCATTGCATCGGCTGCTTCAATTGCACCGACCAAACCTTTGGTTTCTATCATTCCGAGTGCGTCAAGTGTCATGTGTGCTCCATAATTGAGTTTCTGATGTTCGAAAATAGTTTAGTTAGTTCTAAATGTCAAACAAGACTGTCGCTATCCTGAAATAAAAATGCCACTCAAATCTTTATTTACTATCAAGATATTCCTGCAGTATTACAGCGGCAGCATTCCGGTCCAATAAACTTTTATCCCTCCGTTTCGATCTTTTATTAACTGATTCAAGGATATTGTCTGCTGCAATTGATGAAGTGTAACTTTCATCCCAAAGAATTACTTCAATCCTGAACTTCTTTTCAATGTCTTCTTTAAATTTGATTATCTGTTCCTTTACTGATGTTTTGCCTCCAGCGTCAGAGTCGGGAATACCAAGTAAAATTTTACTGACTTTTTTTTCGTTTATAACTGCTGTAAGATTTTCCCAAAGGTTGGCATCGTTAAGAATGGTTTTATATGCATAAGCGAATATCATCAGCGGATCGCTCAGTGCAAGTCCGATCCGCTTGCTGCCGTAATCTATTGCAAGTAACCTGTTCTCTGTGGAATCTGACAATAAAACCATCCGTGTTTAAGCAGTTACGCCTTCAAATCTATCAACAGAAAAAACCCCCTTAATTTTTTTAAGGCGTTCAATAATTCTCTTTAAATGATCAATGTTCTGAACCAGCACTGCAACATTTCCTTCAAACATTGATTCGTTTGTTGAAATGTTGACTGATTTAATATTTGTATTCTGATAGGAAACGATGTTATGTGAAATATCATTTAATATACCCGGAGAGTCTTCTCCGATAATTACAAGCCCTGCAACAAAATAAGAATCTTCTGTTTCAGGCCAATCAACAGAAACAAGCTTTTTAGCTTCTTCGGAAGAAAGTTTCATGAGGTTCTGGCAGGTTTTCCTGTGAATTTTTACGCCTTCACCCACAGTTACAAAACCGACTATCGGATCACCGGGAATCGGGTTACAGCACTTTGCGTAAGAATAAAGAATGTCAGAGTCTTTGCCGTCAACCAGCACACCGCCAACATTGCTCCGGGTCATTGATGCAAAATTTTCGAATTCCGTTACCGGTACTTTCTCTTTTTTCTCTTTTTCTTTTGTTGCTGTAAGAACCTCATCAAGATTCACATTGCCCTGTGCAACTGCTTTGAAGAAGAGCCTGGGATTTTCGAACTTTAACGTGTTAACCAGTTTAGAAAAGTCACTTGAATTAAAAGTTAACTTTAACTTTTTGATTTTTTTCTCCCAAAGTTCCTTCCCTGAATTAACAATAGCTTCTTCTTCTTTATTTATCCAACGGCGTATTGCAGTTTTAGCTTTGTGAGAAACAACAAATTTGAGCCAGTTTTTATTCGGGTGTTGATTTTTTGAAGAAATGATCTCAACCTGATCACCGCTGTGCAGAATTGTATCAAGCGGAACTATCTTACCGTTAACCTTTGCTCCTATGCAATGGTAGCCGACTTTACTATGTATGTCAAAAGCAAAATCAACGGGGGTCGAGTTCACCGGCAGGCGGCGCAGGTCTCCCTTCGGAGTGAACACATAAATTTCATCCTGGTAAAGATTAAGTTTAAAACTTTCGAGCAGGTCTTTCCTTGCCTCGTCACGAGATGAGTTTTCAAAAATTTCGCGGATCCAGTTTACCCAGTTTTCGAGATCTTTTTCAGTTGCTGTTTTGTTTTCTTTATAGCGCCAGTGAGCAGCCACACCTTTTTCAGCCACATCGTGCATTTTCCGGGTTCTGATCTGAACCTCAACGGGTCTACCTTCCGGCCCGATAACTGTTGTGTGTATTGATTGATAATTGTTAGTCTTCGGAATGGATATATAATCTTTGAAGCGATCGGGAACAGGAAGGTAAACCTGATTAACAATTCCGAGCGTGGTATAACAATCAAAAGAGTTTTCAGTGTTAAGAATTATTCTGATAGCAAACAGGTCATAAATTTCTTCAAAAGGTTTATTTCGTCTGACCATCTTACGATAAATGCTGTAAAGATGTTTTGCCCTGCCGCTTATTTCATAATCGAGTTTATATTCCTTCAGAACATCTTCAATCGGCTCAATAAATTTTTTTATATATGATTCTCTTTCCTTACGTCTTCCCCTGACCTTCTTAGCAAGCTCTTCATAAGCCTCTTTATTCAGAAATTTAAATGCAAGGTCCTCAAGCTCAATCTTTATCTGACCTAGCCCGAACCTGTGCGCAAAGGGAGCATATATTTCAATGGTTTCCTGAGCAATTCTTCTCTGCTTATCGGGATTTACAAATTCGAGAGTACGCATATTATGCAGTTTATCAGCAAACTTCACAAGTATTACCCTCACATCTTTTACCATCGAGAGCAAAAGTTTACGATAGTTCTCTGCCTTTGTAATATCCTGCCCTTTAAAGATACCGCTGATCTTGGTTACGCCATCAACAATTTCTGCAACCTCCTTCCCGAATTCTTTTGCCAGGAGG
The DNA here is from genome assembly GCA_037447335.1 of Ignavibacteria bacterium. Taxonomy (GTDB): domain Bacteria; phylum Bacteroidota; class Ignavibacteria; order Ignavibacteriales; family Ignavibacteriaceae; genus JBBIGV01. The sequence continues at coordinate 140,770 of JBBIGV010000001.1, read as the reverse complement.
TCAATATTGAATTCAGTATCTTCTACAACATCGTGCAGAAGGGTGGCAACAACCGTAATATCATCCAGGGGTAGTTCCTTAGCCACTATCATAGCTACTTCGTAAGGATGGGTGAAGTACGGTTCACCAGATGACCGCACGTCGTTCCTATGAGCTTCAACACAAAAATTGAATGCCTTTGTGACGAGATTCTCGTCAACGGAGGGAAGATTTTCTCTGCATAAGTTCAGCAGGTCATCCAGCATTTTTTTATGTCTTGTTACACTAACGCTCATTTTTCAGAATTTTTTTTGCTTTATGCATTTTTCGGAACTTAAAATAAACTATTTCCATCAATAGTGAAAGCCCGCAGAATTGCTGCAAGTGCTTATAGATATGGTTTAATTTGAAAGTTCCCTCTTCAATGATTTTATTCTTTTTATGCGTTCATCCAGTTTATCCTTCACAAAGTCCGAGAGATTATTTATCGCAAGCAATTCCTCACAAAGTGCAAGCGCTTTTTGACGTTCGCCTGATCTTGCATATTGCTGAGCAATAAGGTGCTTCAATATAATTTCTTTATGGCGATTGCTTGTTTTATCAGGCGGGTAAGAATTTAGTATATCGTAATAGAGTTCGATAGATTTTCCCGGATCAACATCTTCGTACGCACGAGCTAAAGCCCACTTGAAAACCCTGCTTGAAGGATATTTTTCAAGTGCATTTTCTGCGAGTGTAATTGCGTTGGAAAATTCTTTTCTATCAATATATATCCACAGTAGTGAATGAATTGCCAGATAAGTATTATAAGAAGAATTCTTAATGGACTTTTTTAGCAGTTCAATCCCTTCTTCACGATCATCATTTACAAAAGGCAGCCAGTTAAGAAATGAAGTTCTCTTGCTGCGCCAGTATTTGTAAGTACCTATCGCAATATTTGCTTCATAGAATTGAGGATCAATTGCAAGGCATTTTTCAAATCCTGATATTGCACTTAATCCATCCGATAGCGCGGAAAGCCAGCTTCCCTCAAGCGCTTCATAATATGCAAAGTATCCTTCTGCCAGTGCAAGCGCATAGTGATTCCAAATATTGGAATCGTCTTTTCTTATAAGCAGATCAGCTTCGCGGGTAGCTTCTGAAAGAAGCTTTTTGATTAATGATGAGTTAGGTTCAATTCCGTAATCATATGCTTCAGCTATTTCCGCGGCGGCAAGATAAACTTTTCCAAGAGGCAGCTTATTATTACTGTTAAGGAGAATAGCAAAATCTTTTCTCGCATCATCATAATTTTGATTAATGATATTTTCGATTCCGGATGTAATAAGCCTGTGAACATTCTCATCCGGGTAAACCTGCGGCAGGCTTACGACATTCATCGAAAGGAAAAGAATAATTAATTGGAGTATTTTAAAGCGTACCAAATGTTCTGTCTCCTGCATCACCAAGACCCGGAAGTATATACCCTTTATTGTTCAATTCCCTGTCCTCTGCAGCGCCATATATGCGGATATCCGGATGAATATTATTAAGTTTTTGAATTCCTTCGGGAGCAGCAACAAGACAGGCAAACACCAGATCGGCAGCGCCTCGTTTTTTCAAGTATGAAATGGCTTCAGACGCACTACCACCCGTAGCAAGCATAGGATCAAGCAAAATGACTTTAGCCTGATTGATCTCTTTTGGCGTTTTATAATAATACTCAACCGGGTCAAGTGTTTCTTCATCCCGCTGAAGCCCGATGTGCCCTACCTTTGCATCGGGAATTACATCTAGGAAACCACTGACCATTCCAAGCCCCGCTCGCAGCACGGGAACGAGTACAACATCCTGATCAATTTTATATCCCGTTGTTTTTTCAAGAGGTGTTGTTACTTCAAGTTGACTAAGGTTCAGGGATTTACTGATCTCGACTGCAAGTATAATCGAAATTCTTTTGAGCGCTGCTCTGAAAGTTTCAGGTTGTGTTGATGATTCACGCAGCACTGTCATATCCCTTTTAAGAAGCGGATGCCGTACCAGTATAAAATTTGTTTCCATATTTTATTTTATGTTTTTTTTTGTTTCATCGCTTCCCTGCCAAGCACGGAAAGCAGGTTCCTGAATGGAGAGAGCGGCGGTGTATAGTTGTAATTTATTTTGCTGATAATATCAACAGTTTGCCTGCTTCTGATCAAAGCTGAAATTAAATCGCCATAGCCGGATATTTCTTTCCCACCCCAAAATGAAGCGCCTAAAATTATTTTGCTCGTGTTTTCAAAAATTAATTTACCGAATACTTTTTCACTCCCCGGCATAACATGGACGAGATTATTGGCGTATGCATTAACAACCTTAAATAGAAACTTGTTTTCAAACGCCTGCTTTGCTGTAAGTCCGACCGAAACATAATACTTTCTAAAAATTCTTACGGCAATATTTTTGATTACAGGTTCGGCAAGAGAGTTGCCGCCGGATGCATTTTCTCCTGCAATGTAACCATTATCCCTTGCAAATGTTGCAAGGGGAATATATTCGTAATTATTAGTTATAAAATTAAGAACTTCGGTATTATCACCCGCAGCAAAAATATGCTGGTCAGATGTGCGCATTTTTCTGTCAACCTTCAATGCTCCGTTTCTATTTAGTGATAATCCACAGGATTCAGCCAGTGTGTTTTCGGGCTTAAGTCCTGTTGCGATGAGAACGATATCAACTTCAATAAGTCTGTTATCTACATTCAGATATTTTACTTTATTATTTTCAGATTTTATGGTTGAGACATTTGCATTGGGATAAAAAAGAATACCATTTTCTATCAGGTACTCACTAATGAAAGACTGAATTTCCGGCTCTGCACGATTTAACGGCATAGAATGATTATGAATTAAAGATACTTCTGCACCCAATGATTTCAAAGCATCTGCAGCTTCAAGCCCGATATAACCTGCTCCGACTATTGCTGCTGACTTTACCGGATTGGATTGCAGGTAATCTTTAATTTTAATCAGATGCTCAACCGACTTGAGAGCAAAAACATTTTCAAGGTTATGATCAAAGATGGATGGTATATTAACTTTTGTACCTGTAGCAAGTATCAGCTTATCATACTCAAATGCAGATGAATTTTGGTCTTTAAGATTTTTTACAGTAATAGTTTTCTTTTGTCTGTCAATCGATTCAACTTTATGTAAAGTGTAAACTTTAACGCCCTTTTTTTCGAAAAAGCCTGCTTCATCAAAAAAAATAATCTCTTCAGGATTTTTTATTTCACCGGAAATAACGTAGGGTATTTCGCACGTGCCGGTTGAAATGTATTTACCCGCTTCAAACATAATGATTTCTGCATCAGGATTGACACGCTTAGCTTTTGCAGCCGCTGCCGGTCCTGCAGCATTGCCCCCCACAACAATTATTTTTTTTGGTTTGATCATTTTTGCTTAAAGCTTAATTTCATTGAGACTCCCTCAAATCCAAAATGATTTCTTATCTGCTTTTCCAGAAATCTTTTATAATGATCGGGGACCTGTTTGGGATAATTAGCGAAGAAAAGGAATACAGGGTAATGCTCGCCAACCTGTGTAACATATTTGATCTTTACTTCCCTGCCTGTGTGCGTGGCAGGCGGAGGAGTTTTTTCAATCTCTGCCAGCAAAATTTCATTCAATTCATTAGTTGGAATTTTCTTTTTACGCTCTTCGTTAACTTTTTTACAGAGATCAACAAGCTTGTAAATACGCTGCTTCGTAAGAGCAGAAATAAATAAAACCGGCAAATAATCAATCGCACCGGTTTTACTTCTGATAAACCTTTCCACATCCCGTGCAGTGTTGGTCTCTTTTTCAACAAGATCCCATTTGTTAACAGCGATCACAATTCCTTTTCGCCATCGTACAGCTTCGTCGATTATTTTTTGATCCTGGTTTTCAATACCCTGTGTTGCATCAATCATTACCACTGCAACGTCACATTCTCCGATGGCACGCATTGTACGGATAGCTGAATAAAATTCAATGCTTTCTTCTATTCGCTTTTTCTTTCTTAAACCGGCAGTATCAATTAAAACAATTTCTTCGCCATAGTATTTTAGTATTGAATCAATACTATCGCGGGTAGTGCCGGGTATATCGGTTACGATGCTTCGGTCGTAGCCCAACAGAGCATTTGTAAGGGATGATTTACCAACATTCGGTCTTCCAACTACTGCGATTTTTAATCTCGCATCTGATCCTGGTTCATGCTGCAGAGGAAAATCGTTTGTAATCTCATCCAGAAGATCGCCTATTTTTCTTCCGGCGATAGCAGATATATCGTAAACAGTATCAACTCCAAGGGAATAGAACTCTGCTGCAGCGGATTCATATTTTTCAGAATCAACTTTATTAACAACTAAAAAATATTTTTTACCGGAAGTTCTTAACAAACGAGCAATATCGGCATCCATCGGGTTTACCCCGGTGCGGGCATCAACAAGTAAAATTATCGAGTCGGCTTCTTCAATAGCGATCAGAACCTGCTCCCTTATGGCTGTTTCAAAAAGGTCCAGAGAATTGGGAACGTACCCGCCGGTATCAATCAACCTGAATTTTTTACCTGCCCATTCAACCTCACCGTAATTACGATCGCGTGTAACGCCGCTAATATCATCAACTATTGCTTCTTTTTTTCCGGTAAGGCGATTAAACAAGGTTGACTTGCCAACGTTGGGTCTGCCGATTATAACTACAATGGGGGTTCTCATCTGAAATTTTTTTTGAAGTACAATTTACGCAGATATGCAGGATTTCCGAAATGAGCCGGGGGATGCAAAGTTTTATACAAATATGCCAGAGATTCAAAATCCGGCATGTCTTAAAACGTGTAATGCAAATTCAGCGTAGGAGTATAAACGGTTCGGTCGTGGAGATTGATTACACCCATTCTTACATTCATTTCGAGATTGCTGTTGAATTGAGCCGCAGTCCAGACTGCATCAAGTGCACTGAGAAAATGATTTACGTAAATAACAATTACTGCCGTGCTGGCAACACTATAGTAGTCATTTGCTTTACCGCGCAAGCCGGAATAATATAGAAAGTTAGGAGTAAGCAGCTCGATGTTGGTGCTCATCTGATAATCATTCCACCCGGATGTGTACTGATGGTATTTTCCGATGAGCTCATAATACTGCTGGTCGCCGTGAGGCGGTAATTTGTGAGAGCCTTTTTCATTTTGATTTAATACGTTCCAGTTTATTCTTTTCCACGGAGGAAGACTTTCATCATTGCTAATGATTATACCCGGGTCCTGCCCGTTGAGGTGTTCATCAATCAACCATTCGGCGTATTTAACCACGCTCCAGTTTTTATCAGCAAAACTTTCAAACTCATCGGTTTTATCATCACCCTTTTTATCATAAGTTAATCCAACAATAATTGCGGCGGCTTCTATAGCAATGAAAGCAGCAGCTGTCCAATAGCTTTGTGCATAAAATTCACCTGAGCCGGGAATTATCAGCGACATTAACCCGGCAAGTATAGGTGATTTCTTCCCGGGAATTTTTTCGTTAAGTTGATATTTAGATTGACTGTTCCCGTAAGAGGATGATTTTATTTCGTCCATAGCAATTTGTGCATCAAAATACAGGCTGCCGGAAAATAAATTGGAATTTAAGTTTTCAATATTTTCAGGAGATTGAGGACGTGATATTGTTATCATCCCCGAAACTAAAACTAAAAAGATGATCAGGTTTTTCATGGAAAAGCTCATATTATTATTTTATTCACTTGAAACACTAAGCTATAGTAACAATAATTTCAATACTTAAAAACTTCTCTTAAAGCTGGGTAGTTATCTCAGGATTTATTAAAAATCAAATCCAAATAATATACCGCCGTAGAAACGCCATTCATTTCCGTACCTTATTACTTCATTACGAACCACGCGTTCTACTTTATTAAAACCGTAAGAAGCATTAAAAAATACACTTGTGGGGAACAGGTAATAAGAATTCAAATGAATTCTGACTTCAGCACCAGCGCCCTTCTTAAATTCTTTCAGTTCAGGAATTTTTCCTGTCCACGCATTCCCGATATCGCCGTAAACCGAGAAAAATATTTTATCAAGGTATAAATGTCCCATCTTTGCATCAATATTCCTGAACAGAGGGAAACGATATGTAAGGTTTAACCATGCAATTTCATTTCCGCTGATTGCATAAAACGGATATGCCTTCATACCGATTAATCCACCAAGATAGAAATCAAAAAAGTCGGGAACTTTCGGACCAAGAATACTTCCACCTCTCAACTGTGCAGTAAGAGTGTGACGTTCCCATAATGGTAAATGTATTTTAGAGTTTAACTCAACTCGGTGAAAATTAAAGACCTTGTAACTTGGTTTCAGGAATCCATCAACAACTTCATATTCGCCGTCTTCATTAAATTTATTCGACTCATAATTGTAAGTAAAATCTATTGTCATCCCGATTGGATTTATAACCATATCCCTGTCGGGTTTTATTCCTTCAAAAGTGTACTTAAGCTGAAAGTTTCTTCCAATAAGATAAGTATCATCTGTAGTCGGATACAATCCAAGGTTTGGGATGAAGAAACTGCCCAGAGTTGCAGTATACCGGCTGAAAATAAATCTGAACTCGAGATTTTGGTGACGGCTAAAAATTCTGTGCCGGGCAACAAAATCAACCTCAAATAAATTGTAGGTAACATCTGTGGGAATTATCAGATCATAGTTTACCTGCCCGCCTACTGTATCGGCTCCGAATAATATATCCACATCAGCATTTCTGCTTATGTTGTAGAGTTCGAGTGATATTTCGGGCTTCAGCCCCAGATCAAATAACAGAGGCAGCTTATTTTTATAATCGAAGATCAGGAAAAGATCGCGCTCAAGTTTTGTATTGATAGAACCGCCGGCAAAGAATGCATACCTGTTAAGCATATCGCTTGAGGTAACATAAAGACCGGGTTTCAGCTTTTCAGAAAATTTATTTGCCGGGTTATAATTGTCATAACGTATAAACGGAAAGAATGTAAGCTTTGAAAATGCGCCGGAATATTTTTCTTCTTGGAACTCCGGAATTTCAGCATCATTAAAATTCTTTAAACGGTTCACATTGAACGACCCCATATCTCCTTTCGGGTTAGATTGCTCCAGCGGAGGATTGTTCAACCACACATAACTATGATCATTTTTAACATCATTTTGCTGTGCCGCAGTTATCTTAAAAATCTTAAAACCTGTTGATGTATAACCTGAATAAAGCATATCGCCATTATCAGCAATTGAAGGCATGAATGCGCCGCCAATTACGTTTGTTAGCTGCTTTTTTCTACCGGTTGAGAGATTCAGATAGTAGATGTTAAATATTCCGGTTTCATCTGAAGCATAAACTAAATTACCGTTCTTATCGAATGAAGGATTTCTTGCGTCACGGTCATTATCAACAATTACCCGGTTGTTACTTCCATCAGTATTTATTGCCGAGATTATTCTTTTATTATGATATGAGTGATCGAATATTATGTAAGAATTATCTGGAGAAAATTTTGGATTATAAACCTGCTCGCCATTACTGTAAAAAGTAAGCTGTTTAAAGTTACTGCCGTCTATATCAACTATGCCGAGATTGGTAGTCCCGTCCTTCTGAAAAAGAAATACAATCTTCTTACCGTCGTTTGAAACTGACGGCTGATTTGCACGAAGGTTATGCGATAGTCTTTTCTCCTTTTTTGAGTCAAGATCATAGATGTAAAGATCATGAACATTATACCAGTGCTTATTATCGTCACCAAGTTTTGAATACACAATTTTATTTGCGTCTGCAACCCAGCTTATTGTTGACCGTACGCCTGTAACAATTGCCTCTTCTTTACCGGCAGCCAGGTCATAAAGAAAAATAGTTGACGGACTGAAATAATCCGATGATTTATTTGAAATGTAAATGAACTTTGAACCATCATCTGAATAAACGGGATAGAAATTTCCGAATCCCTTTTCAGCAATAATTTCTCCGGTTGTAAGATTATTTAAAACCCTTTCACTTCTTTTACGGTAATCTTTTGTAATATACTCCTGCCACTCGTTATAAATTTCCTGACCGGATTTACCAAGCACATCCTTGAAAGCAGCATCAATCGTGAAATTGCCGATTTTACCAAGAGCATTGCTAACCTTCCTCAAAACATCTTCTCCGTATTGCTGTGCGAGGTAACGCGTTAGCGCAAATCCTGAATTATAAACTGATTCATTTCCAAGGCTCGTTTTACCAAACACACCCATTTGATTCCAGGTTAACATATTACCATCGAGTGCATAAGAGCGAAGGATCATATCACGTTGGGCATCCCAGTTATCATAATCAAACTCGGTACGCATATACTGTGCAGTACCTTCAGCAAACCATGCCGGAATATTAATAGTAGCTAATGGGTACGAGACAACAATATTCGGAAAGCCGTAAAGGATATCAGGTCGCCTTTCATCTTCATAATTTAAAACCTGAAGGAACAAAGCAGGAATACGACGCGATGATTTTAATGAAGCCTGTATCTGAACAAGATGCGTAAACTCATGCGATATTACATTGCGAAGCCAGTTATGTGTCCCTCGCAAATCAAAGTCAAGCGCACTTGTCCAAATTTCAATTTTATTATCGAAGAAAAAAGTGGCTCCGTTTGAGTAGTCATCAATATCCTTAATAACGTAATGAACATTTTCGGGTTCATATTCGTAAAGTGAACAGATTGGATACCATATCTCTTCAGCAATTTTTGCAACAACGCGGGCAGTTCTTTCAGCGCCGTGGTGATAGTGGACGAAAATTTTTCCATCTTCAACTTTTATTGTGTACCAGTCCAGTTCGGGATGAAACTCTGTAAATTGAGCCATTACACTGGCAGTAAGAAATAAGAACAATATCGGGATATATTTCATCTTGAGATCAGTTTGAGAGTTACTTTTAAAAAATGGAATTATGAAACAGTTTACTTAACAAAAAGAAATTATTAATCGAAACCACATCAATCGTAGTTTTATTCTGAATTTCCCCCTTAAGTTGATTAAGGGGACTTTACTTTATTTAACAACAGCGATCTTTATAACATTACTTTCAGTTTTTCCACCCGAACCGGCAGCTTCAATTCTGGCAAGATAAACACCACTTTGTACATTGCTAACATTCCACACGGTTTCATTATCGAATCCGCCTTGTGCGCTGCTATTCAACTCTGCAACAAGATCACCGGCAAGATCAAATATTTTTATACTTATTTGTGAATCTTCACTTACATAATAACGGATAGTTGTATGTGAATCGTAAACCGGATTGGGATAATTATATACTCTGCTCTTCGGAAAAAACTCAGAAATAAAACTGAAGCCTGTTGCCTTTTCAACGTAAGAGTTTGAATAAGAATTTCCATTCTCTTCACTCCAGATGAATTTTCCCTCTGTCAGTCCGATATGCCAGGCAGTGAAATTATTTTGTGAGTTCAATACTGCAAGAGAAGCCTTCTTATTCAATTCAAATAAAGCAGAAACTGTAGTGAGAGAAGAGCCAACTGTGAGCGGAAATCCATTAACTATTTTACCGCTTCCTCCATCAATTGCAAAAATTCTTCCGTCTTCTGTTGAGGCAATGATTTCGGCTTTGAAATCACCTTCAAAGTCAGCAGAGACAAAAGCCTGAGAAAAGTTTTTGCCGAGCGGATCAGTAAATGGAAAGTTATCTGCCCTTCCGCCGCTTAAGTTAAATGCATCGATTTTATCACCATGGGCAATTATTAAATAATTTTCTCCATCTGACTTTAAGTCAGATACGATGAAACTGCTTACGAGAGAAGTGGAGTTCAATTCAATTTTATTAACAAGTTTGCTGTCGGAAATAATATAGATATTGTTTTGATTTGTCAGTATGAGCGAAATGTTTTCACTTTTAATATTTCTAGTCACAATTAAACCAACCGGTCTCTCATCCTTAAAGCTGAATTGATTTCCTTCATTATCAAAATACAATGCTGTTAATTCTAACGGATCTGTTTCCGTTCTGGCATCAGTAATAAAGGCAGTATAAAAACCGGAAGATGCAATTTTGATCACTGCAAGCGTGGGGTCAACCGAAATTGAATCAATTAGTTCGGGAGCGTTTGCCGGTAATGACCCTGGTGAAATAATATAAATTTTACCTTTTTCAGTTCCTGCTAAAACCTGACGCTGCTCGGTTGGAGTAAGCCTAACAACCGGAGGTGCAGTTATGCCTTGTGGAAGTGTTATTCCATCAGAGTAGGTCACAATACCGTCTGTTAAATAAATGTTAATATTATTAAGGCGCGCGCCGGCAAAATATTCAGTATTATTCCAATAAAACGATGCAGGTTTGAAATCAGAAAAATTCAGGATTGTTTCAGATAACACTCCTTTACTATCAAGCCGGTATAAATTCTTATTCGATATAAGACCAAAGCTGTTACCATTTATATGACTCAATGCTGTAAGTGATTTATCTCCCGTAGGATCAATCTGTAACTGATTTGAAAAAATCGGGATGATAACAGAATCACCATAAGCTACTTTAAATGACATCCTATTATCAATTTCCGAAAAATCAGAAATGGTGATTAAACTATTTGCTCCGGAATTGGAGTTGCTGCTTGGTCTCGTATCTTTTGAAAACCTGTTTTTATACAATTCGGATGGGTTGGAAGCGTACCAGAAATCCAGTTCAGTTCCTTCACCTACTATGAAGTCTCCGAAAATTGTTCTGAATCTTTCGCCAATATCCTGAATGCCGTCTGCTTCTTTAACAACAACACCGCGATTAAATTTATCGTTGTTAATAGTGTTGGTTGCTAAATTAGCATCAATCACATTCTCATCAATATGCCAAATCACAATACCATTGCCCGGCAGCGCCCAATCTAACTCATCTATATTAATTATTACTCCACGCAGAGAGTCAACCGAATAACTTAAAAAGCCTGTTGTATCTTTCGGAAATGTTTTGGTTAGTGTATCGCCGCTTAAAATATAAGTTACGATTGCACCATCAGCATTTGCATCTCTTATCCTGTTCTCTACCAGGAAGTATTCTTTAGAACTAATTGGTATTTTCAGTATTACCGAGTCCTGCGCACCCGCGGCTAATTTTGTAACAAGATTTATATCATAAGTACCCGGGTTGATAGTAACCGGCTCTTCCCAACCCAAAAAAATTTTTTCCCAGGCAGATGGTTCGGGGGGGAACACACCATTATAAGCAAAGATAGCCTGACCATCCATCAAACCGAATCTTCCGATTGCACTTAGTCCGGTTTCTGTGTTGAACAAATCCGGAAGCCCAAGATGACTTGCAATACTTGCGGCGAGTAATCCATTAATTGTAATCTGAAAAAGGAATGTTCCGCCAAAAGAAGAAACCTCCCTGTTTTGTGTTTGAGGCATTATAATGCTGTTTGTAATTTTGAATGTGCCGCCTGAAACAGGGAAGCCATCGAATGTTTCTCCGAAAACAGACCTGAATGCTCTCTGGCTCATGTACACAGAGGGAAGGTCGCGTTCATTTCCAAGACTGCCCGGCAAAATCACATCCCTTCCTACTCCGGCATGAAAAATCAGGAATATATCATAAGAAGAAAAGTCGAAACCGGGATAAAGCTGGTCGGCTAAACCCCAGACTTCTTCAGCAAATAAACCAATCGGGGTAAAATCATCAGAGCCGGGTTCAGGAGAATAGTTCCTCATTGTTTTTGAAACAGAAAAAGTATCAGGAAGAACATGGTAATGAATGTTTTGTTTTCCGTTTGATACTTTAGCAAAATAGTTTTTCACAAACTCAAGGTGAGCTTCAAAATACGCACGGTCGTGAGGCAGCGGATCAATAATATTGTTGCCGTAGTTCTGCGAATAAATCGATTCAAATTTACCGTTACCAACCGTAGCCTGATCTTTATCTTCCTGAAAGCTGACCATTACAGCAAGAATTCTGAGAGTGTCATTTAAAATACTGCCAATGGGATGATTTTCTGGGAACGGATTAATATTAACGACCGACTGAATCGGCGTGACTTCAGAATTGATAAAATTTTGGGCAGTAATACTGCCCAAAAAAAATACCGCAAAAACCGGAATGAGGAAATATTTAATCATAAGGAATTATATTCCTCTCGGAAAACCTCTGGTGCTTTCAGGAACTGCGCCCCAGCCAATCAATACTGTAAATCTTAATGTATCTGAGAGCGGATGATTTTCACCGCCTTTGAATACAGAAGTTGTTATGTAGCTGAAATCAAAACCATAAATATCATACCTGATACCTGCACCAAAAGTGACGAACTTCCTGTTTCCGTAATCGGGATCTTCATAAAAGAATCCGGTTCTCAGAGCAAATAAAAAATCGCCGGGCAAACCATACCAGTATTCAAGACCCATAGAAGTAACAATGTCACGAAGTTCTTCTCTTATAGGTTTATCAGCCCATGCAACAAAAATAGCTTCATAAAATTCTTTCGAACCTGTACTATCTTTGCTGACCAATAGTTTACTGAAATCGAGAGTGTAAGTAAGCTTGTTGAATTCATCATCGAGTATCCTATAGGCAAAACCAAGCCTGAAGTTGGTAGGAATCGGATCAGCCTGTGCACGATCGATATAATAAATTTTTGGTCCGAGATTACTCAGATTCATTCCGATGCTGAACCTGTTGCCGATGTCTTCATCGATCCAGGGAAGGACAAGGGTTTCGGGCCTCCACATAGCACCAACGTCAAAACTAACAGAAGTGGCAACACCTCTTCCTTGCTCTTGAGCAGTTGGTTGATCGGACAGCCTGCTATGGATAATCCGGAAGTTGAAACCGAGACCCCAATCTGGATGAACTTTTGTTGCATAACCGAGAGTTAGCGCGGCATCAAAAGATCTGAAAGTACCCAGCGGTGTTGGATCATTTTCACCCGTTCTTACAAATTCACCAAAATTCATGTATGTGATGCTGGCGGTTACGCTGCCGTCGATCTCTTCGACATATTGTCTGAAGGTAAGGTAATCGTAAAAGAGATCCAGATTGAACTGAGGCAGCCAGTTGCTATGGGTAATACTGATTTCGGTGCCGGTAAGAAATGCAATGCCGGCGGAGTTCCAGAATATAGCTGCTGAATTGTCAGCTAAACCAGTACCGGACTCCCCGATACCACCTGCTCTTGAATCAGGTGCCAGCAAAAGGAAAGGAACAGCAGCTTCACCTTGCGCATAAGTGACTTTCTGAAAAGCACCTGACATCATGCTGATCATCAAGAGTCCTAGAAATATTTTCATTTTATTTTCCTCCGATTAAATGAACTGTCTTTTAATAAATTCGGAAACAGAGTTATTAATATAAAAATTTGAATATCTAAATCTGAAAAAAAACTATAAAAAATTTATCTTATAACTGCAAGCTTGCCAAGCACGCTGCGGGAATATTCACCATCAATGGTACTAACTATTAGCTTGTATAAGTAAGTTCCGTTTGCAACCGGGCTTCCATCCTGATCCCTGCCGTCCCAGTCAACAGTTACAAATTTATCTGTAATGCTCTTTTGTTCAATTTCTCTGATAAGCCTGCCGGCAACAGTGTAAATTCTTATTCTGCAATCCAGAATAGTATTCATATTCTGTTGAAATGTGAAAGTAGTGCTGGATGTAAAAGGATTGGGATAATTATATACATCTCTGATAACAAGGTCATCTCCGGAAACAACACTGAAGTAGGCAGCTTCAGTTGAGAAGTTATTAAAAACATCCCATGCTTTCACCTGAATTTTGTATTCGCCTTCTTCGAGGTTATTAAAGCGGTAACGAACCTCGCCGGATTTTCCACCAGCATCAAGATCACCTATAAAGTAATTTGTAAAATCTATCGGGTCGTTTTCACTGTCATTCAAAATACCTTCAAGCTTATGCCCTACACCGGTTCCAGTTGTATTCAAACCGGTTTCGTCTTCAAGCCTGACAATCAAAATTGAGTTAGGACTGATGAGATAAGCATTCCTGAACGAAGTATCATCAAAATAAATTTCGATTTCGGGCCCTTTTCCGTCATCAACTGCAGTGGTATCAGTTCCACCAACAACTATATTGTTTGTGAACGCCAAACCATCAGCATGCTGATCAAAGAAGTAGAGCAAAATCTTCCCGTTTTTATTTTCATAGGAGATATCTTTTGGCACAACAAAATCAGCAGAGAAATTTCCGTTGTTAACAGAAATACGCCCGCGGAATATCACTCCGCCCTGTTCAAGAACATCATAGTTAATTGATGTTAATCTTACTATTCTTTCAGAGTCAAACACAGTCAGCAAGCCTTCGCCGTTGAAGTCGCTCCAGGTAGAACCATCGGATTTCAGGATTCGCCCTTCAATTCCGGTTTTGCTTAAAGCTTTTATCTGAACGCTGGTGGTTAATGCTTGTCCATTTATTGAATCAATACTGCCAAAGTGCTGCGGTGCAATTAATCTGAGTGTCGGATCGCCAAAAATATGATATTTCTGATCGTTGACGCCTGTGAATGCCTGCTTGGTTCTGAAGTAAGCCTGTCCGAGCGTACTTAATAGATTTAATGTATCTCTTGGCTGCAGCAATTCAACAAAAAATCTGTACATAAGCTGATGATTCAACTGAGAATACACCAGTCTTGAAGCAGTGAATACACCAATTGCGCCTCTCTTACTTATCAGCATCATTTCTTCGGCAGCGCTCTGAAAATTAGGTATATCAAAATAGCCAAAGTCGCAGGTTCCCGCTGTCATAAAGAAATAACGATCGTTCTGAAACTGCGGAATGGTGACACTTTTTTCAAACACTACTTCGTGTGCCCAAAGTTCCGGGCTTCCATGCCCGATGAAATTCATAATCAGTGTGCCTTGATTAACGGCATCAATTATTGCTTTATTAACTTCAGGTTTTCTTCTTCCTGCTGAAGTAAGTTCATCCGGGTATGCAGCCATATAAATTTTATTTATATCATAAGAGAGTGGAATTTTGGTTGTTGCCAGAGTTTCTGATGGAGCGGTGTGCTCTGCGCCTTCATACCTGTTGCCAGTTCCGAATCCATCATCAGCAACAAGAGTAATCAGATTTCGCCAGGGAGTTCTGTCTGAGTCGTTTTCGTAAGCAATTATCTTGTCAACAATATTATTGGCTTCTACCAGTGATCGTGCGGTAATTCTGCCGATAGCAAGATCTACAAAACCATCATTGCCGTCAACCTTTACAAAAAAATCATCAGTGGTGTATGAAGAGACAGACCATCTTACCAGCACAAGTGATTCAACTGTTTGCCAGGTTGGAATAAAATTCTCGTTCTGCCCTTCAACATTTTTATAATCGTAGGTTCCTTTTCCAAGCAGAAGTACATATTCCGGTCTGATCTGCCAGTTATCGTAGGCATATTTAATAAAATCGCGAACGGCAGACGGATCACTAATACCTCCGCCAAACTCATTGTAAATGCTCTCAACATCAATAACTTTTGTTGAGTAACGGAAAAGTGACTGGTTCTCCCGGTAATTTTTCAGTTTGTTGGCAGCTTCAAGAAAATTTTTATGAGTAATGATTATAAACTGTGCACCATCAGAAATACCGCGGATGTCGGAATTCTGAACCTCAACAGGATTGGAAGGCGTTTTATAATTATCATTACCAACCGCCACATATTTAGATCTGTTAGAGGCAGATTCACTTACCTGAAACCGGCATTCACCGCCGCTGAGCATAGTGTGGTTAGTAATATGTTCTACATTGAAGGGATTGGAAACATCAAAAACTTTTATGTTGGTTGAAGGAAAACCGGATAATCTGTATTCGATTACCGATGTGGTATCCTTTGAATAAAAGATTAAGAGATCATCGCTCGGTTTTAGCTCGCGTAAATATTTAATTTCAAAAAAATCAAGATAGCCAATGGAAGTTATCTGTGATGGAGTGAAATTAAATTTTAGTACGCTTCTGTCGTCAGCAAGTGCACCACTGTAAGTAAGATTACGAACATGGGCTTCACCAACAGTGTAAGTTGAATTTTCATAACCTAAGAGAGTAGATGAAAAAATTGTATTGTTATTTTCCTGAATCTCAAGCTGAATGGATTGTGAGGAGGCAACAACAAATCTAACCCTGTAATTTATTCGGGAACCTGCAACCCTGTTATTCAACTTGTTAGTGTAGGTACGTGTTCGTATGGACTGAGAGAAGTCATCACCAAGAAAAATTCTGCCGGTTTTCCCGATGTTGATCTTATCTTCTTCCCACTGGGTAAAAGCTTCAGAGGTTGTCTGCGCAAAATAATTGGACTGATTCAGGCTTTCTTTGGCTTGCATTCTTTTACCTGCACTGCCCCCAGAGGTTATCCAGTAATAGTTTTTATCTGAATAGAGATTAAAATTTCTCTGTATTAAACCGGATGTTGTGTCGTAATCCCAGAAATTATTTCCTCTTCCGTAAAAAACTATATGATCATTCTGATCAAACTTTCCGTCATCTTCACCAACTACACGAACAGCATTTTCTACAAGGTCCTGCGGTCTTGGATGCAGAATATTCTCCGGAATCATTTTACCGCCGTTGTTGTAAATCTTAATAGTGCGCGGATCAACAGTGTTCGGATCTATACCAAAAGAAGATAACGTTGAATAATCAATTTTATACATACCATCTTCATCAACTTCAAACCTGACCCACTTACCGTTTGCGAGTACGCTGTTATTCACTGCTTTATTCAACCGGGTAGAGGAATTGGTAATTGCCCATGAAAGTGCAACATCTTTATTGATCATAGTGCTGCCGGTAAGTTCATCTATTACCGGGGCTGCAATTTGCTGGGCTGGATTGAAATTTACCCTGAATACAATTCGTGAATAAAAAACAATTTTACCGGTTTGCGGCTCAAAGTGGATCGGGTGGATTTGTAAGGTGTGCATAGGAATTCCCCTGCTTATTCCAAAACTTCCAAAGGTAACCAAAGCAGGCGCAGACTGATAGGAAATATATTCAGCGGATTTTTCATAAATATATTGATGTAAATTTCCATCCGGCATCATGGCAGGTATGGGTAATACCTGTCCATTCATTTCTGTAGTCAGGTAACTTATCACCTGGATTGTGTTACCAAACTCAGATGGGACGCCGATGTTAATATGTCTCTCGGGAACAGCAGGTAAACCCCAGTTATCTATCTTATAAATTCCATTGAGAAGGTTCAGTTCGATGTAATGAACATTATCAACGAATTTTGAAGCGGTATCTAAAACAGGGTTATACTCAATCACTAAAGAGTTTCTGTCCGAGGAAATTATTTTAATATCACTTTGCGGAAAGAGGGGAAAGGATAAAAAAATAAGGACAAATATTGAGATTTTGCTTATCATTAACTCACTGTTTTTTGTTGATGAAAATTTACTAATCCCATTTCAATTATTTAATATTACCGGGGATTGTAAAAGCTCCATTATTGTGTAGCAAAATTCTCGAATAAATCTCCTTTACTTGGGCGAAATTTAGCTAAGTATTGGATTAAATGTCAAGTCAATTGTCTTAATCGCACAAAAAACGGAAACAGCAGTATTAGCCGCTTGCATTCTGTTGAGCTTCTATCTTTTTAATGGCATCAATACAAAACTGAATATGTTCATCGAGATCAATATTTAATTCTTCCGCGCCATTTAATATATCCTCTCTGCTTACCGCCCTTGCAAATGCTTTATCTTTCATTTTTTTGCGAACCGATTTTACCTCAACTTCATTAATAGATTTATTGAGACGAACATAAATAACAGCGGTAATAAACCCGGCAAGTTCGTCGCAGGCGAAGAGAACTTTTTTAAGCAAAGTATCTCTTTTTACACCAGTGTAATTTGCATGGGATAGTATTGCTTCCCTGAAATCATCCGGAAACCCTTTTTCTTTAAGGATTTCCGAACCTTTGAATGGGTGCTCCTGTTCGGAAGGAAATTGTTCGTAATCAAAATCGTGAAGCAATGCTGCATTTCCCCAATATTCCTCATCCTCGTTAAACTTTTTTGCATAGGCTCTTACACACGCTTCAACATAAAATGCATGCTTAAGCAGGCTTTCTGATTTGGTATATTCTTTAAGAAGGTTAAGGCAATATTCCCGGTCTCTGTAAATCTCATTCATATCATATTCCTTACATATTTTCAGCGGTAAAAGATGGACAATATTTGCCAATAACACAAATACTGCATTTTGGTCTTCTCGCAATACAAACTGTTCTGCCGTGTGAGGCAAGCAAATGTGAAGAAATTACCCAATCGGATTCGGGTAATAATTCTTTTAATCTGAATTCAATTTTTACTGGATTTGTTGTTTTAACAAATCCGAGCAGATTTGATAATCTGATCACGTGTGTATCAACAGCAATTGCCGGAATGCCGAATGCATTACCGGCAATAACAGAAGCTGTTTTCCTGCCAACTCCGCTGAGTTTAGTTAACTCATCAAAATCGGCAGGCATGCTGCCATTATATTTTTGAATTAATTCTTTACAGCAGTGAACAATGCTCTTCGCTTTTTGGCGATAGAATCCTGTCGAAAAAATATCCTTCTGTATTTCTTCAATTGGAAGAGCTAAATAGTCCTGAGGTTTTTTATATTTTTTAAAAAGTGATTTGGTAACGATGTTAACGCGCTTGTCAGTGCACTGAGCAGAAAGAATTGTAGCAATAAGCAGTTCAAACGGATTAGAGTATTGCAGCGCTGGTTTAGGTAACGGATATTCCCGTTTAAGAGCTGAAAATATTTCAGATGCCCTTTGCAGTTCTGATTCAGGAGGCATCTCTGTTATATCCTGGATCAGTAATTTTCAATCGTTCGACCGGTTTGTCATTTAATAAATGGGAATTGATAATTTCTTCAACGTCGTCGCGGGTTACACCGCCATACCAAATTTGTTCCGGATATATAACCATAGAAACACCATATTTACAGGCATCGAGGCACCCTGAGGAGTTTACTCTTATATCTGCCAGCAATCCTAGTTCGCGCACCCGGCTTTTAAATAGCTGCAGTATTTCAGAACTTCCTTTAGCTTTGCAGCACCCGGTTGGATGTTCCGGTGGTCGTTGATTTTCACAAATGAATATATGTTTATTGAATCGTTTCATAATTTATTTAAAGCTGTTATAAAATAATAGGTAGACAAATAAATCCCAAGTAACAAATTCCAAAAAATAATCGGATGCAGAAATAAATTCATTTTTTGAGGGCGAGGTAAAATAATATCAGCATGGCAATCTGCACTTCAGACTTAGCCCTAATACATCAAAAATATTTTTGGAATTTGGTATTCGAGATTTGGTATTTAGTCGCGTGTACAGGATTCCTCCATTGGAGTCCCTTCGGGAGAACCCGTGATCTCCACCTTGTACACTTTTTATTTCTTGTTGAGTAGCGCGTACGGGATTTGAACCCGTGATCTCCGCCTTGAGAGGGCGGCGTCCTAAGCCACTAGACGAACGCGCCGATATTAAAACTAAAATTAACAATGAATAATCTGAACACAATCGTTCCTTGTTAATTAGAGTTGTTGCCTCGTCAGGGGTCGAACCTGAACTCTTCTGATCCAGAGTCAGACGTGTTGCCAATTACACCACGAGGCACTGTTGCAAAATTAACTATTACCTCCTAAATATCAAAAAAACGCGTTCGTTTTCTCTTTAAGAGAATTTTAGCTTAGGTGCAGTTTATTAAACAATTATAATGCCGAAAGTGAATATGTTATTGCTTCTTCGTTCTAAAAGTGAATTTCTTTTTATTTCCTTTTTAATCAAAAGGATTGGAATTATATTTTATCATCATTGAAATTTAATTGTGTAATAGAATGAGAAAAATATATATCAGTGTTTTAATTTTATTCTTTACCGAAGCACACCTTCCGCAAAATTATTATTATGAAATATCATTCGGAAAATTCAGATCCGCTTCATCATTTCACATAAATCCTTCCGGTCATATTTTCGTTACGGATGATGTAACACACGAAGTATATAAACTTGATACGCTGGGCAGCCTTCTTAAATCTAATGGCGGTTTTGGATGGGACGATGCAGCATTCGATGAACCCACAGATGTGTTCGCAACAGACCTTTCTGTATTTGTTGCAGATAAAAATAACCACCGTATTCAAAGATTCGACCGGGATCTGAATTTCATTTCAAAATTAGTAAGGCGGGAATCGGCTTACAAGAATGAAATTTTTGGATATCCCATGGGTGTAACAGCTTCTAATCAAGGTGACTTGTTCATACTTGATTCCGAGAATAACCGTGTACTCAAATTCGACCTGTTTGGTAATTTCGTAACCGATATGGGAGGTTTTGACGCGGGTAATTACGTCCTAACAAAGCCCAAAAGAATAGCAATATCCCGGAACAACAATATTTTCGTGCTTGATAAAAACGACTTAATAACTTTTGATTTTTTCGGAAATGGTATCGGCAAAACCGAAACAGGTGAGGAATTTACTGATATCAGAATTATATTTAATTACATGACCATCAACGATAAAAAAAATGTTTGGATTAGCGATCTGCGTTCGCCGGAATCCAATTTACAAATTCTAAATCTTTTTGGGTACGATGAACTAAAGGAAATACGTTCTTCATTTTTTTTTAATAATAGGCTTTATGTTTTGACAAGAAATGAAATTGTTGTTTATCGTCCTATTGATGATTAAGAATCATGGGAAGACATTTTACGCTTGAAAATTCTATAACAAGATTTTTAATCTCATTTAGTATTAAACTTCTGCTATTAGTAATGCTCGCCTTGTGGTTGTTCGGGATCGTTATACCGCTTATGATTAATAAATCCGGTTTGATCGCTTCGATATATCTTCCTTTGAAAAACATTTATTCATTTACCTGTCATCAGTCAACTGAAAAGGTTTTCTCTGCAAACGGATTTGACTTTTTAGTTTGTGCAAGATGTTTCGGCATATATACCGGAGCATTTCTTACTCTACTGCCGGCTATTTTCTTATCATTTAAAAAGAATCTGAATTTAAAGCTGCTCGCAGCTGCTTCAGTGATAATGTTGATTGATGTGGTTTCAACTTCACTCGGAATTTACAGCTACAGTAAAGAATCAGCTTTCATTACAGGGCTGCTTTTAGGTTCAACGGTATTTCTATATATTTTAAATGTAATTGAAAATTATTTCGGTCAGAAAAAATAGTTATGCAAAAAAAATATTTACCGGCTATTCTGTGCGGATTCGGAGGAGCAGTGTTACTGACGGTACCGGGCTTGAAAAGTGTTGGGTGCTGTTTAATCGTTCTTATTGCTGCTATAATGACACTTGTAGTAGATAGAAGAATGAATTTTACTTCCGACCCGATCTCCACCGGGAATGCTGTTATATGGGGTTTGAAAACAGGATTGTTCCTTGCATTATTCACTACACTCTTTGATGTGCTTGTTACCTACTTTGTAAGATCAAATGAACTTACACAAACTCTTCCCCAGTCAGAGCAAATGTTAAGAGACCTTAATCTCGGTCCCATAGTTGATGAAACAATGCAAATTATGAGACACATGAGCGATGAAATTACAACGAAGGGATTTTCAGCAGTTTACACTTTTGGTATGTTGTTCAGCAATCTTATAGTGCATACTATTTTCGGAATGTTAGGCGGATTGCTTGGTATGGTTATTCTTAACCGAAGAAACCAGGTTCGATAATGATCATTGTATTGATCTTTTTTGCTCATTTAATTTTTGCTCTTTACATCTTCACAAAAAAGTGGCAGGAAGATTCCCTAACTACAGCATTTTTAAATGTTGGATTAATAGGTATTCTCTTTGCCGTCGGTTGGTCTATTACAGGTATAATTGCAAAATTTTTGATGGAAGAGGAAGGTTTCGGAATTTACTTTGACCGCGATACATTCTCACTTTCTCTGCTAACCCTGGGCGAATATTTCTTTTACCGGATATATTATCAGGAAGAACCTTCTACTGAAGCCGGAACGGAAAATCAATGACTGCTGCTTGTTCGTTCTGAGGCTGGTTTGAAGACAATGGTTCAAATCTCCACTGCCTCAACGAATTAATTGCAACATTTTCTAATCTCGTATCAGCTTTTGTAACCGGAATAATAGTTCCAATTGTGCCATCAGGTAAAATCGTAAAACTTAAACGGATGTTTATTTCCTTCTGCACGCCTTCGGGGTAATCAGGTATTATGTAATTATAAATTCTTCTTGTTCCTTTACCGCCCCACTCGATAACAAAACCAAAGCTGCCATCACCTATTGCCCTGTTCCCCTGCCCGGTAGTAGTAACCTGCTGGTTACGTGTATCTTTAGTTTCTGTTCGGGAAACTTCCGATTTTTGCTTGTCCTTTTCCGCCGGAGTAATAGCATTCTGGTCTGAAGTTTGAGTTGCTTTTGGCAATTCGACTTCTCTTACTTCTGCAGTTTGATTTTTTGTCTCGGTTTGCTCTTCAGGCTTTGCCAGTTCATCAATTTTTTCTATTTGAGTTCCAATGGCGCCCGATGAGCCGAATTCACCGGAAATACCGAAAGAAAGTTCAACATAATCCCGCGGCGGATAATCAATGGTGATAGTCCATATATAAAACAAAATCATAAGCACCAGATGTAAAAACACAGAGCTTGTATAAGACATATTTCTGATTGATGAGTAAGCCATGGCATTAACCTTTAAAATTTAATCTCTCTTACTAAAACCTTTCCTTTTCTGTTTCAATGGTGAACTTGTCAATACCAACTGCACGCGCTGCATCAATCACCTTAATTACTAAATCCACAGCAACCGTTTTATCAGCACGTAAGATAAGATTGTCGTCGGCGATATCTTCCTTCATCTTATTAAGCTCAAGAGGTAACTCGGCGAGGCTGATTTCATTATTGCCTACATAAATTGCCCCTGCAGCCGTGAGTGTGACTATCATTCTTGTTGGCGCTGTTTGTTCATTGGTTTTTGACCCCGGCAGTTGAACCTTAACACCTGTATGTATAACAAACTGCGAAGTAAGCAGGAAGAAAATAATCAAAAGCATTACTATATCTGTAAGTGATGAATAGCTGAAAATACTTAATGGCTGATTTGATGTATTAAAAGTCATAAAATTCCTATATATCAATTTCAAGTTCTTCTTCAACGTATTCAGTGCTGCCGGAACTATCCTGGATGGTATCAATCACATCGTTGGCAACTGTTTCCATATCTCCAACAAGCTTCTTTACCGAACTGACAAAATAGTTATAAAAAGCAAGCGCAGGAATACCAACAATTAATCCGAATGCTGTGGTTGTTAATGCTACCCAAATACCTCCGGCAAGATCACTCGGGCTTGCAGCACCGGCGAGATCTTCTATCCTCATAAAAGCCTGGATCATTCCTGTTACAGTACCTAAAAATCCAAGCAATGGTGCAACCCCCGCAATTGAAGCAAGCACTGTAAGTCCTTTTTCCATTTTACTTACTTCCTGTCTGCCCGCATTTTCAATTGCTTCTTTTACGCGGGCATGACCAAGTTTATATTTCTTTAATCCTTTTCTTACAATATTAGCGACGGGTGATTTTTCTTCCATACAGTGGCTAATTGCACCGGAAATGTCTTTCTTTTTAATCATTCCTCTTATCCTTACCATAAAAGCCGGCACATTTATTCTTGCCTTCCTTAATACAACGTATCTGTCTATTATTACTGCGAGTCCAAGAATTGAACAAAGCAGTATAGGCCACATAAGGAAGCCTCCTTTCAGAAATATCTCAAGTAGATTCATATTATTCCTTGTAATTATTTGATTTTAAAATTCATTTCGCTGGTAACGGTTGAAAAAATTTTCAGCTTCTTCGTCAGAATTGAATCCCCGCACTCTGACACGGTACCACCTTCCGGTTGCAATATTTGCTTCTTCAACATATGAACTGAATCCTTTCCCCTTTAATCTTTCTGATATCACATCTGCATCCTGCTCCCGCCGAAACGATCCAACCTGAACAATGTAATCATTTGGAGATTTAAAGATATTACCTCTAACTGTTTCTAGTCGATCAGGAATTATTGGCTCATCAATCGTAACCGGTTCTTCTTCCTGTACCACTTCCTTTGCATCTTTTTTAGGATATGGATAAGAAACCGGTATGTCATAACTGCGTTCAATAATATTTACTGATGTAAAAGTCCTTTCCGCGGCATGATCAACATCGGAGGAAAGCTTATTAAAAAAATAAATTGCAGCAGCGATTAAGATCATAAGAAATACTGCCCCGAAAACTATTGTTGCAGATTTTTTACCTGACCTGTCATAACCTCTCTCTCTCTTTCTCGATGCATAGCTGAAAGCATCCTCAACAGCAGATTTATGAAAATCCTTCGTCGTCTCTTCATCAGGCTGTTGAGGCAATTCTTCAGGCGCTTCTTCGACTTCGAGGGTTTCTTCCATCGTCGCTTCTGTTGAAGCTGACAAAAATTGATCATCTTCAGTTATAAAGAATTCTGTAGTCTGGCTGAAACTCTCTGCAGGATATTTATCGAATTCATCGGAAGATGTTTCTTTTTCAATAAATTCTTCAGTTTCTTGTTCCTCATTAATTTTTGTGAGATGTTTGGGAATTCTGAATGAAGAACCAAGCTCTTGTGTTAAAGAACGAACCCTCTGAAAACTTCCAATCATTTCAACTTCATTTTCCTGTTCATGCAGTTTGCTGACCTCTTCTTCGGGATTATAATCTTCTACCTCTTTAACCACTTCCTTCTGCTCAGGCTCCTTCGGTGGTT
The DNA here is from genome assembly GCA_037447335.1 of Ignavibacteria bacterium. Classification (GTDB taxonomy): domain Bacteria; phylum Bacteroidota; class Ignavibacteria; order Ignavibacteriales; family Ignavibacteriaceae; genus JBBIGV01. Next base: position 116,017 of record JBBIGV010000001.1, on the reverse strand, counting down.
TACCCGTGTCATCTATGCCTTCAGTAAATAAAGCAGATTCGTTTTTTTGATGATAATCATCCGCCCCAAAATTCCAAAGTGATGTTTCGTCTCCCGAAAGCATTTCAGTCCCCGATTCCGGGTCGAGGTCCATTAAAGATTCTTCTTCAATTTCACGTGCTAGCTGCTCGCCAAAATCCCATGTTAGGTTTTCAAATTCTTTATTCTTTGTGATATTGATAGGATCATCATTGCTTTCAGGAACCGTATCAAAATTAAGTATTTCTTTATCTTCCCATTCAAATTCGATTTGTGCAGGATCATAATTTGATTTATCAAGAACGATGATCGGGTCGAGCTCATTTGATTCATCCAGAGGTTCTATTTCTTTTATCAGCTTCTCGGCTTTTAATTCAATTAATCGTCTTAGTTCAATGCCGGTTGGAGGCATCAGGTAATCAGATTGCTTAATATCTTTTAGTGGAATTATTGGTTTACCAATGCTTATGCTGAATAGTGAATCAACGGGATTATAATCCACACTTTCCTTTTGAGGGACATTAAAAATAAGGTAATCCGTGGTGGTTTTACTGAAATCATCTTTTTCAGAAAACAATAAAAGATCCAGATAAACTATTTCCGGAGCTTCATCAAAATGACTGACTGTTTTACTTTTAATTCGCGCTTTCCTGTAATTAAAAAATCCGAAGTCTTTCAATTTGAAAGTTTGACCGGGTTTAAGCAAATCGGCAGCCCTTCGCAGAAAAATTTCAAAAAATACTTTTGCTTCAGTGTCGGGAACGCCGGCTGCCTTACTGATATTTCTTACAAGCTCTGCTTTTTTCATACACTTAATCCTGGTTCACTATTTTTGAAAATAAAAAAACTCCGACTTCATTTCGTATGCTTGGTCACCATCTTAAATTAAATCCGCCGGTAACTGAAAATGGTGTTTCTTTATAACCATACCAAATATAATTGTTCCGGCTTAAAATATTGTTGAGTTCTAGACTTAACGTAAAATTCTGATTAAGCTCATAATAGAGCTTCAATGTAAGGTCAATATAGGGATCAATCTTTTCAGTATTGGAAATATCGGTATAAGATTCTGAATTAAACAGTAACTTTGTTTCAACAGTAAATCCAGACTGGAATGGGTAACCATAAGTTATTGAGCTTCTCATCTTTGGTGAATAAGGAATATGAGCACCCGAAGAATCTTTCATGTCAATAAACTCAGCCGTACCATAAAAATATCCAAACGGACCTGTATGAAAAAGTGCATTGAGGTAACCGCGCAGATAATCAACTACTGTTGCAGCAGCATTAAATTTACCGGATACTGTTGAGGGTGTAAAGTACGGATGGTTATCTGCGTTGTAAATCATGAATCCGCCGTCTATCAGAAAATATTTATCAAATTCATACTTGATTGAAGCGTTTATAACAGTATTTTTTTCAGTGAAAAAATTCAATGAAGCATCAAGGTTAAAATAGTCGTTCTGTCTCATGAACCAGCCATTATTAAAAAACTCTCCGACCGGTGCATATTCACCAAAGAGCGTGAGGTTTTTATCGAGTTTAACTGCAGCGGCTGCATAAGGTGCAAAGAAATCCTTGCTGACTGATTTTGAATATGTAAATCCGAAAGCTGCTTTGAAAATGTCTGAAACCATAATTCCAAACATTGGTCTGGTAAAGAAGTAATCGAATATTTTGTCAGAAGCTAAGTTGGTTGTAACGTACTGCCTTCTGTAATCAGCATTAGCCCCTATAAAGAAATTAGGGAACGACAATTTTGTAAATCCGCTGAACTTAACCAGGTGTTCGGAAAAGTTTTCATCAGGAATTGCGGTATATTCATCATTAATATTAAAGCCTATGTTGAACCTGCTGCTTAGCAGATTGTCAAAGCTGAAACCGAAATCTCCATGATTAAGAATTCTTTTCTGAGACGGGTTATCAGATCCGTATAAATTAAATGATGAAGTACCGAGGAATGCATTTGCTTTTAATCTTGTGCCGCCAAGAAATTCTTTTTTGTTAGCTATGTTATAGATAAGGTTTGCACCACCTCCGATTGAATACCTGTTGCTGTAATCTACGTGTGCTCTTCTGTTTTCGCCTGTAAAGGTTCCTTCCAGCAATCCACCGTCGAATGGAAGTACATAATTCAGATTTGCACCGGGTAGCAGATAAAGTCCAGCACCAATATCAAGATGTCCAACTGCAAATGCAACGGAATCAAAAATGCTTTGCTCTTTTTTAAGAGGATTTGAGAGGTCTTTCATTTCAAGTTCTTCAGGTGAGAAAGCCGGTTTTAAAAATTTTTCTGTTATTGTTGAAATAAAATCAGGGCTCTTCTTTTTCACTTTCTGAACACTGATCACATCCCTGCCGGTAATCACAAAATCCGGCAGCTCAACGCTTGGATTAACACGTGAATCTTCCTGTGCTGATAAGCCAACTGTAAATATTAGGAATAAAATTAAAAGTTTAATGATCATCTTAGCATCCTGAGTCTGTTTTGTGCTTCTTTTCCAAATTCATCCCCGCCATGTTTAGTTAGAACTATCCTGTACATCTCTTTGGCTTTTTCGATATCCTTCAGTTCAACGTAACATTCACCGAGTTTCAGGAACGACATTGCAAGCCATTGATCATAAGTTGAAAAGATAGTTCTCACCCTTACCAAAGCCGTTATCGCATCTGTGAAACGACGCTGATCAAAGTATGTTACGCCAAGGTAATACTGCGACTTTGCACCGAGATCATCGCTTCTTGATTCTGCCAGATCTTTAAACAACTGAGCTGCGTTATCGAATCTGCCGGAACTCAATTCAATCATACCGACTTCAAACTTCGACAGGTGGGCAAAAATCGTTGTACGATGATACATTATAATCTCATCAAAAACTTCGTATGCATTCGGAATATCATTCATTGCCAGCAGGGTCATTCCTTTCATAAAAAGTATTTCCGGAATTTTTACTGACTTAGGCAATTTATCCAGCGCACTTTTATATATATTTATTGCGGCAGTGTAGTTTTTCTGAACATTATAAATATTTCCGAGCTCAATTACAGCAGCAGCAGCCACTTCACTGTTTGTGTAAGATTCAAACACACGTGAAAAATTAAATACTGCCTCTTCAAACTGCCCCTGGTTTTGCGCACTTTTTCCAATCCAGTAGTACGCATCGGGAACAAATTTGCTTCTTGGGTAATTCGCAACAAATTCTTTATAACTTATTTTAGCTTTTTCATAATTACGGATGCTGTAATATATTTCTCCTTTTTTGAAGAATATCTGGTCTGAAAAATTTAACGCCGGGTTTCGCGATATGAATTCATCTATAGTTGCAATCGCACGTTCGGGCTGCCCCATAGCAACGTAGCTGTATTGCAAACCGTTGACTGCATCGAAAACATAATTAGAGTTGGGATAGTTCAGCATTACTATTTGGTAATACGCAATGGCAGAATCATACCGGGCAAGGTTAAAGTAGGAATCACCAATTGAATAATAAACAATAGGCGCTAAAGCTGAGTTCGGATAGGTTGAGAGAACTGTTTTATAATTTATAATAGCGTCCGTAAAGCTGCTTTGCTGAAACGAAATCCATCCAACAGTAAAAAGAGAAGCATCAGCATATTCTGAACGCGGATATTTTTCAGAAATCGTACGGAATTCGTTCCTGGCTTCATTAATATTGCCTGCTTTGTAAAGAGCCTGTGCATACTGATAATGTGCATACGGATCATTTATTGCAGTCCTGCCTGAAGCAAAAAGCTGCTTATAAATGTTACTTGCTGCAGTAAAATTTCTGCTGCCGTAATAGCTGTCTGCTAATCTTAAACGGACATCCAGAATTTTAGGGTCATTCGGAAAAAGTTTTGTGAACTCAAGAAACTGATATGCTGCATTCTCATAATCACCCGAATTGAAATAACTGTACGCTTTTCCATAAAGCGAAAGATTTCCAAACTCTTTATTTTTCGGATCAACATTACTGAAACGGGCAATTGCTTCTTTGAAATTACCGGCAGCAAAATAATTCTCGGCAAGGAAAAAGTTCACCCTGTCGCGCTCAAAATTTTTATCGCGTATATCAATGTCCGTAAGAGCTTCAATGGCTTCGTTATACTGATTCATATAGTATAGAGCAACACCCAGTCCGAGCATTGCGCGGTTTCTGACATCATCATCAGCAATTGGAATGTTAACTGCAGTTTCAAATTTATTTCTGGCAGAGATAAATTGCTTTTTATTCAATTCAAGATCACCCAGCATTGTAAAAGCCCGCGCCCTTACAAGAGGATCAGTTGATGAGGTAGATGCAAGCAGGTATCTCTCGGACAAATCGAGCTGCCTGCTGTTGAAATAAAGAACACCCATCTGGTATTGAACACCCTGGACGAGCGGGCTGCGCGGAAATTTTTCAATAAATTCTTTATAAAGATTAAAAGCCTCTGCCTCCTGCCCGGCATAACGTTTTGATTCTGCTTTCCAATAGAAGGACTTTTCGGCAAGCTCATCCCTTCCGGTGGAGAGAAAATGGAACAACTTATGGGCATCCTGATATTTACCTTGCTGGAAGTATGTCCACGCAAGCCCATATTGCACATCCCGGATAACCTCTGATGCAGGAAAGTTTTGAATTATCTCAAGATACGTCTTTTCTGCATTCCTGTAATCCTGCACACGGTAATAAGAGTTGGCAAGCAGGTAAAGACTTTCAGAATACAGATTGAGCGGCAGATCCGACAGTAACGGATTGTTGAGCTCAAGTATGGAGGAATGATAATCTTTGAGATTAAAATAGCAGATACCAATTCTTATCTGCGCAGAAACAGCTAACGGGCTGCTGCGATGAAATGACAGAAGTTCATCATAATACTTAACGGCGCTTTCATAATCGCCTATTCGTTCATAAATAGAAGCTAAAGTGAAAAGTGAATAATCTATGTACCTGTTGTCCCTGCCTTTATCAACTGCTTCCTGAAGAAATTGAATTGCATCTTCCAGCCTGTTTTCTTCTGCAAAAGATTCGCCAATCCAGTAGAGCGCAGAGCCTGCATGTTCGCTGTTCGGGTGCTCTTCGAGCAAGGTGCGAAATCGTTCTCTGCTTTTTTCATACAGCTTATCCTGGTAGTAAATCAGACCGAGCTTGTATAGAGATTTATCACGGTAGTTAGTCCATTTAAAATTATTTACAAGATACTCGTAACCAACTGCAGCCTGATCATTCTTATTTATTTTTATTAACGCTTCCGAATAATAATATTTTGCCGAAGCATACAATTCATCATGCATTTCATAATTGGTAAAAAACTCATCGAACAAGCGAGCCGATTCAACATATCTGCCGGTATTAAATGCATTCATTGCATGGTAATAACGATCTGAAACTGCCTGCGAAAAAGCAGTAACGGAGCCTATTAGAATTACTAAAGCGATTCTTATCTTCATATTATTTCTGAATTATTTCATAAAGGATGTAACCGAATGCTCCCCCGGCAGCACTTGTAGTAAGATTTACAACATCGTTGTTAACGAACTTTAGACCGCCGGTGTGTCCGGTTGGTTTACTGCAGTGCATTGATTGTTCAACAGATTTGCTGCAAACGGTGCATTTATATTTACCCTGTATTGCAGCGCCTAGAAAGCTGTCGGTTAAATTACCAAGTAAACCGGAAATGACAATTATAAGAAAGAAAGAAACGGTATCGATTGATATCCAGCTAAGCGAAGTGAGAGCTATTATGAACGAACCGGCTAATCCTCCGAAAGATCCGGGGAAAGAAATGCCGCCCGAAATACCCTGTGCAGCAGGTTTAAAAGTTAAAATATTTACTGTTTTTGTTTTCCTCATAGTTCCTATTTCTGTTGACAAGGTATCAGCACAAACAGCAGACAAAGACGAGACGTAAATTAAATACAAAAGTTCCGATTGTGTAATGTAATAAATAACCACCAGGATACCTGCAATACCGCCATTGGCGATAACCTGAAAGTAGTCCCTTTCACTTTTCTTATCAATATAAGTTTCTTTTTCCTTGTTCTTTTTTTCTGAGAACTTTGATAGGAGACTTGACACAATAAAAAATGTTAATATCGGTATTGTCCATTTCCATCCTCCGAAAGTGAATATAAGAATGGCGAGAATAAATACTGCAACTGCGCCGCTCCTGTTTAGAAATTTCAGACGAATAGAAACTAATGAGATTATCGCCGAAAAGATTATTGCCGTAATGAAATTGATTAATAGATTACTGCCGGCAACCATTGATAATATTACAAGTGGAATAATATCGAAATGAGTAAAATTCATTTTCACACCTCAAAACAGAGGAGAATAGTTAATGGCAAGAATCGCAATGCGGGATGAATCGTTTAAATATTTCACTTACATCAGTAAAATTTTTTTACGGCTAAATATACCTTGCACACCTTCATAAAGTCAAGCCCAATAATCAAATATCAAACTTCACTTAAAGAGAAGTATTAGATAATTATAAATCGCGACCGGAATTCTTTGAGGTTAAATATTTCTCTAAAATCTTCAAACCGAATTCTTCAGTTGCATCTGATGTAATCAAACCGCAAAGATGAAATATTCTTTTAATTGTTTTTGTGTCCACCTTTAATCGTGCTGCACCATTTATGTGAGAGTAGAGCTGGTCTTCAAACCGCAATGTAGTAAGGATTGCCACTATACAACATTCACGATCTCTGAGTGATAAAAAGTTTCGACCTAATACTTTTCCGTAGCCTTCTCTAATCAGCCAATCAGCAAGTTCGGGTGAAACCGCATTTACATTTTTTATAAGTTTTTCAAATTTATCCCCGTAAATGCTTTTGCATTTTTTTTCACCACGTTGAAAGAATAATGTCGGGTTAAATTGTTCTGCTATTTTATCAGGGGATTTAAAAAACTCACTAAAAAGTTTGAAGGAAATCAGAGCTGAAGGATAACCAGCAAATAAATAAGTCTGAAGTAATGCTTCATAAATACTATCGCTACAGATATTGCGAAATTTCAGATGTGAAAGAATAACCTTCATCTTTCCATATTTTCTCGCAACCGCAGATGAACTAAGTAATGCAAGAAGTTCAACTTTATCAGGTTTATAAGACTCCAGAAAGTTTTTAAGTTCGTTTTTGGTCATATCATAATAAAAAAACCCCTGCTGTAAACAGGGGTAAGGTAATAGAAAAGAGTTACTTTTTAAAAATTAATTTAACAATGATAATTCATACTCAGCAGTTCTTTTATACGTAGCATCAGCCTTAGCTTCTGTAAAAAACTGTTTTGCTTTGGCAAGATCGCCTTTTCCTTTGTAACTGATACCCATATAATAATGCGGACCTCCTTTGCTGATGGATGCCCTGTATTTGAGTGCATTTTCAGAGGCAGCAATTGATTTATCCCATTCACCTAACTCGGAATAAAGTTTTGCAAGCGACAGATATGCCGCATCGTAATTATTGGTTTCAACAGACTTTGTGAAATACTCTATTGCGCGGTTAGGGTTCCCATCTGTAAGCGCTGAATTTCCCATACGTGCATATGCAAGTGAAAGATTCTTTTTCACTCTGTTCTTGATGCTATTATTTTTTGATATTTCAAGTACTTTCTCAAAATTCGTAACGGCTTTTTCGAAGTTACCCATAGAGAAATAAACACCGCCAAGTGCATTATAAGCAGCTTCGAAATCAGGTTTCTTTTTAATGCATTCTTCAAGCGCATTTTTGGATTCTTCAAGGTTACCTGCATTCTTAAGCGCAATGCTCTTCTGATAATAAATACGGTGGTCGGGATTTATCTTAAGTGCTTTGTTGTAGTTTTCAATTGCGGCTTTGTAATTTCCTTCTTTAAGAAATTTGTTTCCTTCGTTGTATAGTTTTCCAGCTTCAGGATTCATATCCTGAGCAAAAGCCGAAATTGAAAGAGTAAAGAACACAAAAAGCACTAAAGATAAGATTGCAGATTTTTTCATCAGTATCTTCCTCATATTTTATTTTTGAATAGGATTTGGTGCGGAAGGCGGGACTTGAACCCGCACGCCAATTAAGGCACTACCCCCTCAAGATAGCGTGTATACCAATTTCACCACTTCCGCGAAAATCGAAGGCAAAAATAGGAGTGTAGTATTATAAAATCAACCCTATAACAAAAGATTGAAGTAAATTTTCCTTACCAAAGCTGCCGTTAATGCTTTCGGCGCTCTTTCCAAAGGATGCGGCGCATCTCCTCGCGGAATTTTTTCTCAAAAATTACAAACCTGAGGACCTGGTCTGTTGCTAATATTTCATGAAGTGATAACAGAAAACTCCTTTTCTCTTCTTGCTTTCGCTTTTCATTAGAAAGATAAAGATCAAGAAGTTTTTTTAATTCAGCTTCATCTTTACTTTTCGAATCTGATTTAAGCACTGCATCAATCGTTTCCAGCAGTTCATCAGATTGCTGGTAAAGTTTATGCATCTCTTCCCTGTGTTCATTTCGCCTTGCGAAAAAACGTAAGGTGGTTTCTTCATCCATGCTTAGCGCTTCGATAAGTTTTATCCGCTCAAGTTCCTCGATTCGCTTATAACCAGACCTGTCCCTGTCTTTTCGGGTCTGAGCTTCAACCGAAGCAAAAACAAAAACAAAAATGCTGAGAACAACAAAAAATTTCATAACTCCTCTAATCAAATTTTGTATGTAAAAGTTCTTCGAACACAAAATCAATTTCCGTATCACTTAAATCGGCAAAGGAGCTGCTTCCATTTATAAATTCAGCTATAAGCAGATCAAGCTCTTTCTCACCGATTTTCAATTCGGAAATGATCAAATCATCAATTATTCTTTCAAATTCTCCATTATAATCATGCTCAAAGGTAATTTCATCCGAATAAGAAGAATAATAATTATACAGTTCGTCAATCTGAGTTTTATTTAGTTCCTGTATTAAAGTCTCTTTCTGAACGATCTGTGTAACAGGCTGTCTGTTCAATATAAAGAAATATATGCCGGTTAAAATTAATATTATCGAAAAACCATAAGCAAATGCAGGGAAAGATTTAATCCTGATTGTACTCTGCATTGCCTGTTTTGTCTGAACCGCAATATTGCTGAAATATCTTTCATCAACACTTATATCTTTGGCTGAGTTAATAAGCAAAAATGTTTTCTTATACCTGCGCAAAAGATTCTGTAGTTCTTCGGACTGTTCAATGTCAGATTCAAACTGTCGGACTTCATCCGGGTTCATCTGACCATCGAGATAACGAACTATTCTCTGTTCATTCTTCATATTTTTTCATATGCTCCGTTATTTTTCTTATAGCATGAAAATAATTGGCTTTCAGACCGCCGGTACTTTTTCCTGTAATTTGCGATATTTCTTCATAACTAAGCTCGTCAAAAGTACGCATAATAAAAATCTGGCGTTGTTTTTCCGGGAGAAGCTTCAATATTTCATTCAGCTTTTTCAGCTTCTCTTTATCTTCTATATTCAGAACTATATCTTCCTTTGAATCCAGGGCCATGGGCTCTGCATCATCAAGTGAAAATATATCTCTCAGTTTTTTCTTTCTTAAATAATTTATGCTTCTTGTTGCTGTAATTTTATAAAGCCATGTATATAAAGATGATTTGAACTGAAAATCCTTTAATTTTTTATACATAACTATTGTTACTTCCTGCAAAACCTCATCAGCATCGAAATGATTACCGGTCATCCGTCGTGCGTGCCAGTATATCTTCTGTTGGTACCTGGCAACAATTTTGTTGAATGAACTTTCATCACCGGAAAGATAGCTTTCTACAAGGTCAAAATCACTTTCGTTTTGCGCCATAAATTATTCTTAATTCAGATAATTGGACAGCAGCGCTATCCGCACGGTTTAATAAATTAACGTTAAACCTGAGTTGTACAATATGGTGTCAAACGGACGAAAACAAATTTAAGGAGTTATCTAATGAAAAATTCGGTTTTTTATGTTGTGATGTTCGCGATGGTATTTCTATTGTTCAGTGCGGATTTGAACGCCCAGAGGAAAAAAATCTTCAAAGAAGACAGGGGTTATTTTCACTCACTATTAAATCTTAGTGAAGAACAGGAGTCTAAAATTTCAAAACTACGTATTGAGCATCAGAAAAATATGGTTGATTTAAGATCAGAGCTTGAAAAAGCAAAACTGGATTTACGCGAATTACAAACCAGCGGCAACTATTCAAGAAGCGAATATCTTTCTGCGGCAGATAAAATAAATTCAATCCATACCCGGATCTCAAAGGCACGCGCAAATCATAAAATGGATGTGTATGAATTGCTATCCAATGAGCAAAAAAAGCTGTGGAATGAAAAAGACAGAGGTTTCAGAAAAGGCAGAGGTTACGGTGACTTCAGAGGACCAGGTTATTATGGTTACAGGTTCAGACACCGTGCCAGATGATGGTAGGTCGAAAGCCGGGCGCGCCACCCGGCTTTTTTTATGGGTTTGTGGGTCTTATATCAATCTCGCTTACTAAGGCTCTGACCGGCAGCTTTATAATCAATGCAACCGTTTCAGCAACATCCTGAGGACGAAGAATTTTTTCAAACTCGGGTTTTGTGTGTGTTTCATTAAAAAAATCAGTGTTAACAGAACCCGGGCAAATTGCTGCAACACGAACATTGTACTGCCTGACTTCAAGCATAAGAGATTTGGTAAAACCAAGAAGTGCATGTTTTGTTGCTCCGTACATTGTGCCTCCAACAAATGCATTCTTTCCGGCTAACGAAGCTACGTTTATTATTGATCCTGATCTTTGCGAAATCATTCCATCAATTACGGCTTTGGTAAAATTATAAACAGCAAATATATTCGTATCCATCTGACTCTTAAATTCTTCTAAGGAAGAATCAACAAGTTTTTTTAGTATACCAAATCCGGCGTTGTTAATAAGATGATCAACTCTTCCGTATTTTTTGATTATCTGGTTAACGGAATTATTTACAAATTTTTTGTCGCTAACATCTCCGGCAAAATATTCTGATTCAACTCCTTTGTTCTGTAACTCCGACCTGACTTTTTCCAATGCACTTTTGTCTCTTCCGAAAATCATAATGTTATGATTTTCTTCAGCAAGCCTTATTGCGATAGACCTGCCTATTCCCCTGCTCGCTCCTGTAACGATTGTTAAATCCCTTCTCTCCATTTCAGGCAAGGTCTCCTGTGATTGGTCTGACAGTTATGTTTTCTGTTACCATATTTCCTTTTTGCAGATATAACCATACAAGTAATTGAGCTATGTCCTCACCGCCCATCATCAATTCGGACTTTTCCTGCCTGACCTTCATTGACCACATCGGGGTTTCAGTTGCACCGGGTATTACATTTATTACTCTGATGTTATACTTGCGGACTTCTTCACGCAAAAAATCTGAATACGCTAATAAACCTGATTTGGCAGCAGCATATGCAGAGCTTTTTAAAAAGATTTTTTGAGTGACAACTGAAAGTATGTTAATTATAGTACCGCTTTTTCGTTCGATCATTGCAGGTAATACGGATTTAATACAATAAATTGCTCCGAGCAGATTAGTGTTTATGATATCATTTATTTCTGTGATGGAGTTTTCTTCAGCGAGTTTAAAAGATGTTACACCCGCGTTATTAATAAGACAATCAACCTGGTAATCAGCGGTTATTTTTTTATAAACCTGGTCCACATTTGTATGTGATGCAACATTGCAGGGAAAGACCTCAACGCTTAGCTTTTCTTTTTTTAACTCTTCGTTGAGTCGATCAAGTTCTGTCACCCGTCTTGCAGAAGCGAACACTTTACAACCCACTCTTGCAAATTCTTTTGCAGCAGCTTTACCGATACCTGAACTGGTGCCGGTTATCCATATCCCTGAGTTTTGTTTTTCCATTAAATATTCTTTGATGTTATTAGATTTAAGAATTCCGACCGTGTTCTTGCGTCGTCTTTAAATAGACCGTGTACAGCGCTTGCGGTTGCAGAAGAATTTTGCTTTTCTACACCGCGCATCATCATGCACATATGAAAGGCTTCCGAAACTACGGCAACACCTTTTGGCTGAAGATACTTCTCAAGTGTATCAGCAATTTCCTGTGTCATTCGTTCCTGAACCTGCAGCCTTCGCGCAAACACGTCAACTATTCTGGGGATTTTACTCAGTCCAACTATTTTACCGTTTGGTATGTACGCCACGTGAACTTTACCATAGAATGGCAGCATATGATGTTCGCACAGGCTATAAAAATCTATGTTCTTAACAAGCACCATTTCATCATACTTTTCATTGAAGACTGCATTATTCAGAACCTCTTCAATATTTTTCTGATATCCGGCTGTTAAAAACTCATAAGCTCTGGCAACACGTTTTGGGGTACTTTTTAAACCCTCACGGTCGGGGTCTTCACCTATCTCTTTCAGCAGATCATAAAACATATTTTTTACTAGTCCGATGTTCAATTTTTACTCTCCTTTGTATTCAAAATAATTATTTTCTGTTTCGTACAATTTTACCGAGTGCAGCTTACCTGACGGTATCTTATCAACAAGCTGTTTCCATATAGCAACTGTGATGTTCTCTGCAGTTGGATTTATGTCTTTCATAAATGGTGTTTCGGTGTTCAGGTTTTTATGATCAACATACTGAATTACATTTTCATTAACTATTTCTTTGAGAATTTTTAAATCTATTACATAACCGGTAACCGGGTCAACTTTGCCTGCAACGGTAACTTCAAGGACATAGTTATGACCATGCCAGTTGGGGTTACTGCAAAGCCCGAACAACTTTTCATTTTCTTCATCACTTAAAGCAGGATTGTAAATTCTGTGCGCTGCACTGAATGTCATTCTTCTTGTTACATAAAGCATATCTGAAAATCTCTTTATAATGATTTTAGCGCTTCTAAAACTTCTTCGTTATGACCGGGCACTTTTACTTTATTAAAGACCTTCCTGATCTTTCCTTCTCCATCTATAATAAAAGTAGTTCTTTCAACTCCCATATATTTTTTACCATACATGCTTTTTTCTTTCCAGACATCATACGTCTGAACTACTTCCTTGTTTCCGTCGCTCAATAAAGTGAAGGGCAAATTATATTTAGCCGCGAATTTTTTATGTGATTCAACAGAGTCGGGACTGACCCCTAAAATGACAGCATTTAAACCTTTAAAAGCTGGCAGCTCATCACGGAAATTGCACGCCTCAGCAGTACATCCCGACGTATCATCCTTTGGATAAAAATACAATACAACATTCTTTCCTTTGAAGTTACTTAAAGAAATTATGTTTCCATTCTGATCTTTAAGTTTAAAAGCAGGCGCTTTCTTACCTTCTTTTATCATTATTAACTCCTGTTTCCTGATTCAAATTTGATAAAACTTCTTTAATTGCCTGGTAGTCCGGTTCATTCCCGGCATTTTCGAGCACTTCAGCATAGCGGATGATACCATCACTATCAATTACGAATGCCGCTCGTTTTGCAACTCCACGAAACGCAAATTTTGCCGGACAGAACAATTCATAGTATGAGCCGTATGCCTGACAAACTTCCTTATTAAAATCGCTTAAGAGATTAAAGTTGAGATCAAGTTTTTCAGCCCACATTCTTAGTGCGGGCGGGCTGTCAACACTAATTCCGAAGACAACTGCATTAAGTTCTTCATATTTTTTAATTTCGTCTCTTATGCTGCGCATTTCTTTAGTGCAGGTAGAGGTGTTGGCTAATGGAAAGAACAATATTACTCTGTTTATTCCATTAAAATCTGACAGCGATATTTTTTCATCCAAATGATTAAATAATTCGAAATGAGGGGCAGAATCGCCAACTTTAAGCTGCATTAAATTTCCTTTTACGTCATTAAGAATAATTGATTTATGATGAGTAAATCTGTTTCAAAATTACCCAAATGTTAGTGTAGATTCAAGCAAGGCAACAGATTGAATTCTATATATTATCTGTACCTGACATAAGAAAAAACAAATAAACATGAAAAAAGTTCACTTTGTTGTTAGGAATGTTTAAATATTAAAGAGAAGAGAGGATAACCGGAAATCAGCACAGATCAGGTCATAGTTGCGTATGTAATCTAACCTGTGCTGCAATAAATTAAATGTAAAATAAACCTAATGATCACGATATTAAGAAATCCAAAACCAGAACTTAAGGTCAGCTTATTGAAATAGTAATCAGTTGATTAAAGCTCTTTTCTTTGTCCAGAAGTTAAAACCATCCTCAAGATGCTCAAATGAGTCTATTGCAAAGAGAATCGGCTGTAAATGCCACACGTCATATTCCTGAAGAACAAGTTTATCCGGGTCAAAATCTCTGACTTCAACATTATCTGAAAGAGCGTGCTGCACTTCACCAAGCGAGGAAATAATACCCGCGCCGTAAATGCGCATACCTTCGGGTTTTTTGATCAAACCGAATTCCACAGTAAACCAATGGAATGTTTCGAGGTATTTTCTGTCGATGCCTGTAGCATTCATTGCGGACTCACCAAATTTCTGATAGAAGGAGGCAAAATTAGTATCGGCAAGCAGCGGCATGTGTCCGAACATATCATGAAAACAATCCGGAGCGGGCGTATAATCAAGTTCATCTTTTCCTCTTATATAATCAGTTGAAGGAAAGACTTTTCGCTTCAGCATAGAGAAAAAGTTTTCTTCATGGATAAGCCCGGGCACACGTGCAACTTTCCAGCCGGTAGTTTCAAAAAATACATGGCTAAGATGACTTAATGCAGGTATTCTGTCAGGTGTAAAATTCAGCTTTGCTGTTCCTGCCAGATATTCTTCACAGACTCTTCCCGGAAGAAATTTCATTTGCCGGTTGTACAGGAATTTCCAGGATTCATGGTCTGAATCCGGGTAATCCGGGTACTGTATTTCATCATGTTCGGGCACCGGATTGGTTAATCTTTGCGGAATACAGCGGGGATCAATACCTTCCTCGGCTGCCTTTTCGTACGCTGAAAGAATTTTCTCTTCCTCAGGTTTTTTCATTTAAAGTCCTCCCTTTTTACTGCAGATAAACTTCTGCAATTGTTAATATGAATTATGAAATGATTTTATCAAAACTTAATCAGTAACGGCTAATATTTCAAGTGATAACCTAAAATAAACAGAAAAAAGATTTTACCCGATAAGATGTTCTGCCGGTAATAATACTAAACAATATTTATTTCTTCCTGAAGTTCAACACCGAATTTATCAGACACCGATTTTTTAATTTCTTCAGCAAGAATCAGAATTTCTTTGCCAGAAGCCCTGCCAAAATTAACCAGAACCAATGCATGGTTCTTATGCACTCCGGTATTCCCGATCTTTTTCCCTTTCCATCCGCACTGTTCAATCATCCATCCGGCTGCAATTTTTTTCTTACCGTCAGGGGAATCAAATGCAATTATACCGGGAAATTTTTCTTTAAGCTTGTCGAAATGTTCAATGTTTATTTCAGGATTTTTGAAAAAACTGCCGGCATTACCGATTTCTGCCGGATCGGGAAGTTTGCTTTTCCGGATAGCTGTTATTACATCGCTCACATCTTTTATTGTGATATTTTCTTTCCCCAGTTTTTCAAGCTCTTTTTTGACACTACCGTATTCAATATTAAGTTTTGGAAATTTTGAGAGACGTATGGTTAATGATGTAATAATAAATTTATTTTTAAGCTTTGATTTGAAGATGCTCTCCCTGTAAAGGAAGATGCATTCATCCGAGTTAAAAGATACAGTTTTCCCGCTGTCAATATAAATTCCTTCAAGGCTGAGAAAAACATCTTTAAGTTCCTGTCCGTAAGCACCTATATTTTGGATCGGGGCGGCACCAACGTTACCGGGTATTAAAGACATGTTCTCAATTCCGCCATAATTTTTTTCCACACAATACAGCACAAGTTCATGCCAGATTACACCCGCACCTGCACGAATAACAACATTTTCATTATCCTCATGGATAATTTCTATTCCGGGAATTGAGATTTTAATTACAAGCCCATCAAAATTATCAGTTAGTAATAAATTGCTGCCTCCTCCAAGAATCAGCCTTCTCTCAGATTTGAACAGAGGCATGTTTATTAAATGCTTCAACTCTTCGGCTGAGTTAATTTCAACAAAGTACTTTGCATGAACTTTTATTCTAAAAGTGTTAAATTCTTTTAAAGAGATATTGCTTTGAATATTCATTGTATCATTTATGTGTTGAGTAAAATTAGTAATAATTTCAGAATTATTTTTACCGAAGATTATCAGTAAGAAAAATAATTGCAAAAAAGGTTGTAATTGTTTTTATATTCCGTTAAACAATTCGTGCAGGTTTGATATGAGCAAGGATTACAAAATCAATTTCGGCATAGATGGCTGGAGGGGCAAATTAGATTCTGAAGTGAATCGTAAATCAATTGCGCAGGTTGCGCAGGCATTTGCAGATTACCTGATATACAATTCGGAAGAAAAAGACACTCTGAAAGTAGCTGTCGGTTATGACGGAAGAAGAGACTCAAAATTTTTTGCACAATTGTTCTCAAGAATATTATCCGCAAATAATATCAGAGCATATCTGTCCGATAAAACAGGTACAACACCTGTTCTTTCTTACTTTGTTAAATCTCAAAAGATGAATGCCGGGGTAATGATAACAGCCAGTCATCTTCCTCCTGAATACAACGGAGTTAAGATCAAAGCTGCTTACGGAGGACCCTTTCTTACGCAGGACACTCTGTCCGTTCAAAAATATATAGGAACAGATCTTATACAGGCTGATGATGAACATATATCTCTTGTTGATGTTCGCGCAAGTTATTACGATCACCTGGAAAAGATAATTGAATTCGATGCTATAAAGTTTGCTGATATTAAAGTGCTGATTGATTCGATGGGTGGAGCAGGTCAGCAAATAATTGAGTCAGCACTCACAATGCACAATATAGACGCAAAAACTATTTATAAAATTGTAGAACCGGATTTTGCCGGCAGACGCGCAGAACCAATCGAAGTTAATCTTATGCCGATGAGGGAGGAATTGATCAAAAACCCGGGTTACTCTGTTGGTATTGCCACCGATGGTGATGCCGATCGTTTGGGTGTAATGACTGATAAAGGTGAAATGGTTTCCTCGCAGGAAGTAAGCCTTTTACTTGCTGACTATGTCACCAATCGTAAAAAACTTTCGGGTGATATTGTAAAGACCGCAACTATAACAGACAGGCTTACATCTCTCTTTCAATCCGATGAACGGAAAGTGATCGAAGTTCCGTTCGGTTTTAAATATATTTGCGAGAAAATGATAAACGGAAATATTGCATTCGGATGTGAAGAAAGCGGTGGTTATGGATTTAAAGATCATATCCCCGAACGCGATGGAATTTTATCCGGCTTACTGATGGTTGAGATGTTAGCCAAATCTCCATATAAAACTTTGTCGGAGCTGCTTGAGGCAAAACGCAAAGAGTTCGGAAGATTTTACTTTAAACGAATGGATATCAAATATCCACACGAAAAACGATTTGAAAAACTTAAAGTTATGCGCGATACTTTCGGTTCAGCTTTAGGAAATGACAAAATAGAAGATGTTCGTGATTATTTCGATTCGGAAGAAAACCTGACAGCAGTAAAATTACTTTTTGAGAAAACGAACAAATGGCTGCTTATAAGAATATCGGAAACCGAGGAGCTCTTCAGAATATATGCTGAGGCAGAAACCGAATCTGAATTGAACAGCATAATTGATAATACATTAAACTTCTTTAAATAGAATTAAGGCTTAAAAATTTTACCAGGAGTCGGCTTAAGTTGAAATTAGAATTTAATTTCAAACAGTCCGGTGTTATTCCCTTCCGAAAAAAGAATGGCAGAATTGAAGTCATGCTTATCACATCTATAAAAAAGAAAAAATGGATCATCCCGAAAGGCTATGTTGAGTTCAACCTTTCGTTTTTCGAGTCGGCCAAAAAAGAAGCATATGAAGAAGCAGGGGTAACCGGCACTAATGAAACCCGTGAACTCGGTTCATTGAAAATTGAAAAGAGCGCCGGTGTATGTTACATGAAAATTTTTTCGATGGAAGTTGAAAAAGTTCTTGATGATTACCCCGAAAAAAATATCAGGAAGCGCAAATGGATGCCGGTTGATGAAGCTGCCGAGCGGATTGATATGAAAGAGGTTTCCCCGCTTATTTTATCTCTTAAAAATAAACTGACGTAGAAATCCATTACACAAATCAGCTAAGCAATTCATCAACAGTTGCTTTACACTGTTCGTAATCATATCCCCGCATCATCAAAAACTGAATTAGTTTTTGCCGTAGCTTTTTAGTATCAGGTTCCCTGATTTTAAGCGAAGCGAGTTTTTTCTGAGCAAGTTCCCGGGCATTTGAATTTACATCGCTTTCGCTGAAATGCTTTGAAATAGTCTGATCAATTATTTCTCTCGAAATACCTCGTTTGATCAGTTCTGCCCGCACTTTGCCCTGCCCCCATTTTTTCAATCTTATTTTTTCTTCCGTAAAACTTTCTGCAAAAGCAGCATCATCAAGGTAATTTTTTGCCCTTAAGTAACTGATAACATCATTTATATTATCAATGTGAAAGGCGGAATTTCGCAGCTTGGTTTTTAACTCAATGGCTGAATGCAATCTTCTGCCGAGCAGTTTAAACGCCTTTTGTTTAAGCAGATGAATTGAATTTTCTTTTTCGAGCAATAAAAAACGGTCTTCGGAAATTTCATCATTTTTCCTAAGACCGCTTTTCATAAAAACATCGTATGAAAGAACAAGCTGTTCGCCGGTATCAAGTATTACACTTACTTTATTCGCCCCAAGCTTTTTTGCCTGAATGATTTTCATGGTAAATCATTTTAAGCTACTTATGCTTTTCTTTTCTTTCGGCGGAGTTTTTTCCTCTTCGGTTTTTTCCTTCCCACCGTTCATACCCAGTTTACTTCTTACCTCTTTGTTAAGCTTTTCCATAAGGTCAGGTAGTTCGGAAAGCTTTTGCTTAAGCTGGTCCCTGCCCTGGAATCTGTCTTCATCAAAAGTAAACCAGGCGCCGCTCTTTTTAATTATTCCGAAATTAACTCCGAGGTCAATAAGGTCACCGGTTTTACTTATACCTTCATTATAAAGAATATCAAACTCAACTTCTTTAAATGGAGGTGCAACTTTGCTTTTGACAATTTTAACTTTTGTGCGATTACCAATCACATCAGAACCATCTTTAATTGCAGCAATCCTTCTTATATCCAGCCGTAAGGAAGCATAAAACTTAAGAGCGTTTCCTCCGGTAGTTGTTTCAGGGTTGCCGAACATTATTCCAATCTTGCTTCTGAGCTGATTGATAAAAATTACAGAAGTTTTGGATTTGGAAATTGCGCCGGTAAGCTTTCTTAATGCCTGTGACATAAGCCTTGCTTGTACAGCCATTGCAGCATCGCCCATCTCGCCTTCAATTTCGGAACGGGGAACTAAAGCGGCTACAGAGTCAATAACAATTATATCGAGTGCATTGCTTCTGACAAGAGTATCGGTAATTTCCAGAGCCTGCTCTCCATAATCGGGTTGTGAAATAAGCAGGTTGGCTGTATCAACACCAAGCCTTTTTGCATAATTCACATCAAGTGCATGTTCAGCATCAATAAAAGCAGCAAGCCCGCCAATTTTTTGAGCCTCGGCAATTATGTGAAGACACAATGTAGTTTTACCACTTGATTCAGGTCCATAAATTTCAGTAACCCTTCCGCGCGGCACACCGCCTATGCCTAGTGCATAGTCAAGCGATAAAGCGCCGGTAGGAATTGACTCAACCTGTGTGATTACTCCGTCACCGAGTTTCATAATAGAGCCTTTGCCATAACTTTTTTCGATGCTGGCAATGGCATCTTCAACTATTTTCATTTTTTGTTCTTTGTCGGAACTCATAACATCCTCCGGGTTATTTTAATTTATAAACTTCAATTTCTTTATATACTGAACCGCCTGGCAGCAGAGCGCTTTCAAAAAGAACAGCCTGATCAGCAGTAAATCCGATGTTGGGAAATTCGTATGATTCGAAAGCACGAATAAATTCAGCACCCACAGGTTTTTTCATTCTTAATAAAGTCAAATGAGCTTTGAACTTTCTCTCCTCAGCCGGAATTGAAAGTGGTTCAAGAGTTGAATTTATTTCCCGGACTAATTTAATTAACCTTTCCTCAACATGTAAGCCTGCCCATAAAATTTTTGGTTCTTTACCTCTATAAAAAAATCCGAATTTATTTGCCGAACAATTAAAAGATTCGTAATTACGGATAAACCCAAGCCTTTCTTTTAACTGATGCAGCAAATCAACTTTTACTTCACCAATAAATTTGAGGGTCAAATGGATTTTTTCAGGACTTTCCCACTTAAACCGATCAAACTCCGGATATATCGTTTCCCTGAATGCGAGAATTTCATTTATAAGATCATCGGGAATTTTTAATGCAACGAATAATCTAATCATCTAATGAAATACCAAGCAGAAATCTTCTGATCATATCAAGTGCAGCTTGTACAGTTCTTTCTTTGTTAAGCATCCTGTCATCACCAAAAAGAAATTTTTTTGCGGTGCAGACTTTTTCATCGCATAGTCCGATATATACAAGTCCAACAGGCTTATCGGTAGTGGCGCCGGTCGGTCCCATTATTCCGGTAATTGAAATGCCGATATCTGCCCCGCTTATAGATTTTATACCTTCAGCCATTTGCTGAGCGACTTCAAGGCTTACCGTTCCATGCCGGGTAATTATATCTTCATTAACTTTGAGAATTTCAACCTTTGAAGCATTGCTGTAAGCAACTATTCCTCTTTCAAAAAAAGCGCTGCTGCCGCTTATATTAGTTAAAAGATGACTGAGATATCCGCCGGTGCAAGATTCTGCAGTAGCTATCATTATTCCCCTTTCCTTAAGAAGCCGCGCAACAACTTCCTCATGTTTTTCTTCCCCCCTGCCGAATATGTACCTTCCAACTTTACTACGGATCTTCTGTTCAATTTCGCTGAGCTTGTTTCGGGCGGTTTCTTCATCTTTTTCGATGGCGGTAATTCGCAGCTTAACGCCGAATTGATTTGGAAGGAACGCAAGTTTTGCACCTGAAAGTAATTCGTCAATATTTCCAAGACGTTCGTACAGAATTGATTCCGGCAATCCTGTGGTTTGAAGGACTGACTTAATTGCAACAAATTCTTCACCCTTAACTTTTTCAAGCAGATTAGGAATTACATGAGATTCCATCATCCCTTTCATTTCATAAGGCACACCCGGCAGAACAACAAATATCTTCCCTTTATCTTCTATCCACATTCCCGGAGCAGTGCCAAGCTGGTTGCGGATAACTTCAGCTATTTTGGGAACGAGAGCCTGATCAGCATTAACCTTTGTAACTTCTCTGCCTCTTTTTTCAAAAAGAAGTTTGATATCTTCGAGCACTTCTTCATTTTTAACAAGTTCGGTTTTGAAGAATTTCACAACACATTTTCTTGTAACATCATCGTGAGTAGGACCAAGCCCGCCGGTAACAATAACAACATCGGCGCTGTCCATTGCAGCCTTGAATTCGTCAATAATAGCGGTTTCAACATCACCAACCACTGAAGCTTTAACTACATTTATATTCAGATCGTTAAGCTTGCTGCCGATATATGCGGCATTCGAGTTAAGAGTTTGACCAATAAGAATTTCGTCACCAATTGTAATTAAATAACAATTCATACTTCTTCCTGTAAGGTAAATTAAGCCCCTGCAAAGATATGCAAAAACAAGTGAACAAGTACAAGTGAATAAACTGCTGAAATTATATCATCAATCATAATTCCGGTACCACCACTGAGCTTTTCCAGTTTTCGGGCTGGAAAAGGCTTTATTATATCCATTATTCGCCAGATGAAGAAGGCGACCGCCGAGATCCAAAGCACTTTTTGCAGATAAAGAAGTGTGATCCACATCCCTACCATTTCATCAACTGTGCACTGTGCAGGGTCTTTGCCATAAAGTTTTTCGAATTTTGTCCCGATGGCGATTCCCCAAAGCGCAAAAATTATTATGGAAGGAATTATTATATGCGGCTGTTCAAATCCGGGTATATAATAGATAAGTAATGCTGCCAGACTACCGAATGTGCCTGATGCTACAGGAATATAGCCGGTATAAAAACCGGAACCGATAAGTTTTTCAATAAAATTAATTTTCATTTTTTATCAGCTTGTGGATTTTTTCTCTGTTTGAATAAATATAAGCAGCGCCGGAATGAAATGTAATTATTGTAATGAATAACATAGTAAAATAAATAAGGTCTTCGTTCAACATTATATTAAAGAGGCTTTCGTTACCTTCGTAAATAAACGATGTTATGCTGCCCGTATAGGCAATTAATAAATAATATAAGAAAGCCATCTGAAAAAAAGTTTTCCACTTGGCGTAATAACTGGTCGGGAATGGGATATCTTTATAATCAGCATATGCTCTCAGAATTGTTACAATAAAATCTCTAAGAATAATAATCAGAACCATCCAGAGCTCTGCCAGTCCGATAATAACAAACCCAATAAATGCAGCAGAAGTAAGAATTTTATCAGCCAGCGGGTCCCAGAATTTACCCCAGGTGGTTATGTAATTGAATTTTCTTGCAAGCCAGCCGTCGTACCAGTCGGTTAAAGCAGCAATAAAGAAAACCAAAGCGGAAATTTGTTTCATTAACGGATCGGGTTGTAAAAAGCAGAATAAAAAAACCGGCGTTAAAATAATTCTCAAAACAGTAAGCTGATTGGGTAGTACCATTTTTATCGGGAAAGATTAATTTTTTGAAAGCAGCCTGAGAAACGGGTATTCGTATATACCGGTATTGTGTCCATCTTTCCACACAATTGAAATAGCATAACTTCCAACGGGATTTATTTGTGCAACCTTTATCTGGCTGTCAAGATAGATAGGGATGAAAGTTTTACTTTGCTTCTCTCGTTCGGCTACACAAGTAGCGCAGGGGCATTTGTCACGCATTTTTTTCAGACTGATTTCGGAGTCGCTTCCATCATCCCAATGAATAAGAAGTTTTATTTTTTCTTTTACTTTTATATTAACCGGTTTCATTCCGTTATAATCTCTCCGGTTAATTTGTAAAGCACTTCAATATACTTCTCACTGGTTTTTTTAATTATGTCTTCGGGTAGTTTCGGAGGCGGCGGCTGCTTGTTGAAGTTTATAGATAAAAGATAGTCTCTCACAAATTGTTTATCATAACTTTGCTGAGCTCTTCCTTCAGAATACTGATCTATTGGCCAGAATCTTGAGCTGTCCGGCGTCAGCAGTTCATCAACTAAAATTACTTTATTGTTATGAATACCAAATTCCATTTTAGTATCGGCGATAATGATTCCTTTTGTTAAAGCATATTCGGCTGCTTTTGTGTAAACGCTCAGCGAAGCATCTTTCATCTCTGAAATTATTGCGGGTTCTGCTATCCTTTCTGCTTCCTGTAAAGATATATTCTCATCGTGAAGACCAATCTCAGCTTTTGTTGAAGGGGTGAAAATCGGCTGAGGAAATTTTGCTGACTCTTTAAGCCCTTCGGGTAAAGGTATACCAGAAATTTTTCCTGTGCTCAGATAATCATTCCAACCAGAACCGGAGATATATCCTCTTACAATACATTCGACGGGCACTACCTCAGCTTTTTTTACAAGCATTGATCTTCCTTTAAGAACATCTTTATATTGCTGACATTCGGCAGGAAAATCCGATATGTCGGTACTTACCAGATGATTTGGTATTACATCGCTGGTATATCTGAACCAGAATTCCGAGATTTTTGTGAGAACATTTCCTTTAAAAGGAATTCCCTCGTTCATTATCACATCGAAAGCTGAAAGACGGTCGGTTGAGACGATCAGGAAATGATCGTCAAGATGATACACATCTCTGACCTTCCCTTTCTTAAATAACTTAAGTTCGGGAAAATCAGTGGTGAGGATTACATTGTTTTGCATATTTATCCGTAAAAGATTCATGTCAAATATAGTCAGCCGCATCGGCTAATTCAATAAAAGTAAATGCGGAATTTTTAATTGAATAAACCATCAATTTTGCTGTCGTAATTTTAACCAATGATAATAAAATCTTCTAAACATATTCTGGACTCTGCGTTAACCTCACAAACTAAATATCCTGAGAAAGTTACTTCGAAAAGGTAACAGGTTTTGCTATTAAATTTCTAAAAAGCTGCTGATGTTTTATCCGGCAAGAGTATAAAAATTTTATACAACCGGTAGTTGAAGTTCCAAAAATTACATCTATTTCTGTATCATCATTCTTATTCTGAAACAAAAAAACCTTTGCTGATCAAACTAAAGGAAAGTGTGATTTAATCTTAAATAGCGAAATATTTCTGGAAAAATTCATCAAAAACTGATAATTCGGATTGCATTATTGGGATTGAATCCTCCGGCACATCATTTGTTTTATCTCACAGAGTATTATTAGTCGTCTTTTGCAGTAATACTGAAATAAAAAACATAAATATCATTAAGGAGAACATGATGCAGGTCAGTTCAACACGGAAATCAGCAACACAGCGTGCTGAAGAATATTACAGAAAGGGGAACGGGAAAGTTCTACAAAAAGAGTACAAGGGCGCACTGGAGTGTTTTAATAAGGCTATAAAAATATCGCCTTCATTCTCTAGGGCATATTATAAACGAGGCAATGTGAAACGCCTCCTGAATGACAATGAAGGAGCGCTTGCCGATTATAATAAAACTCTTGCAATAAATCCGAAACTAGCTGAAGCCTTCAATAACAGAGGGCTGGTTAAGTATAACCTCGGCGATATTCAGGGTGGAAGCCAGGACCTCATGCGTGCAGGAAGGCTCGGCTATTACCACGTTTATAATGTTATTAAAACTTATTGCCGTTAATTAAAACTATTAGTCAGCAATTTTAGTCCCGGTATATTTTAAGAGTGTCTTATGAATATAAAAATTACACTTACAGTGTTTTTCTCTTGCTGCATACAAATGGTTTATGCACAAATCCAAACCATTTCGGTTATTGAACCGTACCGCAGCAGTAAAATCAAATCAGTCACTCAGTTTGAATATGATTATCTCTGGGGCTATATACAAAGTGAAGGGAGAAAAAAGTCATTTGAAGAATATGACCGCAGCGGGAACATTATCAGACAGCAGTATTACGATGAAAGCAGGGGCAGAGTCTTACAGGAAATCAGAAACCGGTATAATAATGAAGGAATGCTGATTCACTCCGTCCTGGAAATATCACTGCGCAATCTTACCATTTATATCCGCGATGAAGTTTTTTATAAGTATAACCCGGCAGGTAACATTACTGAGGAGATATACTACACTAATGGTGTTTATACAGGGAAATATCTTTATGAATATGACGACTATGGCAACCAGGTAATGAAACTCTTCTACTCCCCCGGCGAAGAAAATATCATTGCCGAAAGAAGAGATTACCGCTATGATGTAAATGGCAACAGGGTTCAGGAAAGATTATACAATTTTGCCGGAAACCTTGTATCAACATCACGGTTTTTTTATGACAGCAGAGGGAATAAAATAAAAGAAGTCGTTTCAGATTCTTATAGTAATACTCTGCTTGTAAAAGAATGGCGCTACAATGCAATGAACGAGTTAACAGAGTTCTTTGTAAATGATTTTGATAATGCAAGAAAGGAAAGAACTGTAAGATCATTCAGCACCGGCAGAGAAACTATCGTAGAAGCATATTATGACAGCGACCAAGACCTGATAGGTAAAAATATCTGGGAGTTTAATGAACAAGGAATAATAAAAGAGCATGTATATTATAATTTTGTGAATGTGCCCGAAAAACTTTTAACCTACCATTACGAATTTTTTGAGTAAACGATAAACCCTTTAAGGTTTTTCCCCTGTATATACATCCCTCAACCACCTCAAAGATGAATTGGCAATTTCAGTATTCTTTTCCGTTGCAAACTTTACAGCATTCTGCCGGCTACCGATGTAAAATCTTAACCAGAGAAGATTGGTTATCATAAGCCCGTCAAATATTCTTTCCTCGTTAAATGACTTAACTGCAAGAAATCCGAAAAGAACATTCCAACTAATTGAAAGTAGTCCGCTTAAAAACTCACCGGTATAGAATTGCCCTGCCCCTGGAATAAGCGTCGAAAGCAGCGATGCGGTTGTAACGGAATATTTTTCGTTTGCGGTTTTTTCAGATAATAATTTCAGTTCGTGATCATCTTTTAATTCAGAGAATGCATTGGCTGCTTCTTCCCAATTATCGCCAAGCATAAAAGCCCAGCCGCGCCAGTAATTTATCGCATCGGATTTGCCGGAGAAACGCCCGTCCAGTTCCAGTTCATCCAGTAATTTGTGAGCCTGAGTAAATGTTCTTCTTAAAATATTAGAACGGATTAATTCAAGCTTTGTTGTGAAAATATCGTCTTCACTTTTTGCATTTATTTCGGCAAGTGTAAGATGATAAACCGCCTCAGAATATTTTCCCCCGGCTTTATATGATAACCCTATCATTAAATTGGCAGAAAATGAATAAAGCTTTTCTTCATCAAACAAAATCAATCTTTTAAATTCTGTAACAGCATCATAATATTGCTCCTGGTCAAAAAGTTTTGAAGCAATTGCATATTGCTGCTCTAAAGAATTTTGTGCGAATGACAGCGGTAAAAAAAACAATGCAATTACTAATTTTTTTTTCATCATATTACCGGCAATAATCGTAACGTGGAACATAGTAATTGCGTTCGGCTAAATAAAAATTAACGTCATTTTCAAAATTAAATTTTACTCCTGCATTAAATATTTGTGCAGATGCAATCGAGCCGTAAACATTACCTGCATAAAACAGACCTGCAAGCCCGGTAAATATCCATGCTCTTGTATTGTGTTTTGCTTTAAAATTTGTGTAAGCGAGATAACTTAAAACTCCTGTACTCAGGAATGCCATTAAACCGTCACCATAATTTTCTGTATATATTTTCCCGGAACCCGGAATTAAGGCAGCCATTATACCTGCAAGTGCAGGACTTTTATATTCCGATTGAATTTTCCTTTTATAAAAATTTCTTATATCAACATGTTCATTTACTGTGAAAGCATTGATGAAATCATCTTCTGCGGGCAATGTGTCTTCCGTTAACAGGAAGGAAAAATAATAAAGCTTTATCGGGTTGTAGTAACTTATCCTCTGCTGCGAATTAAAATCAGTTATAAATTCATCCCGGAGATCATTGAATCTCTTAAGTATGAATAATGATTTAAGCTGTTCCAGGGCTGAATTATATCCGAAATAATCATGGTACTTTAAAAGAGAAAATTTTTGTATTGCTGTTTCGTGTTCTCCAATACCTGAGAATGATAACGCAATTTTAAACCGTATAGTATCATCGTCAACATACTGAAGATATTTTTCATACTCGTCCATTGCACGCAGAAAATCGCCTTCACAAAAAAGATGATCAGCGAATTTTTTTATGTTACCGGGTGATTGGAGATCGAATGTCTGTGCAGAGAGGCATTCAGACAGTATTATAATTACAGATATGCAAATTACTATTCGGTGCATACGATGCTAAAGATTTAACCGGCAAGATAAGGTTAACGCTAAGGATAAATTAAATTCAAACATATTCATCAATTCAATGATTTACAGATCCAATAATTAAAATTTATTTCATTACTCTCTTACAACGGACGAAGGGGGTATGAATTTTATTTTTTCAGTATTTAATGAATATAATACTGGAGGATCATATATATAACCTTCCGGTACACGCGGATACTTATCCGTTCTTGAGAAAAAATTCATATCTCTCGTAAACCTGTCGAAGAACATAAGCGTACCCTGTAACACGTTTGTTTCATTTACAGCCTCTGCAAAAAAAGCCGAACAGGAAGGACGAAACGGACAATTATCCCCGTCAACATCGGAAATAAAAAACCAGTAAGCATTAACTACGGGTTTAATCAGCAGATCAGTAGGGCTATTAATTTGAAAGGAATATTCCCTTGTTTTACTATCTACAGGTATTTGGTAATTAACTTCCTGTTTACTCCATTTGCGCGGCGAGGATTGAGTAAAAGCATTTTGATGCAAAAACAGAAATGCTATCAGGATAAAAATTGATCTGCAATTATTCATTATAAGTATCTAAGTTTATCTCTGCTGTCACTCATTTAATTAACTCAGGTTTACGTTAAAACGACTATCCGCATTATCTTTAATATTACGTTCTCTATGGGATTAAAACTGTTGAGAACATAACCACAAAAGAAAATCTAACCGTTTAACAGGTTTAACCCAATTGGCTGTCACTTTTGGGTAACTATAATAGTTATTAACTATCCAAAAGCGAACGGGCAATAACCACTTTTTGTATTTCGGAAGTGCCTTCGTAAATCTCGGTGATTTTTGCATCGCGCAAATATCTTTCAACAAGGTACTCGCGCACATAACCATAACCACCATGAATCTGAATTGCTTCAAGGGCACATTCAACTGCAATTTTAGAAGCATATAACTTTGCCATAGCAGCTTCTTTGATGTAATCTTTTTCCACATCTTTAAGAGCTGCAGCTTTGAATGTAAGCAGTTTAGCTGCATCAAGTTTAACTGCCATATCCGAAATTTTAAATTGGATTGCCTGGAAATTCGAAATAGTTTGTCCGAATGCTTTCCTTTCCTTTGAATATTTTATTGATGCTTCGAGCGAAGCCTCCGCAATACCAAGCGCCTGTGCTGCAATGCCTATCCTTCCGCCGTTAAGAGTTTTCATAGCGAAGTTAAAACCCTTACCGACTTCCCACACAATATTCTTAGCAGGAACACGGCAATTCTCAAACATAAGTGTGCAGGTATCGGAGCTTCGTATACCGAGCTTATCTTCCTTTTTGCCATGCGTAAAACCAGGCGTTCCTTTTTCGACAAGAAATGTAGTAATACCCCTGTGAGCTTTCGACTTATCTGTTTGAGCCATAACGAGGTAATAGTCGGCAGTAGTTCCGTTAGTTATCCAGTTCTTTGTTCCGTTAAGGATATAATCATATCCATCCGGTTCTGCTGTTGTGCTTTGATGTGTCGCATCACTTCCGGCTTCAGGTTCAGAGAGAGCAAATGCACCGAGTTTTTCTCCTTTTGCAAGCGGGGTAAGAAACGATTCTTTAATGTAATCGGAGCCATACTTTTCAAGCCCAAAACATACGAGTGAATTATTAACCGACATGACCACCCCGACGCTGGCATCAACTTTAGATATTTCAATCATAGCAAGTACATAACTTATAGTATCCAATCCTGCACCGCCATATTCCGGCGGGACCATCATCCCCATAAAACCAAGTTCGCCAAGTTGTTTAATTATTTCTGTCGGAAATTCCGCATTGATATCTCGCTCGATAGCAGTAGGCGCTATTACTTCCTGCGCAAACTCACGGGCTGATTGTTGTATCATGATGTGTTCTTCAGTGAATTCAAAGTTCATAGTTATTACCCTGTATTTTAACGTTAATAGAAGTCCGCCGGAAAAACCTGTTTATTCGGTGTAAAATTTTAACCTCAAATTAAGGCAATTAAATCTTTGTAGCAATCGCAGGTATTAAGAAAATAATCTTCTGAATTTATGAACAGGATAGATTTTCAGCTTTATCCATTATCCTTATATTTGCAAAAACATCTTTAATCTTTCATTTACTGATAAAACCACGTTATGCATTCTGCACCGTCTAAAAAATTCCGGTTAAAAGGACTTGACCTCGATGAATTGAAGGAATACTTTGTCTCTGCCGGCGAACCGGCATTCAGGGGTGAACAGCTTTTTAACTGGATGTATAATCATCTCGCGATGGATTTTGATGAAATGTCAAACATCCCTAAAGTTTTAAGAACCAAACTGAAAGAATCAGCAGAGATAATAACTTTGGATTATGTTCAGTCTGAAGAGTCACCGATCACCGGTACGAAAAAATTCGTTTTCTCAACTTTAAATCAAAAAAACTCTAAAGGAAAAAATAAAATTGAATCGGTTATCATTCCTGAAGTAAAAAGAACCACCTTATGTATTTCCACACAGGTTGGTTGTCCTCTGGATTGTAAATTCTGTGCAACCGGATTGATGGGTTATACGAGAAACCTCGATGCAGGAGAAATTTTTGATCAATATCTTCTTGCGGTGAGGGATTATGGTAAAGACAAAATCACTAACATAGTTTACATGGGCATGGGTGAACCGCTGCTTAATTATGAAGCTACTGTAAACAGTCTTCGGATTTTCAGTAAAGAGCTTACAACTGGTATAAGCTTAAAAAAGATCACTGTTTCCACTGCCGGTATTGCTCCTAAAATAACAGAGCTTGCGAATACGGGTCTGAAGGTAAAACTTGCTTTCTCGCTTCATTCTTGTTTTGAAGATGTTCGTACGAAGATAATGCCCATAAATCAAAAATATTCTCTTGCGGAAAATATCGAAGCGCTTAAGTATTATTCTGAAGTAACCGGTACGCGAATAACTTTTGAGTACGTAATGCTGAAAGATATAAATGATCGTGATGAAGATATAAACGCTCTTGTTAAGCTCTGCAGTTCACTGTCATCAAAGATTAATATTATTCCGTTCAATTCACTTGAGCATATGAACCCGGTCGGATTTGCAGCAGAGCTTCGCCCGCCTTCAAGGGTCAGAATTGAAGAATTTGCAGACAAGCTGAGGCAGAAAAACATAACCGTTATGCTTCGTTTAACACAAGGTGATGATATTGCTGCTGCCTGCGGGCAGCTTGCAATTAAAAATTAATTGTTGCGCGAAGATTTATTTGCGGGAAAATAACGCGCTATGTGATTATCTGCGTGTGAAGTGCAATTTCCTCAAGGATGGATGAAACTTTAATACACTCGCTCATTGAACCACTGTAAACAATCGCTTTGCCTTTTACATGCACTTCGAAGGATAGGTCACGGGCTTTTTCAAACGAGCATCGTGTAGCTTTCATGAGCTGAACTATCACTTCTTCAAAAGAATGCCAGTCATCATTAAACAGAAGAACACGGCTTGCAAGGTCTTCTGTGGTTTCCTCCTCTGTTATTACATCTATTTCGGGCGATTTATAAGGTTCAGGTTTCATAGTTTTAAAATACTAACTTGAAAGATTTTTGGAAAGTCATTGTATCTATTTTCCTGTTCAGAACAAAACTTAAGCAGGTGCTAAAAAGAACTTAATCTCTGCATTAAACTTCTTCCCCAGGCTATTACTACTTCCTGAAATTCAGTCCAATAGATTAAGTAAGTTGACGATGTTTAATGTATTTAGTAAAAAAACTTAACTAATAATAACAGATGAACTTTCTTATCAAAAGAAAAAATTACTTTTAGTTGATGTAAAGAATCTCTGAAAGTATTTGACGTCTACAAAAACATTGTAATTTCAAATCATTTAATGCTTTTACATCTGGCATAATGGTTGAAGAAACTGGTTTGGTCTAATTTAATTACGGAGTTGCGGTTTACGAAAATGAAAAAGAAAAAAGGGAAAATACTGATTGCCGGATACGACAAGCGGGTTATACTCGAATTAAAAAAGATGTTAAAAGATCTGGGTTACTCGGTTTCCGATGCGGTTCGTTCCGGTGAAGAAGCAATAAAAAGTATAAAGGAAAACCAGGCAAACCTTATCCTTATGGATACTTCTTTGCAGGGTCCGCTTAACGGAATTGACACCGCTGAAATTATTGCGGCATATCACGATATTCCTGTTATATATATTACCACAGAAGAGGAAGTTGATGCAGTCTTAAAGGCTCGTATAAGAGAGCCTTATGGATACCTGGTAAAACCAATAAGCATGAATGAGCTTGGAACTGCAATTGAAATGGCATTTATTAACAGAGGCTTTTATTTGATGTCTGTTTTAGGATATACATAACGACATTTTAAAGTTATCTCACAATTACACACCACAGAACCCGCCGGGAGGGTAAAAGCAGCCCTCCCTTCTTTTTACCTAAACAATTCAAAAGATAAACTAAAAGTGAAGTTGGAATGGAATCATTACCTTGTTGTCTCTACTTTTTTCACCGCGCAACTGTTTGTAATTTCTGCAAACAGTGTCAGGTAGTTATTAGTGAGATCAGGCAAAGCAGATAAAATTCATATTGGTTTATGCGTGGACTGCCTCTCCGGTGAACACCACTTTATCTAACGCCTCCAATCCACATATTCAATCGTATCACCATCTGAGACGAACAAAATTGCGCCAAGCTCGTCCGTCCTGTAAACAGACGATTTAATTTCTTTTAACCTGTCAAGTACAACCTCTGCAGGGTGACCAAATTTATTTTGTATCCCCGCACTTATAAGACTGATTTCAGGACGGGCATAACCGACAAAATCGGGTATTGTGCTTGTTTTGCTTCCATGATGTGCAACCTTTAACAAATTAGTTTTAAGGAAATGATTATATCGTTGTGAGTAATAAATTTCTGCCTTCCGTTCGATATCACCCGTGAACAAAAAACTTTTATTGCCGTATTGAATGCGCAGAACACCGCTTTTATCATTAGTTGAGAAAGCTGCATATACATCGTCATCTTCATCATACAAAGTATAAATACGAACGTTGCCTACATCATAAAACCCGTTTTCATAATAAGAGATTTTAATACCCATTTGTTTCAGGTACTTTTCAAGCCGCATGTCTTTGGCTAAGGTTGAATCGAAGCGTGGCTTAACCATTTGTTCAATTCTGTCATGATAAACCAGCGATATGAAACCACCGTAATGATCAGCATCGAGATTAGAAATAAATCCATAATCAATCTTTCTGATGTTAAGATGATTGAGCAGCGGCAGAATAACCCTTTCTCCATTATCAATAAAGGGAGTAGCGTTGCCGGCATCAATTAAAGCTGTTACACCATTCGGGAAAACGATCAGGATAGCATCTCCCTGTCCTACATCCACGGCAAAGATGTTAAGCTTATTTTTGTGAAAGAATTCTTTATTATCAAAAGAAGAAAAAAGTAAAAAAGAAATTATACACATACAAAGCAGTAAAGCCTTCGCCATAACTGAACGGAACCGAAGGAAATAAAAACAGAAGAAGAACAGAATCAAATAAAAGATCACTGAATCAATTACAGAAAACTGCCTGACCCAAAGAAATGAAAACTCAAGATTGCCGGTATATCTCACAACTCCGAAAAGCAGCGATACAAGCAGATCATTTGTAAGCGCAAAATATGCTGCAACTGTTGGTAAAAGATAACTAAGGATTAACGTGAGAATACCTATTCCAACGATAAACCCGATTGATGGGATCACTACTATATTAACCAGCAGCGCTACAATTGACAGCTTGCCGAAATAAAGTAAAGTGAAAGGCAAAGTACCGATCTGTGCACTGAATGAAAGAGCAACAAAGAGCAAAATATTTTTTAATAAAGAGTTTGTTATTCTTAGTTTACTTATCCGTCTTTCAAAGTACGGATAAAGTCCGCCGATTGCAGCCACTGCACTGAATGAAAGCTGGAAACCGGGATTATAAATTTCATCCGGATCAACGAGCAGTATAATTACAGCGGCTATTGCAAGCGAGTTAAATATGTGCGTTGATCTGTTAGTTACAAAAGCAATAATTATAACAAGCGCCATTATCGTTGCTCTGAAAACCGACGGCGGCATACCGGTAATGATCATAAAGAACAACAAACCAACCGCCGTTGCTGCGGAACGGATGTAAAAATTAAATCTCCCGAAAAGAATAAAAAATATCAGCGCTATAAACCCAACATGCAGCCCTGAAACAGCAAGAACATGGATAACACCTGAATTAATGAACTCAGTTTTAGTCTGGTAAGAAATTTCGCTTCTGTCTGCAAGAAGCAGACCGCGTAATAATCCCGCAGTACTGTGATCGTGGAATGAAAAGAATTGCCTGTCAATTGATTTTCTTATTGAGAATGTGGAGGCAGTAACCGGATTTTTATCCTCGCTGATTATCTTAAATCCGTCAGCGGTATAAGTAGTAACTAATCCGGAAATATTTTTCGAATTCAGGTAAAGGTTGTAATCATATTCACCTGGATTTCTCTTCTCCCGTCCCTTTGTGTATGTTCCTTTCACTTCAACATAGAAGCCGGGAAAGATCATTTGATAAAGCGAATCAAGTATTTCTGTTTCATCCCGTACTTTACAGAGGAATTTGTATTTACCTCTTAATACTTCATCAGGCATTTTAATCGAGTCCGCAAGCAGTTCAAAACTTATTTCATATTCACGGCGGAGATTAATTTTTTCAACCTTACCATAAATTGAAATATTTTTTTGTTTATATATATTCTGGTTAAGCATTTGAATATCAGAGTATTTTGATTCTGCCATGAAAAATCCAATCCCGATGATCAACACAACAAATGTTACTGTAGAAAGGACGTTGAGTAACCGGTAATTGTATTTTATTAAAAGGAAGAAACAGATAACTGCAAGTACAAATAGTACGTAAAGATAAACAATGTCTGCCGATATAAACCGGTTAAGTATTATTCCACAGATAAAGAGCACGGAAAACATTATTGCGGGATAATTGCTCATTTACATAATTCAATAATTGCTTTTTTAATTTGTGATATGCTTTTGATCCGATCAGCCAGTTGTTTTGATTTTTTACCCGCCGTAATTGTTAATGCCGGATTTATGGTGTGTGTTTTTACAGACAGGTCTTCAAAATTTCCGTGATCAGAACAAAGAATCACTGTTGTTTTCTGAAGATCCATTTCGCTGAATATAGTATAAAGAAATTCGTCAAGGATTCTCATTGCAGCTTCTGCGCTGCTGTCATACCTTCCATGACCCAGATGATCGGTAAGGAAATACTCGTATAAAGTAAAATGATTTTTATTTGCTATCCTGAGCAACCTTCGTGCAGCAGTTTGAGGCTTTATAACTTTAAGATTGTATCCCAGCTTTTCATTCCATCGGCTGCCGGTTATTTCAGCAGTTAAAGCCTTTCCCTTTCTTACATCGGTTACACGATTAAGTCTGATGCCGCTGAGCACACAGCTTAACGAGATAACGCTAAGCCTTGATTTACCTGATCTGATGTAATCGAAAAATATTTTCGGATATGCATTTGCAAAAAAAACTTTTCTTCTTTCCATTTTATAGTGAAGAAGAATATTTTTTTCTTTAATAACAGGAATTAAAGTTGAATAGGGGTAAGGACCAAAGTGTTTCCCGATCATCTTTGCAGCATTAACACCACAGAAAATTGAAGTTTGCCCTGTTCCGCTTTGGGGCAATCCATCCACCCCTAATCGTGCATCAACAGGGAATAAAAATTTATTTTTACCTTCAAGGTATTTATTGTTGAGTGATGGGACACTACCGAACAATTCAGTAAATGTCCGGAATTCATATTTAAAGAAAGGATTGTGAAGCGGGTCATTTTTGCCAATACCGACTCCGTCAATAAACAACATCAAAACAGGGTGCATAACATCCCCCGATTCATTTCGAATCTATAATTATTGTGACCGGTCCCTGATTAATTATCTTCACATCCATCATTGCACCGAAAATACCCGTCTTAACTTTTTCATCTCCCAGGTTTTGTTTAAGCCTCGCAATAAATTTTTCGTATAATGGAATTGCTTCAGCCGGCTGTGCAGCATTAGTAAAACCGGGTCTGTTGCCTTTTTGTGCATCACCGTACAGTGTAAACTGGGAAATTACCAGCGCTTCACCATTAATATCTTTAACTGAAAGATTCATCTTTTCATTTTCATCCGGGAAGATTCTCAGGTTAGTGCACTTGTCTGCGAGAAATTCAGCATCATTTTCCTTATCGCCCGTTTTTATGCCAAGCAGTATTACCAAACCCTGCCGGATTGATTCGGAATAATTTTCGGAGGGGATTACTACCCCGCCTTCCGAAACACGCTGAACAACTACTTTCAATTTTTTACTCCGGATATTACGCGTTCGATGTTAAGATAATCCGTTTTGATCTTTAATTCAGAAAAATTTTTATCAAGGAGCATCTGTTTTACCTTCTCTGATTGACCAGCGCCGAGTTCGAAAAAAACCTGCCCGCCTTTTTTTAATAAACTATTCGTACAGGAAATAATCCGTCTGTAAAAATTATATCCGTCTGAATAGTCAGTCAGGGCAGATTTAGGTTCATATACTCTGAGTTCCGGTGCAAGCGTTCCAAATTCATGTTCAGAGATATAAGGCGGATTTGAAACTATAACATCATATTCTTTCAACCGAAGTTCTGAATTTAAATCAAATATATCAATAACCCCGAAAATTATTCTATCCTTCAGATCATTTTGTATTTCATTTTCTTTACCGAGCTTTATTGCTTCAGCGCTTGAATCAATAGCGGTTATTTCAGCATAAGGAATATGCTTAGCGATACTGATGGCAATATTTCCGCTGCCGGTTCCCACATCAAGTATTGACACATTGTTCCTCTTTTTACAGAACTCAATTACTGTTTCAACCAGAAGTTCGGTTTCAGGACGCGGTATTAATACTGATTTATCAACCAGGAACTCAAGCCCGTAAAATTCGACTGTTCCGAGAATGTATTGAAGCGGTTCGTTCATGCTTCTTCTTTTGAGGAATTCACGGTAAACCGAAATTTCCTCTTCTGATAACGGGCGATCAAATAACAAATAGAGTTGAAGTCTTTTGCATTTTAAGATATGCGCCAGCATCATCTCAGCATTCAGCCGTGCTGATTCGATACCCTTGCTTTGGAGATATTCAGTTGATTTGGTAATTGCTTCAAGCACTGTAAGCATAGCAGCTACATTATTCTGCAAGGAAGAAATAAATAAGCGCCCCGAAGTTTATCTGAAGTGCACCGAAAGTTATTCCGCTGATTAGGTCAAGTTTTCTGGTTTCATCAAGATATTTTTGATCGCGCGTAAAACGATAATTTTCAAATTTTTTATCGGCTTTAATTTTAAAGTATGCGGTTGCAGCGCCGAGAGCTACAATACTTCCGATAAGAATTTTAAAGATGTCCGTCTGAACGAAACTTTTTTCCTTATCGTTGCCTGTGTATAACAGTTCATAAATTTTGTTTGATGAAATATTACCCGCGTTTATTTCCATATCCTCAAATTGTTTCTTTCTGAGTGAAAGCATCCCGTTGCCCGGTGCAAGCCATAAGGGAGTGTGTCCGATCAAAGAATCGCCCGCAAAAACATTTACGTCTTCAGGGATTGTCCGAAGAAAAACTTCTTCTGCCAAAGTTACATTAATTTCAGAATTTATATTACAATCAACCACATCAATGGTTTGAACAAAGTCTGTACTTCCCCATTGATTCTTTGCTCTTGATATTCGCATTTCGTATGAACCTTCATGTAAAAAAATCTCAATGAAACCCGCGCCCTTGAATTCATTATCAATATAAATAATAGCTTCAGGATCATTAGTGTTGATTGAAACAAGGGATTTACACTCCTGTGAAAAAACCTGCATCGAAAAAATCATTACAATAACAAAAATTATTTTAATAATAGAATTCATAAGCTTGTATTTGTCCGTCATCAAAACCAATGTATAATTTATTATTGAATATAACCGGCGTAAGTTTGCCTCTGCCGTTGAGCGGAATTTCATTAATCAGCTTGCCGGAGTAATAATCCAGCAGCAATAATTTTCTGTTCAGGTCTGTAATAAATAACCTGCCGCCCGCAATCAAGGGTGGAGAATTAAACACACCGTTAGTATTATTTTGCCAGTTCAGAACACCCTCTGATTTGGAAATTGAATAAATTGTTCCCTTCAGATTACCGAAGACAATGTTTTTATCTGATTGAGATGCTGTCATTGTAATGCGGGCACCGGAATCATACTCCCAGATAATATCTCCGTTATCCGGTTTGACAGCGTACATTTTACCATTATCATTCCCGATAAAAAACATTTCCGATGAAAAAGTGCCGCCGGAAAAAAATGAGGATCCTATTTGCTTTTTATATTTAACTGACTTTGATGTAAGATCAACGGCGACTAATTGACCATCTAATCCACCGAAAATTAGTGTACTTCCATTCACAGCGGGCGTGCTTCTTGTTCTCACATTAGCCTGAATTGAAAATATCTCTTCACCCCTGAAGTTGTATTTGTAAACAGTCCCGCTTTCTGTAAGGAAGATGACCCCGTCCTGTATTTTTATCATATCTGTATAAACGATGTCCCGAATGAGAATTTCATTAATAAATTTTCCGTTCGAAAAATCATAAAAATGCAGGGTAGATTTATTGTCTTGTGCCTCAGTTGATATGAAGATAACCATGTAGTCATGCAGAACGGGCGTAGTATAAACGGAGCCTTTAACTTTCAATTGTCCGAGAACTTTTCCGGTTTCAGAATTAAAACAGAAAACTCTTCCGGAAAGATCATTTATAAAAAGCAGTGAGTCTATGAACGTGACGGAAGTGTTCGTAAGTCCGCCGTTTATCTCACCTCTCCATATTGGAATGAGTGAATCTGAAACGACTGCATCGGTATAAAATAAACGCTCCGGTACCTGCCCGAACATCGGATGGATATTTTCAGGCGCTCGTACTTCTACTTTAATTAAGGATGGCGCGCAACCGTATAAAATCAGAGTGAATAAAAACAATATAAAAAATCTGTTTTTCAAAAATCCCATCCGAAAAAGAATTGATAAAAAAGACCGGGTTGAAGTTTAGTGAAATCACGTTCTATTTTTTTACCTATATCATATCTTAAAACCACTGCATTAAGGATGTTAATCCTTACACCCGTTCCGATACTACCGAGAGTATATCTGTATTCTTTATCCCACGCACCACCGGCATCAAAAAATGCTGCGCCCCTGATATGAAAAAATCCGATATCAATAAACGGAAATTTGATCCTGAGCTGGTTGATTAAAGGGAAACGGAGTTCAAGTGATGTGAGCCATAATTTTTCTCCTCGTATTGACCAACGGGGCCAGCCTCTTAAATCCCAGCTTCCGCCCATAAAATATCTTCTTGCTTCTTTGCCTTCATTATATTGTAAGGTTGACCGGAATGCAACAGCAGATGCAAACCCCAGTCTGAAATAGTGACGGTAATCGGCAATAACTGTAAAATAATTTACGTTGCTGAATTTAACATCACCTGTAAAACCTAACAGAAGCCGGGCACGTACTCCATCGAGCGGACCGGTAGGACCCCATAACGAATTATCAACCACGTAAGCAAGTGTATTGCTAACAAGCATTGCTTTTCTTTCAATTACCCCAGCAATCACCTGTTTATCCGAATTTGCAACAGTAACAGCCGCTTCGATACGTGAAAATTTCGAGAGTGGAAAATTGAGCAGGAAAAATCCGCCGAAGCTGCGTTCAAAGAAAAACTCCTCTGTTTCGCGGATGTCATACCTTCTGCCGCTGAAATGAAAAACACCATAACCGTAATTAACTCTTTTGGCAAGGTTAATTCTCTGGATAGCAACATTAAAACTTTTGAGGAAGTCGCTTTGCACATCCGCAGTATTATAGATAAGAAAGAAAAAGTTATCATCGCCTAAAAGATCACTCAAAGAAAAGATTGCACCCCCGCGGGTTCCGAATATAGGATCCGTAGTTATCTGGCTTTGTGCATAATCAAGCGTATATTCTTTCTCGTACTTGATTTGTCTTCTTCCCTCTTCAAGACCGAGCTTTGATGCAAACCATCTTCCCGAAGAACCGGAAAGATCAATTGGCGGATAAATTAAAGAATCAGTAATATCAACGTTAGTAAGATTTAGCTTATAAAGATTAAATGAGAATTTTTCAAAACCGGTGAAGGCAATCGTTTCATTATCTATAAAGGAAGGATCGAATGCACTTGTAATAAAATTTGTAACCTGGTCTATTGTTCCATCGTAACCATTTTCAGAAATTTCCATTGACCAAACATTTCTTACACCGCCGAAGTCAGTTGTAAAAAAGAGCTTATCTTTACCCGGTGATAAAACAGGGCTGTAATGATTAAAGTCAGCATAAGTTATGTACTCAATCCGTCTTGTATTAATATCAATAAAAAAAAGGTTGTATTTCTGCTCAACTCTGCCGGCAGTTCTGTCAGATGAAAACAGTATATGGTCATCCGTTAAACCGAAAGAGGGGGTTCTGTCATTACAATAATCGTTTGTAAGCCTTACGAGTGAATCGTTATCAGTAAACAGCAGAAAAATATCACTGAAACCTTTTCTGTCAACAGCCTGAAATACTAATCTTTTTCCGTCCGAAGAAAATTTTGGAGAAGTTATGCTAATAAGATCGTCATTCTGATAACGATGAATTACTGAATTCTCTTTTATTGAATAGAAATGAATTGCATCTGTGCCGCCGGTTTTGGTTACGAACAAAACAATACCATCTTTACTAACATCAAGTGAAGGCTGGAAAAGATGAAATGATTCAAACTCTTCTTTTCTTTCGCCTCTTAATACCAGTTCAGGATCATTCATTTTATTACCTTCACGTTCTGCGGCTAACCTGTAAAGAGAACTATAACCATCTCTGTTAGCAATGAAGTATAAATAATCTGTGCCATTATGCTTATAATGAACCGGGTTAAAGTTGAATCCCCAGTTTGTTAGTTTCTCAGCGCCATGTTCAAGCGGTGCATTATCCTTTAGCAAAGGATAATACTTTCGTTTAAGATGGAATGACCACTCAGAATCAATTTCGTCAATATTCTTACCCAGAGTATATTCAATCACTTTATTGAAATCTGAATGCATCCAGAAATTATCAAGAAAGAGCGGTATTTTATCCTTACCATAAACTTCATCTACAAATTCAAGAAAGAATTGTCCTTCTTTATACATAAGGAAAGTGCCGTAGATGCGATACATTTCTTTTATTCCGACAAAGTAATTATTTATTACCGCATCTCTCATTACCATCTCCGCCTGTGCATCAATTTCGGTTGAAAGATATTCGGCTAATCCTTCAACAAACCAAAGCGGGGGAAGTGCACCGGTAGGCAGCCTCCTGTCGCGCTGAATACGGAATATCTTGTTAACCATAAATACATGCACAATTTCATGCCTTATAACATGCCTGAAATCTTTTAATGAACCTGTTGAAGGAATTACGACACGACCTTTGAGGAATTCAAAAAATCCTCTTACACTTTCCGGTATTAGAAAAGGAGTAATGTTCGTTTGCTGAAAATGAAGTGACGTATTGTAAAATATAAGGGGAATCCGGCGTGTGACTACATGGTTTAATCTTTCTTTAAGTTCATCATAAATTTCTTCTGCATAGGCGCCGCCGATTTCGGCAATCTCACCCATATCATCGTAATAGTAGATATCAAAATTTTCTGTCCTGAGTATTTTCCAGTCAAACTGGTCATACTGCACCTTGTTCCTGCCAAAGAAATAAAACTGGCCGGAAGCAGATTCCTGAAATAATAATACAATAAGTATAAAACAGAAGAATGACTTGATCACTATAGCTTGTCCAAAATTTTTGAACAGAATTATTTGTTTGAAGGTCAGGCTAATTTTTCTTTAAGCATATTTATGAAATTTATTTCTGTAGGATCGAATCCTCGCAGAACGGCTGCGTAATAAGTTATCCAATCAGTAAAATAAATCAAATCCAATAATCTTACCTTGAAATCATCTTCACTGCTTTCGATGCGGATTATCTCAACCCCTTTTTCCTGCAGTAAGCCGGAAATGATCTCAAATCTTTTTTTAATCTGCGGATGATAGCTATTATCAATTATAAAAATAACTTTTACCGGGAAAGTCTTTTCCTGGTGAAATTCCCAGGGAACAATTTCATTGTGATTCATTTCAGGGAATGAATTGTAAAAAGCATGCATCTTCGAGTTTTCATTAAACTGACACTTGAACCTTAAGCCAACAGCGGAGGTAATATCAGCCGCAGAATATATCACAGGGATAAAACCGATTAATTGCTGAGCAATATTATAAGCAGGGTTGTTTTCTGAGGATAATTCGTCCGCTTTTCTTTTCCATAGACGGATAATCTGATCTGTAATTGAAGTTTGATCTGAAATGAATCCAATTGCCTGGAGAACTTTAAGTATAGAAAAAAAACTTAATCCAAGAGCAAAACGCGGTTGGTAACCCTTCATCAATTTTACAAACGGGATTTTATTGTGTGCGGAAAATTCTTCTATTATACCTCCGGTTGAGAGCGCTATTAACCTGCAATTTCTGGCAAGAGCATCTTTCATTGCAGAAATGGTTTCTTCGGTATTTCCTGAATACGAAGAAACAATAACAAGAGTATTACTGTCTGCAAATGAGGGGCAAAAGTAATTCCGGTTTACGATCAGCGGAATTTGTATTTCATTACCGAGGTAGTTTTGGAGCAGGTCTCCACTTATAGCAGAACCGCCTAAACCGGAAACAATAATGTTTTTGATTTCATTTTTATTGATCCCTTTGAGATCGTATTTATTTTTCCAGGCAAATTCAATTTGTGTGTATGAGTTTTTAAGCACTTCAAATTGATTTTGCGGATCGTATTTAGCGGCAAAGTCTCTAATTAACATTGTACTCCTCGATTATGTTTCTTGTTCTGAGAATATTATTTTCAGTAAAGAATTTTTGAACGAGATTTCTTATCTCTTCTTCAGTAACGCTGTTAAGGCATTGCTGTGCAAGCTGCTGCGTTTTTGAGTAATAACATTCTCTTATAATTCTTTTTGCATATGGAAGAGTTGCCGGAGACATGCTGAGAGAATCAAGCCCAAGCCCTACTAATAAAGGCATTGCGAGTGTATCGGCTGCCATTTCACCGCAAATACTTACTTCAATTTCTGTAGATTTTGCCTCGTTAACTATGTAATTAATAGTTCTGATTACAGCCGGACTAAACTCCTGGTATAAATCTGAAACCAGGTCATTACCCCTGTCAACTGCCATAAGATATTGAATGAGATCGTTTGTACCGATACTGAAGAAGTCAACCTCCTTGGCAAAAGTATCCGCCATTACAGCAGCCGCGGGCACTTCAACCATAATACCTATTTTAATATCCCTGTCAAATTTTTTCCTGTCATTTCTCAGTTCTTCTTTACATTGCTCTATCAGCTTAAGTGATTCCCTGATTTCCATAATAGTAGAAACCATCGGCAGCATAAGCCTTACATTTTTATTTTCACTTGCGCGGAGGATCGCTCTTACCTGGATTTTAAATAAATGAGGATTATCAAGCAGCAATCTTATTCCACGTAAACCGAGGAAAGGGTTTGGTTCTTCAAAATCGAGAAATTTGAATTTATCACCTCCAATATCGAATACACGTATGGTAAGTAAATCAGGATAAATCCTGGAAGATAAATTGGAATAAATTTTATACTGCTCTTCTTCATCGGGGAATTCACCCATTTCATCAAGTATCTGTTCTGTTCTGTAAAGCCCGATACCCTTTGCACCGCTTGTTATTACCAGGTCTATTTCACCTGTAACATCAACATTGGCAAGAAGTGTAATTTCTTTTCCATCTTTAGTAACAGCGGGTTCATCTTTTAGTTCTTCTAATTCTTTTTGAAGTTCTTTCAGACGTGATTGTTTTTCTTTGAAAAACTCAATCTGAACATCAGTCGGGTTTATAATAATATAACCATGAAAACCATCAATAATAATAATATCGCCATCATTTATTTTTGAGGTTGCGTTGTGTGTTCCTACAACTGCGGGAAGGTTAAGCGAGCGTGCAATTATTGCTGCGTGTGAAGTTAATCCGCCGTGATCGGTAACGAATCCCAGCACATTGTTCCTCGAGAGAAGCACGGTATCAGCAGGGGTGAGTGAACTACTTATAACAATAACTTCTTCATGAATTTTTGACTGCCATCTTTTCTTTTGCAAATTCCTGATTATCCTGTTCTTAATATCCTCAATATCCTGTGCTCTTTCCTTCATATAGGATTCA
Organism: Ignavibacteria bacterium; assembly: GCA_037447335.1. Classification (GTDB taxonomy): domain Bacteria; phylum Bacteroidota; class Ignavibacteria; order Ignavibacteriales; family Ignavibacteriaceae; genus JBBIGV01. The sequence continues at coordinate 72,046 of JBBIGV010000001.1, read as the reverse complement.
TCTGAAATATTCATCAATTGCTGGTATTTTGATATTTCATTCTGAACAATGTACTCAGGTTGTTTTCTTTCCTGTTTGATTCTTTCTCTGATATTTCCTATAAGAATAGGGTCATCAAGTATCATGACATGCGCTTCGAAAATTGCGGCGCGGTTTTCATCCATTTTTTCTTTAGCAAAGGAAAATATTTTAGAAAGTTCTTTCTTTGATTTTGCCAGCGCTTCATCGAGGTTGAGTATAGCCTCTTCGGGGTCTGCAACAATCTGTTCTTTGATTTCAATCTTTTCTTTATTGAAAATATATGCCTTTCCGATAACTATACCTGGTGCGGCAGCAATACCGGCAATTTTATTTTCAGATTCACGATATAAACTTCTGAAGCTTCTCAAAGTTCGTCAAAACCTCTGTTAAAGTAATCAACAATTTCTTTTGCTGCATCTTCTTCATCCTCACCGTCAAAGGTAAGCAATATTTCCGAACCCATTTCAGCAGCAAGGGTCATAACACCAATAATGCTTTTCCCGTTTATATGAAGCCCGTCCCGGGTAAGAAAAAAATTACATTTATATTTTGCAGCCATTTTTACAATAGTTGCTGCTGGACGGGTATGCAGCCCTGCTTTGTTTACAATTTTAACTTTCTTTTCGATCATTATTTCGTTCTGTTAATAAGGGAATCAGCCAGCCATCTGAACATGGCTCTGTCTTCAGCTTTTTTCAGAGTTTTTAAGGAGCTAAGTGCTCTGGTTGTATATTTTACTATTTCCATCTTAGCATCCTCAATAACACCTAAACGTTCGTAAAGATTTTTGAAATTGGGAATACGGTCTTCAGTTGTGCCTTTATTTTTTAACAGATACAAAAGCATTTCTTTATCCTGCCCTTCAGATTTCTCCAATGCCTTTAAGAACAGGAAAGTTTTTTTGCCCTCAATTAAATCACCGCCGATAACTTTTCCAAATTCGGATTCAAGCGCCATAATATCCAGGAGGTCATCCTGTATTTGAAAAGCAATTCCGATGTATTTTCCAAATCCGGCTAATGCAGAAATTTCTTTTTTTCTGCCTCCGCCAAGCAGAGCTCCAATTTCGCAGCACATTTTTGCCATTGCAGCGGTCTTTTTTTCTATCATTCTGATATAATCATTAATAGAAACATTATCAGTAGTTTCAAATTCCTTGTCGAGGCTTTGACCTTCACATACATCTACAAGCCCTTTTGTAAATGATGCAAGCACCTGTTTGGCATTGCCGTTACAATCTTTCAGAAGATATTCATATGCAACAGCTAACAAAACATCGCCGGCAAGAATTGCAGTATTCAGATCGTACTTTTTATGAAGAGTTGGTTTCCCGCGCCGTTTATCTGCGTTATCCATAATATCATCATGCACCAGGGTAAAATTATGCAGAAGCTCAACAGCAACAGCGGCATTTTTCAAGTTCACATTTTTTCCGCCGGCTGCTTTTGCTGAAAGAATAACCAGCAGCGGTCTGAGTCTTTTACCTTTGCTTTCAATTATGAATGATGCAGGTTCATAAAGTGAAGCCGGTTTTTTACGGCTTAATATTTTAGATAATTTCTTATCAACTTTAATTCTTTCCTTTTCATAAATGGAAATGAATTTTTCAACGGGATTATTCTTCAAAACAGTTCTTCCTTCCTGATCAATCTTTTTTTCTGCAATTCTTTAATTGAGGCTGAACCGGTCAGATACATTATCTTTTTTACTGTATCGAACCAATACCTGACAAGTGACGAAACATCCTCTGCTCCGCCCTTTTCCAATTGTTTTAATATTACTCTTGCAGAAGCTGCCATATCAGCACCGAGAGCGAATGCTTTTGCCATATCAAAACCATTATATATTCCACCTGAAGCAATGAGCAGAAACTGCTTATTTTTTTTTAGCTTATAGATTTCTTTAATGCAATATGATGTCGGCAGCCCCCAGTCCCAGAATTCATTATGATAACCTGATCTGTTTCTTAAAAGTTCAACACCTGCCCAGCTAGTGCCGCCTGCTCCGGCAACGTCAATACCCTTCACTCCACAGTCGAGCAGTTTTGCTGCTGCCTGTAAAGAAATACCTGCTCCCACTTCTTTTACGATAACCGGAATATTGATTTGCCGGACAAGTTTCCTGAGCGATTTCAACAGCCCTTTGAAGTTCGGTTCTCCGTCCTTCTGAAGTAGTTCCTGTAATGGATTAACGTGAATAACCATTGCATTAGCTTCAACCATGTTTATCATTTTTATTACAGGATCAGATGTCTTAAACTGAACTAATTGTGCCGCGCCAATATTTCCAAGTATCGGAATGCCCGGAGCTTTCAGCCTGATAATTTTATAGCTTTTGTGAAAACGTTCATTTTCAAGAGCCTGTCTTTGGCTTCCCACACCCAAGGGGATATTAAGTTCTGCGGCTGCTTCTGCGAGCCTCAGGTTAATGTTTTCTGCTTCTTTCGTTCCGCCGGTCATACAGGAAATGATAAAAGGAAAGTTGATTTTATTGCCGAAGAATTTTGTTGAGAAAGAAATTTTTTGAATATCTGTTTCAGTAATAGCATAATGAACAAAGTCATATTGGTCAAATCCATTTGATTTGGATTTAAAGGCAACCTCATCTGTTAAGCACAACTCAATATGTTCTTTTTTTCTTAAGGAAGTTTGATTGGGATCCTCTGCCATAAGACCGGTTCAACTTTATAATTGTTAATTATTGAATCTTAAGATATTAAAATTAGAGCAAAAATTCTCTGTGCAATTTTTGCTTATTGTAAACAAGCAATGACGTCCCCTCAGTCAGGACTTTTTCATTACAAATCAATATACTCTGATTCGTTGAGATAGACCCGCGACACATTTATTTCACCGCGTAATGCATTCGTCAGGATAATCCTATCGGCGCTTTGTAAATCCTCCAATGTTATTTTTGACTCAATAACCGGAAAATTATTCTTGATAAAAAAATGCCTGTAGACACCGGGAAGAATGCCTTCACTCAGACCGGGAGTGAACCAGTTATCTGCACAGCGGATAAATATATTTGTAGTTGCCCCTTCTGTTAAATAACCGTCTTCATTAAAATATAACACATCAAAAAAACTTTGGGCTGAATAATGTGCAAATTCCTCATCATACAATTTTCTGTTTGTTGTTTTGTGATATAAGAATTTATTTCTCTTGTTAGTACTATTGGGCGAAATAATAACCTTAACAATTCCTTGGAAATGTTTGAACTCTTTTTTTTGAATTCTCATCATGCCAATCTTATTCAGCAGAATTTTTATACGGTACAATTTTTCTGAATCAAGATTTGCGATAGCTTTTTTGATCTTCGCCTCAGCATTTTTTCGATTAAACTTAAAAAGAAAAAAATCGGCTGAAGTAGAGAGCCTGTTCAAATGATCCTGCAGTAAATGAATCTCATTTTTTTCAGCCAGCATAGTTTCAAATATTTCAAAATAAGGATCCGGGGAAAGTAAAAAACTGCTTTTTAGCAATGTCTCTTCATATTCTTTTTGCGGCTCACTATCCCAGACTATCCCGCTGCCAAGTCCAATAGTTCCTTTACAGAAATCTCCGTCAGATTTATTTTTTTTAAGTACGGCTGATCTTATTGCAACATTAAAAACAGTTTTATGCCTGTGAATGAACCCTATTGAACCGGTGTAGATGCCTCTTTTATCGGTTTCAAGTTCATTTATTATTTCCATCGTTCTGATCTTTGGAGCTCCGGTAATTGAACCGCAGGGAAACAAATTCCTGATAACATCAGAAAAAGTAATTTCATTTTTTACTTTACCTGATACGGTTGATACCATCTGAAAAAGAGATTCGTACTTTTCAACCTCAAAGAGATTTTTTACTTTAACTGATGAAAATTCACTTATCCTGCCGATGTCATTCCTGATAAGATCGACAATCATTACATTTTCAGCACGATTTTTTTGACTGTTGTGTAAAGAATACTGTAAGATTTTATCTTCGGATTGTTCAACCCCTCGCATCAAAGTGCCTTTCATCGGCTTTGAGGTTATAGTATTGTTTTTTATTTCGAAAAATAATTCGGGGGATAGAGACAGTACTACCTCACCTCCACTTTTGATCATTGCAGAATACCGTGCAGACTGGTTAAAAATCAAATGCGTAAACATACTGCCCGGGTCACCCGCAAATCTGAATCCACCCTTCACGGTATAATTAACCTGGTATGTATCTCCCTGTTTAATATAATCTTTAATCTTGCTTATGTCATTATAGTATTTATCCTTACCGGTATTCAGAACAAAATCAGAAACAGCATATTCATGATCTTTAACCTTACTAAAAAACCGGATTGAACCCGACTGGAATACCGAAACATTCTCAGGTTCAAAAAAAACAAATCTTAGTAATTCATCTCCATTTGAGTTGAGCAAATGATTAAGCTTGTTCTCGAAAGCATATCCGGATTCATAGTTGATCAATGCATAACAGGACAAACCGTCTTTTATTAATTTGTTGACTGTTTCCAATAAATCAATCACTTCGTTTGCGTTTTTAGCGATTAAGACTTCAACAGGTTTTTTGAATAAATAAGATTTACTGCGGGAATAATAAGGCGGAGTATAAAAGAAAGCTGAGTTTTCAGCATCAAGTACTGTTTTACTTATTTCTTCGAACTTCATACTCTGAAAATAAAATAATGAACTCAGATATTAAAACTTTAACACTGATTTTTTGTGAACAAAAAAAACTTTTCGCAAATTATTATACTTTAACTTATTTTTACCCACACGATAAAGCATTCAATATACAGGAAAACTTTATGCAAAAACCGCGGCTTTCTTTCTGGCAAATCTGGAATATGAGTTTTGGATTTCTCGGCATTCAGTTCGGATTTGCGCTTCAAAATGCCAACGTCAGCAGAATATTCGAAACACTTGGTGCAGATATTGATAAAATTCCTATTTTATGGATTGCTGCCCCTGTTACCGGTTTAATTGTTCAGCCAATTGTAGGGCATTTGAGCGATAAGACATGGAACAGGCTGGGGAGAAGACGACCATACTTTCTGACCGGTGCATTGTTATCATCTTGTGCTTTGTTTATTATGCCTAACTCGCCTGTGTTATGGATTGCGGCGGGAATGTTGTGGATAATGGATGCTTCAATCAATATTACTATGGAACCATTCAGAGCTTTTGTAGGCGATATGCTTCCATCAGACCAGCGTACAATCGGTTTTGCTATGCAAAGTTTTTTCATTGGAACCGGTGCAGTTGTTGCCTCTGCGCTTCCATATATGATGACGAACTGGTTCGGTATTGCCAACACTGCGCCTGAAGGTGAGATACCGGATTCAGTCAAATTCTCCTTTTATATCGGAGGTGTTGTTTTCCTGCTTGCTGTGTTGTGGACTATTATCTCTACAAAGGAATACAGCCCCGAAGAATTAAAAAAGCACGCTGAAGATACACCTGCTGCTGAAGCAAGAAAAGATATGAAAGGCATGCCGCCGCATTCACGTTTTATCAAAAATGGTTTTCTATGGTTCGCATTCGGTGCAATTGTTTCAGGTATTTTATTATTCGGATATGAAATTGATGATTACGGTTTGTACGTTCTTTTTGTTGGTTCGGCATTATTCGGACTGCTGCAACTGGTTGTAGGTCTTTTAACCAAACAGGGAAAAACCGAAACGGGTGTTGTGGTAGTTATAAATGATTTCTACAAAATGCCCGATACGATGAAGCAGCTTGCGGTAGTTCAGTTCTTTTCATGGTTTGCATTATTTGCAATGTGGATTTACACTACGCCTGCTGTTACGCATCATATTTACAAAGCAACAGACCCGACTTCACCATTATACAATGAAGGCGCTGATTGGGTCGGTGTGCTGATGGCTGTTTACAATGGTTTTGCCGCTGTAATGGCTTTTGTACTTGTTTGGTTAGCTAAGATAACCAGCCGGAAAACTGTTCATATGATTGCACTTATTTGCGGCGGCATTGGTTTTATTTCATTTTTATTTATTCAAGATCCGAATCTTCTGCTTCTATCCGAACTTGGAATCGGATTAGCATGGGCTTCAATACTTGCTATGCCGTATGCAATACTTGCCGGTTCGCTTCCCCCTGAAAAGATGGGAGTGTATATGGGTATATTCAACTTCTTTATTGTAATACCGCAAATAACTGCTGCTGCAATACTCGGTTTTGTTGTGAAGAATGTATTTGCAGGTGAAGCAATATATGCTTTGCTGCTGGGCGGAATTTCTATGATACTTGCAGGACTGTTGGTTACATTTGTAAAAGATGTTGATGAAATAAGAGAATAAAAAGGATCTGAATTGAAATTTAGCCGGTAAAGATTTCAGAAGTAAATCATAAGCATGAATAGTATAATCTGTTATCTGTCAATCCGCATAGCTTCAAGCGCCCTGCCCTGTTTGCCCCGTGCTCTTGCTTCAAGAAACTCCCACAGTTCTTTAACAAGCTGATTTGAAGAAAACTCATCAGAATTTATTATTGCAGCTTTTTCAGCTTGTGTCTTTTCATCTACAAACAGAATAATAAATGCTTTTCTTAACAACTCAATATCTTCCTTACTGAAATTTTTTCGCTTCAATCCTTCAATATTAATTGCTCTTTCTCTTGAGGGATTTCCTTCAACAATAGTAAAAGGCGGCACATCACGGTTTATACGGCTCATAAAACCAATGAAACAATTCCTTCCGATAGTTACAAACTGATGAACACCGACAAGCCCGCCTATATAGGCAAAATCATGCACTACAATGTGTCCGGCAAACTGAGTTCCGTTTGCAATTATAATGCTGCTGCCGAGTATACAATCATGAGCTATATGAGAATAAGCCATTATAAGATTATTATTGCCGATGATCGTCTTGCCCTCATTCGCAATTGTACCCTGTTGTATTGTAACACATTCGCGTATCGAATTATTATTACCGATGATAACCTGAGAGGCTTCACCTTTATATTTCAGATCCTGGCTTATATTGCCAAGCACAGCGCTGGGATGAACGGTATTTCCGGTTCCCATTTTCAGAGGACCGTAAATAGTTACGTGATCTTTAATGATGCAATTATCGCCTATTTCAACTTCACCTTTAATTACTGAATATGCTCCTACCCCGACACCTGTGCCGAGTTTCACATTTTTATCTATTAAAGCAGAGGGGTGTATATTCATTTTCCAACTTCAGAATAAATTTTTGTTTACTAACCATTACAGTGAACAAATCAAAACTATGAAAACCAAAGCTAACTAACAATAATTTTATGTAAGAATGCACATGAAAACGCTTTCAAAAGCACTATACATTTCTGCCAATTTAGTTGGAAGATTTGAAATTAAATTTGTCCGTGAATGAAATTACATCTAACTTTTGAAAGATTATTTCGAATTTATCGAGGATAACATCAATGAACTGGTATGTTGATTTTGTGACTTCTTACCCGCTTACATCAGCAATGCTTCAATTTGCTTTGCTCGGTACATTCGGAGACGTCATTTCAAGATGGATCATTGAAAAAAGATTTTTTTCTCCTTACAACTTTCAGACTATAATATTCAAAATACTGGAATGGGCTGCACTTGCAGTAATGATTAAATATGCATTTATCGGCTTTCATGGTTTTGTTGAAAACCTGATAACAAACGGCTACTTACCCCAGCTCGAAGGTGTTGCTAAGTCATTTACAATTTCTTTAAGTATGAATCTGCAATTTGGTCCGTTTCTTATCATCATTCACAGATTACTTGATAATTTTGTTATTGAAAGAGTCCATAAGGATTCTGCATGGAAAAATCTTGATAAAAGTTTGTATTCCTTGTTGTGGTTCTGGCTGCCTGCACATACCATAACTTTCCTGATGCCGCAGGAATTTCAGATAGGATTAGCGGCTGTTTGGTCGCTTGCACTTGGGATAATTCTCGGTTTCTTTAACAGAAAGAAATAATCAAAAGTAATTTTTAATTAACCCACAAAGGTTTTTAGAACAGTATGTCTGCATCGCTATATATTGTCAGTTCGCCGATAGGAAATCTTAAAGATATTACCCTCAGAGCAATCGAAACTCTTAAAACTGTTGACTTCATTGCCTGCGAGGATACACGAGTTACATCTTATCTGCTAAATAAATATGAAATAAAGAAAGAGTTGTTCGTAATCAATGCTGCAAATGAAGATAAAAAAACAAAAACACTTTTAGACAAGATTGAATCCGGTAAGAACTGTGCACTCGTTTCGGATGCCGGCACACCCGGCATTTCAGATCCTGGTGCAAGAATTATTTCTGCTGCAATTAAGAGAGGTATTAAGGTAATTCCAATTCCAGGGGTAAGTGCAGCGATAACCGCTCTAAGTATCAGCGGACTTCCAACCGATTCATTTATATTCGAGGGTTTTCTTCCCCAAAAAAAAGGGCGTCAAAAATTATTGAAGGAACTATCCGAAAATGACCGATCAATGATAATCTATGAATCTGCTTATAGAATTGAAAAGCTGCTGAAAGAACTTGAAGAATATATGCCGCAAAGAACAGTTGTCCTATGCCGTGAACTGACAAAGAAGTTTGAAGAAGTAAGACGCGGTAAACCTGATGAATTACTATCAGAATTTTCAGACAAAATCAATAAGGGAGAGTTTGTGGTTGTAATCTCTCCAAAATCATGGATTGAATAGTATCCTCAAATATATTTTACTTGTCTGCTGCTGAGCAGGACAAACTTTTCTAAGATTCAAAAGAGAAATTACTTGATGAAACAATCATGATTAATGATCGGGTAAATATTATTCAATCATTAACCAATTCAAGCTTAACGCGGCATAGCTGCCAACCAAAGATTCAGAAAGAACTGACAAATAAAAATAGTTCTTTGCCCTGCTCCATCCGCAACCTTAACGGCAGACCACCAAAAAGGAACAATATACTTATTAAAGAGCGGAGTTAGAGGCTGACAAAAATGTAGCACAGATTACTAATCTGTGCTACGATGAATTTGAATTTAATCTGAAATCAGACACATAAATTCAGAGTTGTTTGCAAAATTTACTTTTTGGTCAGCCTCTGATGGGGTGGGTTTATTTGTTATGCTTGTAAAATACCTTTCATAAAAATCTAAACTAAAAAACAAAAATATGGTTGAAGATATCACTCATTTTTCGTTGCCGGTTACGCCAAATTGCGACTGATTTAAGCTACTCGCTGTCGTACTTTATTAATGAACGCACATCGTACTTATTTAATTTATCCCTGCCGTTAAGAAAAGTTAATTCAATAACAAAGGAAGCCTGAACCACCTGTCCGCCAAGTTTTTCAATCAATCTGCATGCAGCCTGCGCAGTACCGCCGGTAGCAAGCAGGTCGTCGTGCAGAAGAACCCTGTCACCTTTTTTAATCGCATCTTTATGGATTTCAATTGAATCTGTTCCGTACTCGAGCTGGTATGATTCCTTTTCTTTTTCAGCGGGTAATTTGCCAGGCTTGCGGATTGGAATAAACCCGCTGCCAAGGCGTTCTGCCAGCAGCGCTCCGAAAATAAACCCGCGGGATTCAATTCCCGCAACCTTATCAATCTTCGTATCGAAAGTGAAATCCAGCAGTGCATTCACAGTGTAACGCAGTGCTGAAGGATCTTTCAATAATGTTGTAATATCTCTGAAAACAATTCCTTCTTTTGGGAAATCCTTTACACTCCGAATGTAATTCTTCAATTCCATATTCTATTCTCACTTTTTATTTAGAAAATTATTAATTCCTTGCTTAAAATCTTCTGAAGAACGGCTTACTGTATTAAGATTAATACAGTAGTTAACGGCATCTTCTGCATTCATATTGCAAATTGTGTTAATCATCGCTTTAGTCAAGCTCAGACTTAAAGATGAATTTGCAGCTAAAGTACCGGAAAGTTCTTTAGCTTTATCAAGCGGTGAATCAGAGAGGTAATTCACAAAACCAATTTCATATCCTCTCTTTCCATCAATCAATTCACTCGTTAAAAGAAGATGTCTGGCTGGTCCTTCGCCGATTCTCTTCATCAAAAAGATTGACACTATTGCAGGAATAAATCCAATCTTCACTTCTGAATAACCAAACTTAACATCAGGTTTCGCGATTATGAAATCGCAAACAGAAGCCAGTCCGCATCCACCTGCGATAGCGGCTCCGTTAACTGCTGCTATAGTGGGCTTGGGAAATTTATAGATTTGTAAAAATAATTCCGCGAGATTTTTCGAATCTTTTTCATTCTCAATTGCAGAAAAATTTCTAAGCTGATTCAGGTATTCAAGATCTGCGCCGGCACAAAAGCTTTTTCCTTCACCCGTAATGATCACCGTTTTAACTGAATCATTCTGACTTGCATCAAGTAAACTTTCTTTTAATTGTGCAACCAGATGAGGATGAAGTGCATTTCGTTTCTCCGGTCTGTTGAGGGTAATTATGGCAGTGTTATTGTCAATGCTATAGTTGATCATTTTATTAATTGATTATTAAAAACTGTTTAAATATTCTGATATTAATCTAACCTGCAAATAAGTAGATACGAACCCGATAAGTCCGCCTGCAAGCACTTGTGTTAATGTATGCTGCTTAAGCTGCATTCTTGACCAGCCAACCAGTACTGTAATAACCAAAGGGATTACCGCATATAAGTTAAACTGAATCAGTACAACTGCAATAGGACCAGCAGCGCCCATTGTGTGAGCGCTTATCTTCCAAAACTTATTTATTAACAATATCAAAATTGTGTTTGAAATATAACAAAACCAGAAAGCGATTGAAATATGGTTCATCTCAAAATAAAGGAGTATGATAAGTCCGGAGATATAAAATAAAATTGCAATTGTATATGGGAATGTCCTTTCCTCTTTTTTTGACGCATCTTTGTCCGCCAGTTTGCCTTTTCTTCTCAGGTAAATGAAGAGAATGATGTGAAAGATAAAACCGAAAGTAAATGCGGTTATGATCTGGATAATAATGTTATAGGTCTGTTCCTCATACAGAAATGCAAATAGGGTAAAAAGAATAATTGTAAAAGAAGGCGGGACAAATATTGTCGAGATAAATCTTGCTGTTTTACTTAAGAAGGAGACTTGCAATTATCGAATGTTAAATTCTTTTAAAATATTTATTTAGGCATTCCGCAAAGCATAATAATTCACAAAGAAATCTCCTTTGCGTCTTAGCGGCTTTGCGTGATTTTTATTTCATTACCAGCGCACCAGACCCTATCCCGTTCATCTCTTCCAGATAGCCAAGAAGGATTTCCTCAACTTCATCATATTCTATTGCATCCATTAGCTGTGCACGAACACGTGAAGCACTCCACAATCCTTTAAGATAACCGGTATAAAATTTCCGGTGTTCAAGGACTGCCCTTATATTACCTTTAACTTCTATAGCGAGCTTAAGGTGTTTAAGGGCTGTATGAATTCTGAAAGATGCATCAATATCAGTTTCGATCTTACCGGTTTCAAGAAGTTCTTTTGTTTCAAGGAAAATCCATGGGTTGCCGATTGCACCCCGCGCAATCATTACTGCGTCCGCATTAGTATCATCAAAAGCTTTTTTAACATCGTAAGCTGTAAGCACATTACCGTTAAGTGCCACCGGGATTGATACCGCTTCTTTAACTTTTGGAATCCATGACCAATCGGCGTCACCTTTATGCCCCATTGCACGTGTACGACAGTGAACGGTGATGGCTTTCGCACCGGCATCTTCCATTCGCTTTGCAACTTCAATAATATTGATGCAGTTTTGATCCCAACCAATTCTTGTTTTAACGGATACTGGAATACTAACGGCATCAATTACAGACTTAACTAGCTGCTGCATATAAACCGGATCTTTAAGCAGACCGGCGCCTGCGCCGCAACCGACAACATTTTTAACCCAGCATCCGGCATTTATATCAATAATATCCGGTTGTTCTGCCTCGGCAATGCGGGCTGCCCCAACCATCGAATCAATTGAGCCGCCGTAAATCTGAATACCGACGGGACGCTCGGCTTCAATTATTTTTAATTTTTTGTGTGTTTTTTCGTTGGCACGAATCAATCCCTCTGAATTAACAAATTCTGTGTAAACTATATCTGCTCCAAGCTCGCGGCAGATCAATCTGAATGAGACGTCTGTAACATCTTCCATTGGTGCAAGGAGGATTGCGTTTTTAATTTTTATGTTACCAAGTTTGAACATTGATATTGAACAGGTATTTATCCGGTAATTGGTTTAATTTTACTTAACTCTCTACTTAACAACTTAGAGATCTTATAAATATCATACTGATTTTTTAAGTTGAACCACAGTTCCGGGGAAGTTCCGAAATATTTAGCCAGCTTTACCGCCAATTCAGAACTAAGATTTCTTTTTTCATTAACCAATTCATTAACTGTTCTGAATGATATCTCAAGAGCTTCTGCCAAAGCAGTCTGAGAAATTTCCAGCGGTTTGAGAAATTCCTCGTTTAATATTTCACCGGGATAAGCAGGTTTTCTTTTTATGTAAAACATTGTGATCTATGTTTAATATAATCTGCTGATTTAACTTTGCATGCATCGGATTAAATACGATCCGGAATTGATGATTAACTGTTTTAACCGTTTTTTATCTATAGCAGTCAACCTAAGTTATCGCATTAAATTTTATACGTAAAGTAACATAAATATTTAATTCTTTGCAATTCAATATAAATTGTAAAAATCATTCCTCACGGGGGGTAAACAGCTTCGGCAGATAAAAAACACTTACAAAAAAGATAATCATTGTAAAGAATGCGCCGGTAAGAAAAGGGAATTCGTATCCAAGGTACTCAAACGAAAATCCTCCCCACAAAGGACCAAGCACCCTGGCAAAAGCACTAAAGGATTGGTTAATTCCCAGGGTAAAACCCTGCTCAGTTTCTGAAGCTGATTTGGATATAAGGCTTAACAACGTAGGTTGTAATGCACCCGTTCCAAAAGAGAGCACAACGGCAATTACCGCAAGTCCAAGAAAAGTTTGTCCGTATGGGATCATTCCCAACCCGATCATAACCAGAAAGGAACCATACACAACAAGTTTTTTATGCTCGATATATTTTGAAATGATGCCTATCAAACCGCCCTGCACTATTGCAGAAGTTAATCCAACAATAGCATACATGTATCCGTTCTGAAGATCTGTAAATCCATAAACTTTAAAGCCGAGTAATGCAAATGTTCCGTATATATTTGCAAATGAAAATGTCAGGATGAAAAACATTGTGAGTAATATTGCTAGCAAAGGTTTTTTAAATAGCAGTCTTATTGATTTAACATCCAGCAGTTTACGGCTTAGGATTTTCGATTTATCCCTGTTAACATTACTCTCAGGAAGAAGAATTGCCGTAAGCACAAATGCTATGAAAGAAAAACCTGCGCTTGCCAGTCCTGTAACAGTGTATCCGAACTCAGCAAGATAACCTCCGATAAGCGGACCGAAAACAAAGCCAAGCCCAAATGCAGCGCCGATAAGTCCCATTCCCTTAGATCTGTTTTCCTTTGTTGTAAAGTCCGCAATATAAGCCTGTGCAACACCGATACTACTGCCGCCAATACCGGAAATAATTCTGGCAATCAGAAGTACTGCATAAGTAGTTGTGTAAGCAAAAATCACATACCCGATTGCATTGAGCAGGAGTGAAAAAACAATCACAGGTTTTCTTCCGTACTTATCCGAAAGGCTGCCGAAAACAGGATTGAACAAAAATTGAATCAGAGAGTAAATCGCAATTGCTATTCCGATTGCCGTTTCATCAACGTGAAGCTCTTTTGTTGCAAATGTTGGAAGAATCGGGATTAGTATTCCGAATCCCAGCAGGTCAATAAAAACAGTAAGGAAAATTAAAAATAAAGGCGTTCGGTTTTTCAACTTAGTTCCATCTCGCGGATAACTGCATCAGCAAATTCATTTGTTCCTACATAATTATCGGGATTTATATCCCTCGTTACACACTTGCCTTTTTCAATTACAGAAGCAATTGCATTTTCAACTTTTTGTGCAGCATTGAACTCGCCCAAATAATCCAGCATCATAACAGTAGCAAGCATTAATGCAGCAGGGTTAGCAATATTTTGCCCGGCAATATCGGGAGCTGAACCGTGAACAGCTTCAAAAATTGCAACGCCATCGCCAATGTTTGCGCCGGGTGCAAGACCCAATCCTCCCACCAAACCCGAAGCAAGGTCAGAAAGTATATCGCCAAAAAGATTTGTAGTAACGATAACATCAAACTGATAAGGATTCATAACCATTTTCATAGCCATGTTATCAACTATTTTATCTTCAAATTTTAATTCTGGATATTCGGGTGCGATTTCTTCTGCGATATCAAGAAAAAGTCCGCCGGTAAATTTGAGAATGTTTGCTTTGTGCACAACAGCAACTTTTTTTCTACCGTGTTTTTTTGCGTATTCAAATGCGTAACGAATAATTCTTTCCGAGCCGCGGCGTGTAATAATTCCTATGGTTTCTGCTGCGGAGCGGCTGCTGTCTATATAATGTTCTATGCCGGAATAAAATTCTTCCAGGTTCTCGCGGAAGATAATCAGATCAATATGATCAAAGTAAAGACTCTTTATACCTTTGAATGTTTTTGCAGGCCGCTGATTCACATAGAGTTCAAATTCTTTTCTTAGAGCAGCATTAACACTTCTGAACCCCTTTCCAACCGGAGTGGTTAATGGACCCTTTAATGCGATTTTGTTTCGGTCAATAGTTCTGATTACCTCTTCAGGAAGAGGGTCTCTGTATTTTTCAAGTGTGGTCATTCCGGCTTCAACAACTTCCCATTCAATTCTTACTCCTGAGTGTTCAATAACTTTTGTTGCTGCTTTGGTTATTTCGGGACCGATTCCATCACCGGGTATGAACGTTATTTTGTAAGACACCAATAATCTCCATTGAATTTTTTAATTGAAAATGAGGTTACAAATATAAGACATTTCACGGCTTGAAATCATTCAATGAGCTGGACAAATGCGATAAATCGCATTCAGAACCTGAAGGAAAAAATTAATCAGATGTTGTTACAGAAAAACATATCAACGAAAATCTTAATGGCTAACCTTCAACGTTTGCTAAGGTAAAAAGCCATTTTAACGTTGAAGGTTTTCACTCACATCAGGTTCTGTGTGGGATTTATCCCATACACAAATCAACACCAGCAAAGCATAACAACATCGCCGCGAGGGAGAGAGGATGGTGTTTCGCTTATACTATGGGCTGAAGCCAATAGAGAACCTGAGGGAGAAAATTAACTTAAAATTTATTTTGAAGAAGAGAATGTTTGAAAGTCTGAACTTACGGAACGAAGCCGGGGTCGTTTGTCATATCTGGTCAATATTTCTTTAGAATCTTCAAATGCCTGCTTCATCAACGATCGCTGCGAGGGTGATAGAAATTGAAAATTACTCATATCATCATACAACTCTGAAGGCAGGATGATATACTCCCGCCCCTTTTCTGTATTTCCCCTGAATACCCAAGTCGGGATGAATTCAACGCTTTCGATCCAGATGGAATCCTTAAAAAAATCTTTCGTAATACTAAAACTTAAGATTGCACCGGCGTCCGAATACCGCCACTGCTGGTTAGAAATAAAATTCCCGAGTGAATATGCGACAAAACCTGAATCGAGCGATGTATTTATTCCTTTAAAATAATCTATCGGTTGTAGAACGTGCGGGTGCCCGCCAATTATTATATCAGCTCCTGCATTAATAGATCTTTGAACCACATCTTTCTGATAATGATTCGGTTCACGCTTGTATTCGTCACCGAAATGGTAATGCAGTACAACTATTTCAGCGCCATTGCTCCGGGCTGATGAAATATCCCGTTCAATCAACGCATAATCAATAAGATTTACAAGATAATCTTTACCGGCGGGTACCGGGATTCCGTTTGTTCCGTAAGTATAAGCAAGAAAAGCAAATATTATCCCGTTTATATTAAACAGCCTTACCGAATCCCTGTCCCCTCGTGAAGTATAAGTGCCGTTATAGTGCAGATTATTCTTTACGAGCTGTTCAATTGTTCTCAAAACGCCGTGCTCACCTTTATCGAGTGAATGATTGTTTGCAGTAGTGATCAGATCAAAGCCTGCATATGACAATGCGGTTATATACTCGTCGGGCGAATTAAAAAATGGATAGCCGGAAAATCCGCGCGCACTTCCGGCAGTAACAGTTTCAAGGTTGCCGAAAGTAAAATCACTTTCTTTAAAATATTTTTCAACCATCCTGTAAACTGGACGGAAGTCGAAGCTGTCTGCACTTACCCTTGCATAATTGTATTGAGTGGAATGACACATCAGATCACCCACAACAGAGATTTTAACAGTAACCAAAGAATCTTTTTGCTGCAATCCTTCAGAATGAATTTGCTTAGCGGGCAAAAAATTCATGAAACTCAGGTAAGCACCTGAAGCTAGTAATATTATTACGAAATAATTATACATAAAGATAAAATAAGGCTGAACCACCGAAGTGTTTCAGCCTTTTAAATGGAAAAGATTCGGGAGAAGTTATTGCCCGGATTTTTCTGCTTTTCTGCGTACTTTAACTTCCTGAATGTCTTTACGTACATCCTGCGCGAGCTTTCTGAGTTCACTTAAACCCTTACGCAGACGAGTTCCGGCAGCAGCCTGTTCTTTGATATAGAACTTTTCAAAATCTGCTTCGAGATTTCTAACTGCCTGGGTCAGTTCTTCATATTTATTCATGCGAGCCTCCTTAAATAAGTTAGAGAAAAATATTATTTATAACTATCCAGAACAATTTCTGCAATATCTTTTACCTCCACTTCATCAGTTTTTTCAAAGTGCTTGACTCCGTCTGTCATCATAGTCATACAGAAAGGACAAGCCGAAGCGATAGTAGAGGCATTTGTTCCGATCGCTTCCTGAGTGCGCTCGATATTGATCCTGCCGCCTTCTTCATCTTCAAGAAACATTCTGCCGCCGCCGGCACCACAGCAGAATCCCCTGCTTTTTATACGTTCCATTTCTACCCGTTCAACCCCTTTTATGCTGTCGAGTATTTGCCTGGGAGGATTGTACACATCATTGTAACGACCGAGATAACATGAATCGTGATAAGTAACTTTATCACTCTTGCCATTTTCTTTGGGTACTAATTTGCCTTCAGTGATAAACTGCTCAATCATCTCAGTGTGATGAACTACTTCATAATCACCGCCAAACTGTTTGTATTCATTTTTTAATGAATGATAGCAATGCGGACATGCAGTAACTATTTTTTTAACACCATAGTTGTTAAGTGTTCCGACATTTTCCTGCATCATCATCTGTGCGAGGTATTCGTTCCCAAGTCTTCGTGCCGTATCTCCGTTGCATTTTTCTTCCGTTCCCAGAATTCTGAAATCCACACCTGCTTTTTGCATCAGAGAGGCAAATGCCTGAGAAACTTTTTTGCAGCGGTTATCGAACGAGCCTGCGCAACCTACCCAGAAAAGAATTTCTCCATTAGTATCCTCAGCAAGAGTTTTGATGTTCATCCCCTCTGCCCAGTTTGCTCTGTCAGCCTGATTAAAAGCCCACGGAGTAAAGTTAGTTTCAAGGCTTTTAAAAACGTTGTTCAATTCTGAAGGGAATTCTGATTCAGTAAGCACGAGGTTTCTTCTCATATCAACAATTGAATCAACGTGCTCAATCATTACAGGGCACTCCTGAACGCAAGCCATACAGGTTGTGCACTGCCACAATTCTTTGTCGGAAATGTAATCATGCACCAAATGTTTGCTGAAAACTTCTTCATCATTAATACCGGCAGCCAGCAGAGGCGCTTTGTCTTTTGTCCGTTTGCGAATATCTACTATGATCTTTCTCGGTGAAAGAGACTTACCAACTGTTGCTGCGGGACAAACAGAAGTGCATCTTCCACATTCTGTACAGGAGTAGCCATCGAGTATTTGCTTCCACGACAGATGTTCGATATCTGCTGCACCAAATACTTCAGCATTTTCGTCATCAAGATCAAGAGGCTTAAGTGTGTTTCTGACCGGCTCAAGATTGGCGAAATACGTATTCGGAATTGATGTGAGAACATGCAGGTGTTTGGAGTACGGAAGAAAATTCATAAATGCAAATATCACCAGTATGTGTATCCACCAGAAAATTTCAAAGTGAATTGATGCGGAAGATAAATCGGAATTGTAAAGCAGCTTGCTGAGATATACTGAAACGGGTCTGACTTCATAAGCTTCAGGCTGGAATGAATGCATAGCCATAAGAGAAATATTCTGCCCGAACATTGACAGGCACACAATCAATATCATCAGCAGGATAAATGCAGCATCAATCTTACCGGTTTTATCAACTTCAAGTCTCGGTACACGAACGATAAATCTGCGATAAAGCGCCCAGAGCACAGCAATAATAACGAGCAAACCGAAAATATCCTGCACTACTGTTATTACAGAGAAAAGCGGACCGAGAAAAGCAAGTGTGAATGGGGAATAGAATCCCTGGATTATTGCTTCAATAACCGCAAAGAGGAAAAGCATAAATCCCCAGAATATCAGCACGTGGATAATTCCGGCTACAGGGTCTCTTAACAACTTTGTCTGAGCAAATGCAATTGTAAGAACCCGCTGAATTCTTGCACCGGGATTGTTGAACCTGTTATCTTTCTTTTTAGCTGTCATCATATAACGAAAAAGGTTTCTGCAGCTATATAAAAAGAATAGCAGGGCAGCCAGAAAAACAATAGTAAAGATGATATTCTTTAATTCCATTCCTTGAAGAATCCCGGATAAAGTTTAAAATAAAATACTGAGAACACTAAAACTTCCTTACTGCTTTCTTAAAACCGGAAAATACTGAAGCGGCAATCATGATCTTTACAAGCGTCCATACAAAGAACACAAGACCACCTGCAACAAAAGCATCACTTAAATTCTTAATGAAAAATACATTCAGGTACAGAACACCGGATAAGATTATTGCTAAATCGCCTGCCAGCATAGCAATAACAACGAAAATGTAAGAGCTGTTTTTTTCTATGAAATATCCGGTAAGAAAAGCTCCGATAGGAAAAGCGAGCAGGTAGCCACCGGTTGGTCCGAACAGCCGCATCAGCCCCCAGCCGGCTTCAGGTGTGTAGGCAAACACCGGTAAACCAACTACACCCATTGCAAGATAAAGTATCTGGCTATATGCTCCGTACCGTGCACCGAGAAATGCACCGGAGAGGATAACCATCATAGTCTGAAGTGTAAATGGAACAGGTTTAGCCGGAATTGTTATTTGTGCCGCTACTGCTGTGAGCAGCGAAAAGGAAACTACCCAGAAAAGTTTTGATGTAGTAACCTTTGTAAATGTGTTTACGGAATTTACCGTATCTGACTTAATCATTGCTTCCTCATTTCAAATGTTTATTAAAAAATGTTAAGGTTGAATTCAGAACTGTATCGAATTTGGGATTAGAACCTTCAAAAGGATGTTTAATATCGAACGTATGCCCGGCTGCTGTAACCGGTAAAAATTCTGTTTTGGATTTATCCGACAAGCTAAACAATAATTCTCCTTCATTAAATGGAACGGCGAGATCTTGTTCACCATGAATGATCAACAGAGGTTTATTTAAATTTTTTACAGCGGATTCGATGTTCAATTTAGTATCCTTATATTTTTCAAGATCCTCAAGCAGTGAAACATTAAGATTCATGACCTGGTTAGTTCTCGTATTAAGAACCCAAAAGACACCTTCCTCTCTCCATTTTTGTTTTTGCCGTTCGGAGTAGCGGTCAAAATCTGAAACGCAAGCCCATACAACCACGGCAGAAACTTCAGATTTCTCGGCAGCAGTAAGAAGGGCAATAGCTCCACCCCTGCTATGTCCGATCAGACCGATTCTGCTGTTTTGGGTTTCACCAAAAAATCCCGAATTATAAGCGTCAATCATTTCTGATAATTCGGAAATTTCCAAAGAGAAAGTATTTTCAGCGAATTTATCAAGCTCGGTAAATTCTGTCAGGCTTTCACCAACTCCATTATGCGAAAAATTAAATGTAAGAACAAAAAAACCACTGTTTGATAAAAATTCAGCAGTAAATGGTACAAAACCCCAATCCTTAAAACCTTTAAATCCGTGAACCATTATCACACAGGGTGAAGAGGAAATATTCTTTAAACCGAATGCGCTGACTCTTAAAATGTCTGTTTTGCTTGTCCGGAGTATAAAATCCTTCCTCATCGTGGTCAAATATGCTTATTAAAGAATGAAAAGTCAAGAAAATAGACTAAAAACGAAACTTCTTGATTTATTTTTTTTAGCAGCTCAGCAAGCCGTTATAAATGAATATTTTTCCTGATAAAGCAATCGGTTCAAAATCTTTCTTTTGAGTCTGTATTTAGTTATTTTTTAACAGCTTGTAACGTTAATCTGAAAAGTCTTAGCTGAATTATTTATATGATACGAACTCTTTTAGTCATTCCTGCAATTGATATTAAAAACGGAAAAACTGTCCGGGTTGTACAGGGAATACCTGAACTTGACTGCCAGGAATACGGCAGCGACCCGGTTGAAATGGCAAAGATATGGCGAGCTGAAAATGCAAAAACAATTCACATAGTTGACCTTGACGCAGCTACCGATAGTTCTGGCTCTAATAATGATATCATCGAAAAAATCTGTTCCTCTGTTGTTATCCCGATTGAAGTTGCCGGCGGAATTAGAAGGGTTTCAGATGCGGATAAACTTTTCGATGCGGGAGCCTGCAGGGTGATCGTAACTACCATGGCATTCGGGAACAGAAAAGAGTTTGATGCTCTTCTGCAAAAACACGGACCTAAAAAAATTGCTGTCGGAATAGATGTGGTTGGAGAAGAAGTTGTTATTAAAGGCAGAAAGGTTAAAACCGGAGTATCATACAAACAGTTCGCTAAGGAAATGCAGCAATCGGGCGTTGAAAGATTGTTCATTACGGATGTTTTAAGAAATGGAACTTTACAGGGTCCAAATATTTTTCTATCAAAAGAAATTGCCGAACTTACCGGTTGTAAAATCACACACTCCGGTGGGATAAGAAATAAAGATGAGTTAATGGATTTTCAAAAGCTTGTCCCGCTTGGTGTAGATTCGGTTATTGTGGGCAGGGCGCTTTACGAAAACAGGTTCCCCTGCCAGAAGCTCTGGCGTGTTGCTGAATCCGGAATTTTTAATTAACAGGATTATCTATGGAAAATAATAAGGTTATTCATTCAAGCTTCTGGTCAAATATTTTTCATCTGCCAGCAGAAAAAGGTGACCTCAGGAGATCACTTATGTCATCTCCCATTTTCAAGTCACTTTCAAAGAGAGATATTAGTCAGCTTATAAATATTACTCATAACCGGAGTTATCTGCCGAGTGAATATATTTTTTTACAGGGCGACCCCGGTATCGGATTATATGTGATCCTTGAAGGTGAAATTGAGATACATCGTAAAACTGAAACTGGTTTGGTAATTAAACTTGCATCATTTTCTGCGGGAGATTTTTTTGGTGAACTTGCTTTAATTGATGAAGAAAAGAGAACTGCCTCTGCAATCGCACAAACTGAATGTCGTCTTTCGGTAATATTTAAACCAGACCTTGACGAGTTTATAAATGCTTATCCGAAGAAAGGGATAAAAATTCTTCAGGGGATAAGTCACATTATTGCTGCAAGATTGAGAAAAATAAATGAAGATTATTTTTCAATGTTAGAAAAAAAATATAAAGAAACAGAGGTGGAACATGAAACCTGAAATTAACAAAGTTCTTGTGCCTATTGATTTTTCAGATTACTCAAAAGGCGCATTGAGGTATGCCGTAAACTTCGCCCGATCATTCAGTGCTGAAGTTATTCTTATTTATGTAGTTGAGCCTGTTATATATCCCCCGGATTTCAGCATGGGGCAGATAGCAATTCCCACTGTCGGTCTTGACATGGATAAAAGAGCTTCGGAAGAGTTAGAAAAGCTCGCAAAAAAAGAAATCCCGCAGGATATGAAAGTGAAAACCATTATCCGTGCCGGCAAACCGTTTTTCGAAATAGTAGAAACTGCTGCAGAAGAAAATGTAGATATGATAATCATAGCCACACATGGTCATTCAGGAGTTGAGCATATACTTTTCGGAAGCACTGCAGAAAAGGTTGTAAGGAAAGCTCCCTGCCCGGTTCTTACGTTAAGAGAACCGATCAAAGGATTTTCTTTTAAGAATGAAGTTAAAAAGTAAGCTGCGGCAAGATCAGTTTTTTCTTTCAATCACGAAATTGACAAGAGCCTCGAGAGCAATTTTTGCAGGTGAATCCGGAAAAACTTTAAGCGCCTCCTTTGCATTATCGGAATAATTCTGAGCAGTTGTTAAAGAATAGTCAATCCCGTTGTGGTTACGTACAAAATCAATCACTTCTTTAACGCTCCCTTTCGATCCGCCATTTTTAATTATCTTTCTAATGCGTGATGCTTCAACTGAAGAAACCTGGTTGAGAGAATAAATTAACGGGAGGGTGATCTTTTTTTCTTTTATATCCCCGCCAACCGGTTTGCCGATTAAGCTTGAAGTTCCTTCATAGTCAAGTATGTCATCCCTAATCTGAAATGCAATTCCGATAGATTGTCCGAAAATACGCATTGCTTCGTGATAATCTTTATTGTCGGAAGCACTCATCGCACCGATTCGGCAGCATGTTTCCAGCAAGGATGCTGTTTTATCGGAAATAACTTTGAAGTAAGTCTCTTCATCAATATCAAGCTTGCGCGTTTTTTGAATTTGCAGTAGTTCACCTTCCGACATTCTTCTTACC
Organism: Ignavibacteria bacterium; assembly: GCA_037447335.1. Lineage (GTDB taxonomy): Bacteria > Bacteroidota > Ignavibacteria > Ignavibacteriales > Ignavibacteriaceae > JBBIGV01. Next base: position 49,212 of record JBBIGV010000001.1, on the reverse strand, counting down.
GCATCAGTTATAACGTCAAGAAAATCATAATCTTTACCATCTACTGCTATCATTAGTCCGCGTGAGAGGAGATAATCACCCATCAGTACTGCGACTTTGTTTTTAAATACCGCATTGATTGACCACAAGTTGCGTCTCTTTTCAGCATTATCAACAACATCATCGTGTATGAGAGTGGCTGTATGAAGCAATTCAACAAGCACTGCACCCCTGTATGAACGTTGGTTAACACCACCGGCAACTTTAGCTGAAAGCAGAACAAGCAGTGGTCTTATCTTTTTGCCTTTCTGCCGGATAATATACCGTGTTACAAGATCAACAAGCCCTACTTTGGACTTCATTGATTGTTTGAACATCTGATTGAACTGTTCAAGTTCAGATTTGATCGGCTTGCTTATTGCGGAGAGAGGATTAATGATCACTACTTTTTTATAGAAAGTTTTGAAATGAATATACTTAATTCGTATAAGAGAACCAATGGAACTGCAAGTACTATCTGTGAGATAGGATCTCCGCCGGGAGTAAGAAACGCAGAAAATATCATTATTATAACGATAGAGTGGCGTCTGTATTTTTTCATGAAATCCGGAGTAAGGATTCCAAGCTTTGTTAGAAAAAATGAGATCATCGGTAATTCAAAAACCAAAGCGGCAGCAAGCATTACACTAATAATTATATTGAAATATTCATCTATTGCAAACTGGTTTGTTATTTCTTTAGCACCGAACTGGGCAGCAAACGTAAGCGCTACCGGAAGCATTACAAAGTATGCAAAGACTATACCTGCAATAAAGCATAATGAGGAATAAACAACTATTGAAAGTATATATTTGCGTTCGCTCTTTCTAAGGGCAGGGGAGATAAATTTCCATAACTGGTAGAATACATTCGGAATGCTCAATACAAAGCCTGATATAATCGAAACTTGTACGAAAAGGAAAAATTGTCCGAATGGCTTTAGGTTCTGAAGTATTGCAGCGGTATCCCTCGCTGGTTTCAGAAGGATAATGTCTATAAGAAAATCAATGAAAATCCATGATATTATCGTTCCTGCCACAAGACCGATAACTGTGTAGATTATCCTCCACCTCAACTCCTCAAGGTGATCGAGGAAAGACATTTCAGAGCCGGAATCTTCCTCATTGGTTACATTACCGTTTGTTAATTCTCTCTCTGCCAATAGCTGTTTGTTTTAATTTAAATCTGAATAAAGAGGGAAACCCGAACAGAGTTCTTTTACTTCTTTCTTTACCTGTTCAAGGGTTGTTTTATTTTCATGATCGGAAGTCACTCTATTAATAAATTCAGCAATTTTTTTCATTTCCGGTTCTTTCATACCTCGTGTAGTTACAGCAGGCGTGCCGATGCGTATACCGCTTGTAACGAAAGGACTGCGGGTATCGAACGGAACCATATTCTTGTTAACTGTAATGCCGGCAAGTTCAAGTGAATTTTCCGCAGCTTTACCTGTTATGTTCTTATTGTTCAGGTCAATCAGCATAAGATGATTGTCAGTTCCGCCGGAGACTATGTCAAAGCCAAAGTCAGCTAACGAGACTGCAAGTGTTTTGGCATTTGTGATTACCTGTTGAATGTAATCTTTAAAGCCATCATTTAATGCTTCACCAAATGCAACAGCTTTTGCCATAATGATGTGCATGAGCGGTCCACCCTGAATACCCGGCATGACCATGCTGTCTAAAAGTTCTGACATCATTCTTAGCCTGTCACCCTTTGGAGTTTTAATTCCGAATGGATTTTCCTTATCCTTTCCCATCAAAATAATACCGCCGCGAGGACCGCGTAAAGTTTTATGAGTTGTTGAAGTTACAACATCGCAATAAACGAGCGGATCGTTCAGAAATCCTTTTGCAATCAATCCAGCCGGATGCGCCATATCACACATAAGGAACGCATTGACAGAATCAGCAATCTCTCTTAATTTTTTATAATCCCAGTCGCGTGAATAGGCGCTTGCACCTGAAATGATAACTTTTGGTTTTTCCTTTAGAGCTAAATCGCTGATTTGATCGTAATCCAGTAATCTTGTTTCCTTGTTCAGGGAATATCCAAGCGCTTTATACAACTGACCCGAAAAATTAACCGGAGAACCATGAGTAAGATGTCCACCGTGTGCAAGATTTAATCCAATAAAAGTTTCACCCGGTTTCATTAAAGTCATTAGAACAGCCATATTTGCCTGTGATCCGCTGTGCGGCTGAACGTTTACATATTCAGCATTAAAAAGTTTTTTCAATCGCTCGCGGGCAAGGTCTTCTGCCATATCCACAAATTCACAACCGCCGTAATATCTTTTACCCGGATAACCTTCAGCATATTTGTTGGTTAATACTGAACCTGCTGCTTCCATAACAGCATTGCTCACAAAATTTTCAGATGCGATCAACTCAAGTTTATTTTGTTGTCTCTTAATTTCTTCATTAAGGATATTAAAGATTTCTTTATCGTCCGATATACTTTTATACATGTTCTATCCTTTATATCTCTGAATAGGTAATGGTATTGAATAGAAAAAGGTTTCAGAAAAAAAATCCTGAAACCTTTTTAATTATATAAATCCCACTTATTTAAAAAAATCATCTGCAAATAATTTTTATGGAACAGTTATGCTTCTGCCGATCCAGCCAAAGCAGCTTCCGGTAATTTGTAATACAGCACCTGATCTGTGACCGCGGAAGAAATAATCTTCCTGAGTCGGGACAGAGTTACCAAGTGCATTTATTCTTTCCTGAGCCTGCGTCAAGGATGCATCCATGCTGCGCGCGCGTCTGTATGTATCAACTGCAAACTGATAAACAAGCTTTGTTTCGAAATTAAATTCACAACCGCGGGCAGCTTGCTCATAAAGTAATCCTTCATAGAAGATTGCCAGACCCCAGCCGCCGCTGACATCACTTGCTCTCTGATACATAGTTCTTGCCTGTGAAAGCTGTCCTCTGTCTTTGTAAATTATTCCAAGATTAAGATAGTGTTCACGTTTATCGGGTTCTAATTCAATAAGTTTCTTGTAAGCTTCCTCGGCTTTGGTCAGCTTATCAGTTTTCTGGTAAGCGGCTGCAAGCTGGATAAGGTAGCTCGGATTATCGGGAACGCGTGATACAAGAAACTCGAGCGCTTCAATTGCCTGTTCATGCTCATTTGCTCTGACTGCGGTCATAGCAAACTTCCATGCTTTCGAAAGGTCTTCCCTGTCAAAATCCCATGCTCTTTTAAGAAGCTCAACTAATTGCTCAATATTATCAACAAGGCTTTCCAATTCTGAAGGCCATGCGGGATTATCGGGTTCTCTTTCGCTCAGATAGCTGTAAATTTCCAATGCTTTTGATTTATAATCGTTTTCATCATCATCTGCGTTATTCTTATACAACTGCCCTAGCCGGTTGTAATAGAAGGATGAGATTTCGGGATCAAACTTTATAGCAAGTTCATACTCTCGAATTACTTTTTCTGTTGGATGCTCGAGCCAGATCTCACAAACATATGCTTTACGGGATTGAAAATATCCTTTTGCTTCATGGAAGTTTTCTATAGCAAGGTCGTAAAGATACTCTATTGTATCCTGAATTGATTCAATCATTTCCGGTGCAACATCAGATGAATCGTGCAGGTACCAAAGAGTTTCTTCCATTTTATAGTAAATCCATTTTGCAAATTTCTTTGGATCCATTTCAAGCACAGCCCATCCATAGGGTAATGCACTTTTGAAATCTCTGTTCTTATGATATTCAGAAAACAAGCTGTATTGTTCGATCAGTTTAAGAGAATCGGATTTTTCTGAGATAGAGTTGAGTTTGTTTGCATAAGAAGAAAATGATACACCAACAATCATCATCAGAGCAAAAACTGTATTTAAGATTATTCGTTTCAAAGTTTTGTCCTTCAAATTAAGTGGTACTTTATTTTTCATATCTGATAAACCAAATCTCCCCAAGACTAATGCCAAAACTAAGCTTGAAAATATTCTCTTTAATTAGCCCTGACTTTGTTGTGCCTCTTGAAGCATACTGCAACGCAATATCAATTGTATTTTCCGCAATGATCGGAAAAGAAAAACCAACCATAACTGAGTATTGGTCTATTCCTTCTCCATTAATCAGATATTGTGTCTGCTCGAAACTTAAACCGGCACGTAAAATTATTTGTTCCCATACAGTAGCGCCAAGTTCTTTTGAAGGTCTGTATTCAAAACCTGCACTTATTTTACTTGCATCTCTTAAATTTTTCTTTTGAAGACCGGCAAATTGATATTTACTCCAGGGTTGGAATGCATAATCAAATAAGAACAAATAATCTTTATTCAGGACGAAACTTAACCCTGCATTTAAACGTAAAGGTAATTTCATTTTAACCTTGCCTGATGAAAGAGTGTCCGATAAAGTAGCCGTTCGTGTCCAGAGAAGTGTATCGGTTTTCAGTTCATTAAAAATCTGAACCGAAGCGCCGAGTTTAAAATCGGTTATTGATTCAGATTTAAGAATTGATGAAAAATCAGGACTGATAATACCGGCGGTTGTTCCGATGCCATTAGTTTTATAGATGCGCTGATATACAACATCCTGAATTGCCGAACTGGCAAAATCTAAAGCAGTCTCATAGACAAGATTTCCAAAATAGTAATCCAGAGAAGCACCAAGTGCAAAATTAAAAGGCAATTTGTAAGATGTGCCTATAAAAAATTTTGAAAGACCGCCCCTTCCTTTATAATCAACTGAATAATTTCCAACCTGAGGGTCTGCTATGATATTTTCTACTGCATTGTAACTGACTGTTGAATATGGAATGATTCCTGAAACCAGACTAATACCATAAGTAGTACTCACCGGAAATGCAAGCGTAAAACCTGTGAATTCAGTTTCAGAGTAGTATTTATTACTTTCATTCTGGTCTGATAACAAAAGACCTTTATAACTGCCGCCAAATTCTATTCTCGTTCTTGCAATAGCATACCAGGATGCCGGATTGAGGGTACCGATGAAATCAATATCTTCAACCGAGGCGCCTAAACCACCCATTCCAACTCTTCTGGCAGAATATGTGTATTCAAGATCACCTATACCAAAACGTGAATATCCTGAACTGGACTGTGCAGAAATTTCAGCCGTTAAAAGTATAATGACAGCAGCAGCTAATAGAAATCTCATATTTAATTCTTTCCGCTATAAGTTATTTTCAATCTTGGTCTTAGAAGGGGGTCTGAGGCAGAACTACCTTTGATAACATATGTATCGAGTACAGACCGTTCATTAGTCACTCTCAGCACAACTCCTTTATTTTGCTTGAAGCGCTGCCACTCCTGAACATAAGCAGTAAAATTTGCCCTGAACGTATTATCAGAGAGGGTTAGATCGATTCGCCTTCTTTCATCAACTTTTAGCTCAGTGCGATCCGTAATGAAGAATGCTGATAATCTTTGTACAACACCATCTCCTGTCAGGGTTTCCAATGTATCGCGGGCAAGGCTTAGTTCAGCTGAAATAACTACTGCATCTTCAGGAATAGAAGTTAAATCGAAAACTAGTTTTGAATGTGTAGCCAATCCACCCTGAATAACAATATTTTCAGGAACAGTAACAGGGATGTCCCCGGTTACAACACTTATATCTTCTATAACAAAAAACTTAACGGTATCAACATAAAATCCCGGCTTGGATACAACTACTGTCAGATTTGGTAAGTTAACCAACGATAAATTTAGTGCATTGAATCCGAGAGCTTTTTCGAGGGTTGATTCCGGTTTGAGAAAGAGTCCTTTGTTGGCTGCTGGATTTTCTTCTGCTTGTGCTTTTAGCCAGGTTAAAACAAGTTCATTTGTGATTTTAAATGTTAATAGAGAATCCGTAAGCTCAACTTCTTGTGAAATATCACTTGCTTCGTATGTGAGAAGTTGAAGACTATCTTCATCAAAACCTGCAGAAGTCCAGTCACTATGTACTTTATGTACACTAAATTCAAAAGGAACTGCATCATCACCTATCTTGTAATTCCTGACAAGCTCTACGGTTGCCTCTAAAACTTCAATATTATTTTGAAGCAGATCCTGTCGAACTGAATCTCCAAAATTAAAAGCAAACCGGATCAGAGTTGATGCTTCAAGATTTCTTATTTTACCCAGAAGCAGTGATTCATCTGCGCCAAGGTTTAACCTTGACTTGAAAAAGGAGGAATACTGAGGAATAGAATCCTGATATGAATCAATAACTTTTATTTCAACCTTGTCATCAGTTAATAAGGCTAACCCTATCGAAGAAGGGTCGTCAGTACAGGAAAAAAAGGTTAAAGAAAAACTCAGAACAAAAAGTAACAGAAGGCCTCGAATATTCACTTGATTTCTCCGCTAATGTCTTTTTTAATAAAATTATATGCATCCATAATATTATGTGCAACAAAACTGGGAAATTTATTCTGCTTTTGCAATATAGAAAGGCTGTCCATTCCATAACCGGTTTTAACAAGAATGGTTTTCACACCTGCATTCATACCACACTCAATATCTGATACGCTGTCACCAATAAAATAGGATTTGCTTAGTTCCAGGCTGAAATCCTTTGCAGCTTTGAGAACAAGCTCCGGTGAAGGTTTTCTGCAGGAACACTCTTCAACAGAGTTATAATCCGGATGAGCCGGACAAAAATAGAATGCATCTATTGATACGTTGTATGCCTTTAAAAATTCATTTATCCGGGCATTAACGGCATCAACATCATCTTTCGTAAGCAGCCCGCGTGCAATACCTGATTGATTTGAAATTACAATAAGTTTGAATGACAAATTGTTCTTTAATTCGTGCAGCGCTTCACCTGTTCCGGGTAAAAGTTTTACTTCTTCAGGATTTTTTAAATAACCGGGGTCTTCGTTGATCGTACCATCCCTGTCAAGAAATACTGCTGCTTCAAACATTAATTGCTGTTAAGAATAGTTTTATACAAGTCTATGTATTTCTTCGCAGAAGAATTCCAGCTAAAATCGGATTTCATTCCATTCTTCTGAATTTTAGCCCAGGTTTTCTGATCCTTAAAGATTTTTAATGCCCTTTCCAATTCCTGCAGAAGTGATTTTGCATCATAGTTCTTAAATACAAAACCGCTGCCTTCTTCGGTCTTTTCATTAAACTTAGTTACAGTATCAGCCAAGCCTCCCGTTTCGCGAACAAGCGGAACCGTACCATAAACCAAACTGTACATTTGATTCAACCCGCAAGGTTCAAACTTTGACGGCATAAGGAATATGTCTGCACCGCCTTCAATTAAATGGGCTAATTCATCATTGAATCCGAGGTAGCAAGCAAACTTATCGGGAAACTTGCGGCTCATATTTTCAAAGAAAGTATGATATTTTTTATCACCGGTTCCCAATAGTACTAACTGGAGATTCATCTTCATCAGCTTTGGAAAGGTTGTTTTAATCAGGTCAATACCTTTAGAATCGAACAATCGTGAAATTACACCAATAATAGGCACATCAGGATTATATTCGAAGCCAAATTTTTCTGCGAGCATTTTTTTGTTCTCTGCTTTGTCTTCTAAATTTTTCTGACTGTACCGTTTCTTTATCAGCTTATCTTTTTCAGGATTCCAGACATTGGTATCAATACCATTAACAATTCCATACAGATCGTTTTTTCGTTTAGCTAAAATACTTTTCAACCCTCCGCTTAAATTTTCAATCGTACGAATTTCCTGTGCGTAAGTTTTGCTTACAGTGTTTATAACATCAGCATACTGCAGCCCGAGTTTCATAAAGTTGAATTTCCCGTTATGCTCAAATGATTTGTCTTTCAGCAGGGATTCAGGTAAGCCTGTCTTGGCAAAGGCTGATTTGGGAAATTCACCCTGGTAAGCAAGGTTATGAATTGTTAAAAGCGTTTTGAACTGCGAAAAATTTTCTTCTTTTGCATAAACAGTTTTCAGGTAGGCAGGTATAAGCCCACACTGCCAGTCATTGCAATGAATAATATCCGGTATCCATCCGAGTTTTGATATTAATTCAAATACCGATCTTCCTAAAAGAATAAATCTTTCATCATTATCGGGATAATCTTCACCGGTCATAGGATCGACGTATAGACTGTTGCGGCTGCCAAAATACTCATGGTTATCCAGAAAATAAATCTGAACACGCACCTTCTGACCCGGCAGGAAACAGGATTTCAAAGAAAAAATAACTTCTTTATCACCTATTCTTATTTGCAGGTCTTTGAGTCGAACTACTTCATGAATTTTAAATTTTCTGTCATCAACCGCACCATACCTGGGCACAACAATTCTAACTTCATGCCCTAATTCAGATAACATTTGTGGAAGTGCTGCTGAAACGTCTGCTAATCCGCCTGTTTTTACAAATGGAACAACTTCAGAAGTGACAAAGAGAATTTTGAATTTTTTTGCAGCCATGATAAAACAATCCTATTTTCAGAGTGCAAATTTACTAAAACAAAAGCTATTTCTCAAAAATTGCATACATGAGATTTCTGAATCACTATTACCCAATCTCAACAAATATTAGAAACTACTCCGAATAATGCCTTTTTCTTTCAGCATAGAATTATTAGTCTTATATTTGAAATAAATAATAAAGATTTTAAAGAGAAATGAGCACAAAACTGTTAAAAGTAATAACTTTCTTACTGATTTCTGTGTTTTTATTGTCCTGCGGTACCTCAACCGGCAGCAGATTTCCCCGAAAAGATACCAGAGATGATACTCGTAAAGAACAGAAAGACGAAAAGCAGCCGGTAACAACTAAAGAATTCGTCGAGGACTTTGATATGAGTCCATATGTTACAACTGCTGTTATTGAGGATAAAAAACCTACCGAAAAGCGTGAGGTCAGAGATGTATGGTTCGATTACGCGGAAGATCAAACACGTCAGGAAACTAATCGCAACATTACCGGAACGGTAAGCGGTTACCGTGTGCAGGTCATTTCAACCGACGACCTTGAGGAGGCTAATTCAATCCGTTCTGAAATCTATTTTAAAGCCAACCAAAATAACGTGTACATAGTTTTCGACCCGCCATTTTATAAGGTTAAAGTTGGAGACTTTATAAATATACGCGATGCTAACGACCTGAGCTTTAAATTAATTCAGCTTGGATTCAATGAATCAAGAGTTGTGAGTGAACAAGTAAACGTATATGAATAATGATAACAGCACTAATTAATTCAGTTCAGATAGTTACGGTTGATACGAAAGGAATAAACTTTAAACGGGGCTCTGAACTGAATAATCTCTATTGCGTTTACGATCATTCAATAATAATTGAAGATTCAATTATAAAAGATATTATTCCCGCCTCATCCTACAATCCAAACACTGAACATAAACAGATAGATATGCGGGATAAAACTATTCTGCCCGGATTGATAGATTGTCACACTCATACAGCATTTGCAGGAAGCCGTGCAGATGAATTTCGGATGAAATTAAGCGGCGTTCACTACGAGGAGATAGCTAAAGCCGGCGGCGGCATAAATACAACTGTCAAGGCAGTAAGAGCAACTTCAGAAGCCGACCTCATTAAACTGATGGAGCCAAAGATAAATTACTTTATCGCGCAGGGAGTAACAACTCTCGAAATAAAGAGTGGTTACGGATTAAACTTTGAGAATGAAATCAAACTTCTTAATGCGATTAATTATTTCCGGAAAAATTCACCGATCAAAATTATTCCTACTTTTCTTGGCGCACATACTTTTCCTTCAGAGTATAAAGATGATCATTCTTCTTACATATCCTCTGTATGCAATGAAATGATTCCGTTTATTTCAAAAAATTCGCTGGCAGAATTTTGTGATGGCTTTTGTGAATCAACAGCGTTCTCTTCAGACGAGATTGACATAATATTTTCTGCTGCTGCTGAACACGGGCTTAAAATCAAACTGCACACCGAACAATTCAATAATGTTGGAGGAATTGATGTTGCTCTCAAACATAATGCTGTAAGCATAGATCATCTCGAAGTGATAAAAAAAGAAGATATTCCAAAAGTGAGCAAAACGGAAACCACTAACGTGCTGCTGCCCGGAGTTTCATTCTTCCTCGGCTATCAGTATGCCCCTGCAAGAAAGCTGATTGATAATAATGCAATAGTTGCACTTGCAACAGACTATAATCCCGGTTCATCTCATATCGCAAATCTTAACCTGATTATGAGCATGGCTGCATTAAACATGAAAATGACTATTGAAGAAACTATCTCTGCTGTGACGATAAATGCTGCAAAAGCTCTGAACGAAAATAAAACTACCGGCAGTATTGAAATCGGAAAGCTTGCAGACTTTGCAGTGTTTAATACCCCGGATTATGCTGATATAGTTTATAATGTTGGGAAGAATCTGAACGTAATGACAATCAAGCATGGAAAAATAATTTATAACGCTTTATAAGATTAATTGGCTATGACATTTTACCATCAACGAAATAATTATTCTGAATTACTCAAATCATTAAATAAAATTCAAACTTCAAATGAACATTGAAAAATCTGTAAAAAACTACCTTGATGAACTCTCATCATCTCCTGCTTCAAAGAGTGGAAATATTTCTGCTTTAAGCGGTGTTATCGCATGCAGCCTTGGAATGAAAATCTGCAGCCTCACCTTAAGCAATGCGGCTTATAGTGGTGTTCGCGAAGAAATGAATATTTACAGGGAAAAACTCGAGGTTAACAGGGAAAGATTTATTGAGCTCGAAAATGAGTTTGATACAACTTACGCAAGTATGACTGGTGAGGCAGCAATGACTGCTTCAATGGTTTCTTCAGAAATGCTGCGGGTTTGCCGCGACACTCTGCCAATATTAAAAATGGTTGCTGAAAAAGGGAACCAGGAATATATTTCCGATGCCGGAACAGCGCTGTTGTTGCTATCATCCGCAGTCAGAGGCGCTTATCTTGGCATATTGGTTAACTGTTCATCTCTTACAAATCAGACTATAGCAGGTGAACTGTTAAAAAAATCTGCCGCAATGATGAATGAAGTAAAAGACCAGTCGAAATTTGCAGTCGAAGGTATTGAAAGAAGTTTAAGAAAATTTTAGCAGCAGTTGTTTACCTGAATTGAAACTTTAAATCTGTTACTGACCATCTGGGACGAAGTTCAAGCGTATCGGGATAAAAGTTAAATTCTTCTGATGGTTTAAACGGGAAGGGCCATCCATGCGTATAGGTATTACTGCTGTCTTCATCAAGATAAGCCCACAGAAAATATTTTCCCGGTTGTATCCTTTCAAAATTGAATTTTGAACCTGAAATATTTTTTGTATATCTCTGTTTAGAACCTGAAACCGGTTCAAGCACAAGTACAGGATTTTTTGCGAAATCAATATTTGTAACCATCCCCGATAAACCTGTAAAATCCATTCCGCTTATCGTCTTAAATTTATATTGAATGACGGTATCTGCTTTATTCCCTGCCGCATCAACAAATTTCAGCATATCGAACGATATGATATAATCGGTTGAAGGTTGAAGTTTAATAATCGGAATAATTTCAAAAGAAGCATCATCAAAAAAGTTTATGCTGAAAGGTATGCTGCGTGCAAGAGTATCTTTAAAGGTAACCGCACTCACGACTTCTCCCGTGTTAAAAGCATCATCAAAATAAAATTTGAACGACTGAAATTGAAAATCCGCTTGATTCGTACCAAACCCCGGATCAGCTTTGTATAAACTTACTGCAAATGTATCAACCTTATCATTAACAGTTAGTTGAACGAAATCATAGATGGTCAAGTTACCGGAAATATCTCTCAGCGAATCTGCTAATAAAAATATTTTATTATCAACCTTGAATGAATCGGTAGTAACAAGCACCATCTCGGTAGGTTTGGTATTGCCTTTGTACGTAAAAACAATATCGTAATTTTCGCCTGAAGTAGAATCTGCTATTCTGAAATTATCAGACCTGATCAGGGTGGAATCAATTTTTTCGCTGAAGTTGAGAAGAATATGATTACGGTCGGTCATAACTGCTGAAAGCAATCTTGGCGGAGTAGTATCAATATCAGTAAGAAAGAAATTAAGGTTTGCATAAAGTGTATCTTCCCTTGCAAGAAAAATATCACTGAACGGCATACCTATCAGGTCCTGCCCAGCCTGAAAAAGCAAATCTCTGAATTCATCTTTCACAGCAAAGACGCGGTAAGCGCCTTCAGCTAAACCCAAAAGCTTAAATGTCCCGTCTCTTCCGGTCTGAGAAATATAATCAGGTTTGTGCAATGCCGGATTAACCGTATCAGCTAAAAGTTTGTACGCAAACATCATTATGCCGTCAGGTTTCGGATCATATACTTTACCGGAGATTACTCTTCTGTCAATCTCATCCCCTGTAGAAAAAGTGAAGGTGTATGCTTCAGCCATCCTGTTGCGGTTATTCAGATCAACAACATCAGTACCGATAGTAACCACGTAAGTAAAATCCTTACGCAAATCTTCCGGGAAGTAAATTCTTACAGATCTTCCGGACCAGTTTAACTCCAGCAGACCATCAACAGCAGGTGAAATAAATATTGCATCTCTAACCGATCTTTTATCAACCCATTCTGAAAATCTTAATTCGAAATAATTCCTGCCATAGTTTGTTGTGCCATCTTCCGGAAAAACTTCGATTATATCAGGTGGAATAGTATCAATCTCACCACCACCGGGCGGTAATTGCAATGCACATTGCGCAAGTAAAAATGCAAAAAAGATCAGAGCGATTCTTACTGATTTTTCTTTTGTGAATTTACCCATTGTCTGTATTCTCTTACATACCTGAGATGTTCAGCATACGTGCGTGAAAAATTATGACCGCCTTTGCCATCTGCAACAAAAAATAAATAATTGTGCTGCTCCGGATAAAGGACTGATAGAATTGAATTTTTTCCCGGGCTGTTAATTGCACCGGGCGGAAGACCGGAATAAAGATAAGTATTATATGGTGAATCCACTCTAAGGTCTTCATATAATAATCTTCTCCACCCTCCGGGCAAAATGTATTGTAAAGTCGGATCAGCCTGAAGCCTCATACCGATTCTGAGTCTGTTCAGGTACACACCGGCTATACGCGGCATTTCTTCAAAGTTATGCGTTTCACCCTTCACAATTGAAGCCAGAACAACTACTTCGTGAACTGTTAATCCAAGTTCGGATGCGCGCTGCTTTAAAGTATCGTGCATAAAATTATTAAATCCTTCAACAAGTATATTTATCACTTCCTCTGCAGGACTACGCTGATAAATATAATACACATCGGGGAAAAGATAACCCTCAAGCGACGGCGCATTAATGTTAAATGATGCCGCAAAACCGCTATCTTTCGCAAGATGAACAAATGCAGCCGAATCAATCAGAGCTTCTCTCCTTAATCTTGAAGCAAGATATGGAATTGATAAACCTTCACGAAAATTTACCCGGCGGATATAATCAGCTTCACCATACATGAACAGATCAAGCAGGTCAAGGTAACTTAATCCGTTCGGAATGGAATAACGCGCTGCCCTTATTTTCTTTTCCGCACCATAAACAAATGCTGCAATTCTCATATTTGTTTTATTATTGATTATCTTCTCATCGTACAAGCGGCTAATCACCTGCGATAAAGTTTCTCCGCGCTTTATATCGAATTTTACAGGTTCATCCATTTCATAATAATTCGGAGTGAAAAAAATATAATAGAGAACACTAAGAATTGCGATAAAGAAAAACAGAATTGCTATTAGCTGTTTCCGTGTAAGAATATTTTTGAAGGAGATTTTTGACCCTGAATTTTCGGATTTACTAACCACTGTTACCTTTCATTGTTCAAGCTTCTGTATTGCACGCGATTCATCAATAATTCTCTCGTAGATACGCTGAATGTTTTTATAAGCAGGGTGATCTTTCGTTAACGAATCAATTTTATCTTTTATTTCTTTTTCTCTTTCAGGGGTATATGTTGAATAGCCAAGTAAACGTTTCAATTTTCCTATTGAGATAGAATTCAGAGCCCTTTGTAATAATAGCTTTACTATTTGCTCATCAAGTTTATCAACCTCAATGCGAAGCCGTTCAAGTTCTGCTAAGCTTTCTTCTCCCGAAGATGAAAGCAGAGTATTTTTATTATTTGTTAATTTATTCTTCATCGCTATTGGCACGAGATTACAAAACAAAAATAAGGAAATTATTCCAGATGAGTTTAAGAAAAATAATTCACCGGCAGCCCGGGATATGGTGCGGCATCTAATGACGAAGTAACCCCTGACCGGAATAATTGTTCGGCACGGAGTGCAATCATCGCTGCATTATCTCCGCAATATTGAATGTGAGGGATTACCAGTTTTTTATCATACTTCGCCGCAACCCTTTCAAATTCTTTTCTCAGAGACAGATTTGCAGCAACCCCACCAGTAAGTGATAATGAATTGAAGTCAAATTTATTAATAGCCCTCTCAACATTATTAATCAACGCTTTAAGAACAGCTCGCTGAAATGATGCAGCTATATCAGGCAAATCATCTTTCGGGATGATGGAATCAGTTCCATATTTTTTTTGAATATATCTCAGCACGGATGTTTTCAAACCGCTGAATGAAAAATCAAAAGGCAGTTTAAGATCAGCAATGGGAAAATTTATTTTATCAGGATTGCCATTTGAAGCAATCTTTTGAATTGCCGGACCGCCCGGATAACCAAGCCCCATCATCTTTGCAACTTTATCAAATGCTTCACCGGCGGCATCATCAACTGTTGAACCGAGTTTTATAATTTTAGTATAGCTTTCAACTCTTAATAAAAGAGTATGTCCTCCTGAAACTACTAAAACCAGGCAGGGAAATACAGGCTGGTCTTCCATAAGGAACCCGGAGAATATATGACCCTCAATATGATTAACAGCGATAAAAGGTTTATTGAGCGAATAGGCAAGACCTTTTGCTAACGTTAAACCAACCAGCAGTGCACCTATCAGCCCGGGTCCGGCTGTTGCAGAGATGAGATCAAAATCCGCCAGCTTCAAACCGGTTTTCTTTAAGGCATCACGCAACAGCGGAATTACAATCTGCAAATGTGCGCGGCTTGAAAGTTCAGGAACCACACCACCGTATTTCGAATGAAAATCCTGTGATGAAACAAGATTAGCTTTAAGCACTCCATCTGAAATAACAGCAACGGAAGTTTCATCACAGGAACTTTCAATCCCTAATACATTCATCAGTTAAACTGGAAAAGATTTTTGATAATATGTCCCGCAACCTGTGGATTTTCCTTTAACCGCCGCATGGAATATTTATACCAATGCTCGCCGAATGGAACGTATATTCTTACCTTATATCCATCAGAATTTATTTTATCACGGAGATCTTCTCTTATTCCAAGCAGCATTTGAAATTCGAATTTGTCTTTTGGAATTTTCATTTCGTCAATAAGCCGGTATGCCTCGTTTATAAGATATTCATCGTGTGTGGCAATACCGACGTAGTTTCCATCAAGGAACATTTGCTTGAGTATAGCAATAAAATTGTCGCGTATTTCCTGCCTGCCTTTGAATGCAATTTCTTCCGGTTCGATGTAAATACCTTTACACAATCTGTAATTTGTACCGAGCTTATTTAATTCGATTACATCACTCAAAGAACGTCTCAGATAGGACTGCACAACAACCCCAACATTATTAAATTTTTGTTTAAGTCGTTTAAAGAGCCTGAATGTTGCATCGGTGTAAGGCGAATCTTCCATATCAATCCGGACAAAATTATTTATTGATTTGGCTTTATTACACAACTCTTCGACCTGGCGGTACGCAAAATCCTCATCAATTCCAAGTCCCATCTGAGTTGGTTTGATAGACAAATTTGCCATAAGATTATTATTATTAATAGCATCGAGAACTTGCAGGCATTCATCCTTATCGCGAACAGCCTCCATTTTATTTTGAATAGCTTCGCCGAGTACATCAATTGTGGCGTGAATCCCCTTATCATTAAGTGATTTGACTATGTTGATAGCATCTTCAAGCTTTTTCCCCGCAATATATCTTTTTGAAAAAATCCATACTACGTTTTCCGGCATCAGCCGGACTATATTTACTACTATAGTGTTAATAAACGACATTCATAATCTCCTGAAAGTGTCGTCTCAAATTTAAGAGATTTAATGATTGGAATGAAAAGTAACTGCGGGATTTTGACATCGGTTGTAAACCGGAAAATGTTTTCCTTCAGGTTCTAAATGCGATTTATTACATTTACAAGGCAACTGCTCACAAAACGGTTTAAACCGTTTTCCAAAGATGAGGGTACTGCTACTGTTTGTGAGGCTGACCAAAATGTAGCACAGATTAATAATCTGTGCTACGATGAATTTGAATTTAATCTGAAATCAGACATATAAATTCAGAGTTGTTTGCAAAATTTACTTTTTGGTCAGCCTCGAAAACTGAAGTAAGTGAATTAACATATGTCAGGATGCTGTTTCATGTAACAAACATCAAAGGTTAGCAGCCAACTTGAGCTTTGACTCTTTATAAAATCCGAAGAAAAAGTTCCGCTTTCTTTTTCAGGTCATCTAATGACCCATCGTTAACAAAAACAAAATCAGCGCGTTTCATTTTTTCTTCATCGGGTATCTGGTTTGCATCGCGTTTATCAAAATCAGCCGGTGAGATATTGTCTGAATCTGACTTTCTTTTTTGCCGGATCTGTCTGTCGGCAGTTATAAGCACTACATAATCAAACATATCTTCCATATCGGCTTCGTAAATCAAAGCAGCTTCTACAACTATAATATTGTGGTTCTTAAATAATTCATTCGCCTGATTCTCAATTTCTTTCTTAACAACCGGATGAACAATCTGATTAATAATTATCACATTTGATGGATTACTGAAAACCTGATCAGCAAGATATTTCCTGTTGAGCTGTCCGTCCTTAAATGATTCCTCACCAAACCGGCTGATAATTTTTGATTTTACATTTTTATCAGAAGAGAGTAATTCTTTTGCAAGTTCATCCGCATAAATAACAGGCAAACCGTTTTCCTCAAGAATCCTGCAAAAAGAAGTCTTCCCCGAACCAATACTGCCTGTAACGGCTATTTTGAGTTTTCTGTGTTTCATAAAAAAATAATTGTTAACACAAAGTTATAATAAAATTTTTGCAAACAGAATTACCGGCGGTAAACCTGGAAGTATATTAACTGAATGAACAAAAAAAAGGCTGCCTTGTTTTGGCAGCCTTTATGCATCATTCATCGTATATCTTATTGTATTTGAATCGTTTTCGGTTTTGCACGCTCATGTTTTGGAAGATTTATCATTAGCTGACCGTTCTCAAACTTTGCTCTTATCCGTGATGCATCAACATTATCCGAAATTCTGAATCTCCTGAAATAGTGACCGATTTCGTTTTCGTTAAGAATGTATTTTCTGTTTATTTTATCCTCGTAGTCAATCTTACCAAAAATTACCAGCGAGTTGTCTTCAAGCTTAAGTTGAATATTATCGCGGGTAACACCGGGCATGTTAGCAACAAGTACGAAATCGTCATCGGTTTCGTAAATATCAACTAATGGTGCATAGCTGGTTTCACGCTCAAGCACTTCATCCCAGGTTTTTCGTTCGGTGGAATTAACATTAACTAATTCTTTGCTTTGATTCATTGCTCCATTCCTCCTGTTTATTTTTATAATTTTGATTGGTTTAAAAAATTCCTGAATCATTAACATTTATGTATCCTTTGCAAATTCAGTTGATAAATATTTAAAGAGCTGTTCCACGTGCGGGGAACAGCTTCAATAGTCATTTACTTTTTATTTTTATCTTTATCATCATCTTCTACAACTTCGTAAGAAGCATCCTGAACTTCCTTTTCATCTTTTCCGGCATCGGTTGAAGAAGTAGTACTGCCTGCATCGCCATCAGTTGGCTGTGCACCGGGGGCAGCCTGGGAATAAAGTTCGGAAGCTACCTGATTCCAGACTTTGTTAAGCGACTCGGTAGCAGACTTCATCTGATCAGTATTGTTTGATGCTAAAGCATCTTCAACTTTTTTGATCTCAGCTTCAAGTTTGGACTTTGAATCAGCGGATATTTTGTCTTTCATTTCTTCAAGCTGCTTCTTGGTCTGGAAAACAAGTGAATCTGCCTGGTTCCTGATATCAACAGATTCTTTTTTCTTCTTATCTTCAGCAGCATGCTCTTTTGCATCGCGCTTCATTTTTTCTATTTCTTCCTTGCTCAAGCCGCTGGATGAAGTTATCCTGATGCTTTGTTCTTTATTAGTTGCTTTATCTTTTGCGCCGACATGCAGCATTCCATTAGCATCAATATCAAACGTTACCTCAATCTGCGGCATACCTCTTGGAGCTGGTGGTATTCCATCAAGGTGAAATCTGCCAAGCGTTCTGTTATCTGCTGCCATCGGACGCTCACCCTGCAGAATATGAATTTCTACAGAAGTTTGATTATCAGCAGCAGTTGAAAACACTTCGCTCTTTTTTGTAGGAATAGTTGTGTTGGCTTCAATCAGCTTCGTCATAACGCCGCCAAGAGTTTCAATACCAAGCGAAAGCGGTATAACATCAAGCAGAAGCACATCTTTAACTTCACCGGTCAGTACGCCACCCTGAATTGCAGCGCCGACTGCAACGACTTCATCAGGGTTAACACCTCTGTGGGGTTCTTTACCGAAAATTTTCTTAACAAGCTCCTGAACCATCGGTATTCTTGTTGAACCGCCAACAAGGATAACTTCGTCAATCTGAGACGGTGAAACGCCAGCATCTTTTATAGCCTGTTCACATGGCAGCTTAGTCCTCTGAACAAGATCATCAATCAACTGTTCGAATTTAGATCTTGTTAAATTGAGGTTCATATGTTTCGGTCCATCCTGCGTAGCAGTAATGAACGGAAGATTTACATCTGTTTGAGAAGAAGATGACAATTCTATTTTTGCTTTTTCTGCGGCTTCTTTCAAACGCTGTAAAGCCATCGGATCATTCCGCAGATCAATTCCTTCCAGCTTTTTGAATTCATCGGCAAGATAGTCTATTACCCTTTGATCGAAGTCATCACCGCCAAGGTGAGTATCGCCATTGGTTGATTTAACTTCAAATACACCGTCGCCTAACTGAAGGATTGAAATATCAAATGTGCCGCCACCGAGGTCATATACAGCTACGATCTGATCTTTTGATTTCTTATCCAAACCGTAGGCAAGAGCGGCTGCAGTAGGTTCGTTGATGATTCTTCTGACTTTCAGACCTGCTATCTCTCCGGCATCTTTAGTAGCCTGCCGCTGTGCATCGTTGAAATAAGCCGGCACAGTAATAACGGCTTCTGTTACTTCCTGTCCTAAATATTCTTCAGCAGTTTTTTTCATTTTCTGAAGAATCATTGCGCTGATTTCGGGTGGAGAGTAAACGCGGTCTGCAATCTTAACCCTTGCAGAGTTACTATCGCCGGGAACGACTTCGTAAGGAACTTTTTTCTTCTCCTCTTCAATTTCCTGCATAAATCTTCCCATAAATCTTTTAATTGAAAAGATTGTGTTTTTGGGATTGGTTATTGCTTGTCTTTTGGCAGGCTGACCTACCAAACGTTCACCCGTTTTAGTGAACGCAACAACAGAAGGTGTAGTTCTTCCGCCTTCAGAGTTTGGAATCACAACCGGATCATTGCCTTCCATTACAGCAACACACGAGTTTGTCGTTCCAAGATCTATACCTATAAT
The DNA here is from genome assembly GCA_037447335.1 of Ignavibacteria bacterium. Classification (GTDB taxonomy): domain Bacteria; phylum Bacteroidota; class Ignavibacteria; order Ignavibacteriales; family Ignavibacteriaceae; genus JBBIGV01. The sequence continues at coordinate 29,504 of JBBIGV010000001.1, read as the reverse complement.
TTTTGCCATTTACTCATCACTCCTTATTTAAAGTGTAATAATTAAGCGGCAGAAAACTCTGCCGCTGTTTTAAATTGTTTTATTTAATCTCAATAAGTTTTTCATTAACGGGTTTCGGAGCAGCTTTTTCGAGTGTAATTTTCAGCACTCCGTTTTCAAATTTTGCATCTACCTTATCAGGATTAACTTCTTCCGGTAATGTAAAGCTTCTGGTAAACGAACCATAACTTCTTTCGCTTCTGTAGTAATTCTTTTCGTTCTTTTCAGAAGTTTCAGTCTTTTTTTCACCACTGATGGTAAGAATGTTTTCCTGTAAGGAGATTTTCATATCTTCCTTTTTAACTCCGGGTATTTCTGCTTCAACAATGAAGTTTTTTTCATTTTCGGATATGTCAACTTTTGGATTGAAGTTAAAAGCCATATCTGTCATACCCGGGAAATCCCCAAACATTCTCATTATTCGGTTGTTCAGGCTTTCAAGCTCTCTTAAAGGTTCAAATTTAATTAGTGCCATTTTACTACTCCTTTCTACGTTTATCTGTTTTAATTTATTCATCTTAGCGTATTTATATTTACAAGGACTGTACCAAAGGCTTTAATAATGCTGTAAGTTATTGTATTATAAAATTTTAAGAGGAATTGTATGGTGCTAAACCTGTTTGTTCAATTTGTCAATGTGCTTGCCGATTTGTCACTCAAGACTGTGTAAAGGTCAAAGTTTATGACAATCTTTCAACAATTTGTTATCTTTACAACCCAGATTTTAAGGTGAAAGTTTTGTTCAACCTGGAAACATTTGACATCAAACTTGAAACAAATTTCATTGGCAGAAATTTTATTTATGCAGAAGAAGTTGACTCTACAAACTCGATATTACTAAGTAAAGAAAACAAAAAGTACAACATTGACGGTACAGTCGTTCTGGCTGAAAAACAGAATAAAGGAAGAGGGCGAAAAACCAGAGTTTGGTACAGTGCACGAGGTTATAATCTTACTTTTTCAATTCTGCTTTCCAGCAAGGAATATTTTAAGAGTAAAGTAAACCTTTTAAACTTTGTAGCTGCAATAGCAGTTGCACATTCAGTAGAAAATTTGTACCAGCTTCGCTGTGAATTAAAATGGCCTAATGATGTGCTGATAAATAAAAAGAAGATAGCCGGAATCCTTCTTGAATCGGTTTCATCAGGAAATAAGCTTGAAAAAGTGGTGATCGGAATCGGATTGAATGTTAATCAAATTACATTTCACGGCAATTACAACGTTGAACCTACCTCATTAAAAATTGAATTGGAAAACCAGCGTATCAACAGGGAAACTCTTCTTGCAGAAATTCTTAATAACTTTGAAGAAACTTTATACAGGTTCGTTTATAATAAAAAATACATCTTAAATGAATGGAAAGAACACTGTTCGATGATAGGTGAAAGAATTTCTATTACTGACGGCGATAAAGAAATCTTCGGTATTTTTGATGATATTGATGATGATGGGTTCCTTCTGCTCAAAACAAGAAGCGGAATTGAAAAAATCCGTTTTGGTGATGTAACTTTAAGCTTATGTTTTTAGCATTCGATATCGGTAACAGCCGTATAAAAACGGGTGTATTTGACAATGAGAAATTGGTTTCCGCATTCTCTTCCGAATCAGTTGGCGAGGCGATTGATTTATTAAAAAATATTCAAATAACAACTGCGGCTGTTTCTTCAGTTGTTCCCTCCACGCAAAAAACTCTGATTGAATACTTAAAAAAATCCGGATGCGATCCTTTTAATATTAGTCACGTTATTAATCCCGGCTTTAAACTACAGTATAATACTCCCGAAACTCTCGGACCGGACAGAATCTGTTCTGTTGCCGGAGCTCTTAGCTTATTTTCATCAGAAAATTCAAAGAAAGAGATTTCCCATCTTGTTAGTATTGATTTCGGAACTGCAACTACTGTTAATATTTTGAAACTCCCCGATCAATTCATAGGTGGTATGATAGCTCCCGGACCCGGTTTAATGATTGATTCGCTTCATCAAAAAACATCGCAGCTTCCGCGATTAAACAAATTTGAAGCTGACAAAAGAATTGGAAATGATACTTTCTCGTCTATTGAAGCCGGAATTCTTAATTCGATAACAGGCGGAGTTGAAAGGTGTGTTGCTTCCATAAACAATCTTAACAGATTAGCTGTATATGTTACAGGCGGAAATGCGGAATTACTGATGAAGTTTTTACCATTCGATTTCAGGTATGAAAAAAATCTGGTTCTTTACGGCATCCGCTTCATTGCAAAGCAAAATGATATCTCTTGAAACAATCTATGGCTTAAGAAATATTTTTGAGTTATCAATCAACCTTGTTTTACCAATGCGTGCAGCGATAAGGATGTAGTAGATATTACCCTGCTCAATAAACTCATCTTCCCTGAATCCCTCGGCATTTACTATTTTTATATAATCAATCTTAACGTTTTTTTCTTCGGAAATAATACATTTCATAATATCTATTACAGTCCGGGAATCGCGTTCTAACCCCTCGATCATCTTCTCTGCATATTTGAGAGCTTTATAAAGAACCAAAGCAGATTTTCTCTCCTCGGGAGAAAAATATATGTTGCGGGAGCTTAACGCTAAACCATCAGGTTCACGAACTATCGGGCAGACGATAACTTTTATATCAAACTTTAAATCGCTTACCATTTGTTTGATAACTTCAGCCTGCTGTGCATCCTTTTGCCCGAAGAACGCATAATCAGGTTTAACACAATTAAACAGAATTGTAACAACAGTTGTTACACCTCTGAAATGAGTTGGACGAAATTCACCTTCAAGTTTACTTGTAATTTCTTCAACAGTTACATAGGTCTGAAAACTATGGGGATAAATTTCCCGTTCAGAAGGAATAAAAACAAAATCTACTCCTTCACTTATCAACAATTCTTTATCTCTTTCAAAATCACGTGGATAGGCTGCAAAGTCTTCGTTGGGAGCAAACTGTGATGGGTTAACAAAAACAGAAACTACGGTTACATCACAGAATTCTTTCGATTTCCTTATAAGTGAAAGGTGCCCCTGATGTAAAAAACCCATAGTTGGGACAAAACCGATCTTCTTCCCTGCTCGTTTCAGAGAAGAAGATATTTTGTGCATTTGCGAAACTGTTGTGACAATTTCAATAGGCAAGTTTAACTCATTAATACAATGAGGTTATGAATTACATCTCTGAGATCTTTCCTTTGTGCTACCACATCAACAAAACCCTGTTCAAGCTGAAACTCAGAACGTTGAAATCCTTTTGGAAGATCTCTGCCAATGGTTTGTTTAATAACTCTTGGGCCCGCAAAACCAATCAGCGCCTGCGGTTCGGCAACATTAACATCTCCAAGCATTGCATAACTTGCAGTGGTGCCTCCTGTTGTCGGGTCTGTCATAACAGAAATGTACGGGATTTTTGCTTCGGCAAGCCTTGCCAAACGCGAACTGGTTTTAGCGAGCTGCATCAGCGAATAGGCGCCTTCCATCATTCTTGCACCGCCGCTTTGCGATATAATAACCAGAGGAAGCTTGTTTTTATAGGCTTTGTCAGTAACCCTTGCGATTTTTTCTCCTACAACCGACCCCATACTGCCGCCGATAAATTTAAAATCCATGCATCCGAATGCAATTTCGGTACCTTTTAGTTTGCCGGTTCCCGTTCTTACAGCATCAAATATACCTGTTTTTTTTATGGTTTCAGCAATACGGTCGGTATATTTTTTTGTATCTTCAAAATGCAGCGGATCAGCCGAACGCATTTTTTTATCAATCTCTTTAAAAGTTCCTTTATCAAGAATTATATCAATATATTCACTGCTTCCAATTCTGAAATGATGATTACATTTTAAGCAGGTCCATAAATTAGCTTCGAGCTGCTTCTTATGGATTATTTCACTGCAGCTGGGACACTTTTCCCATTGACCATCCGGCAGGTCTTTCTTCTGTGAATCCGGTGATATATTTTCTTTGGATCGCTTAAACCATGGCATTAAAACAAGCCCTTCTTAACATCTGCATAAATCTTTAAAGTTTTATTTGGTTCAACAGGATCATCGGAAACAACAACAATATCCCTGCTTAATCTGCCGAGGCGGTCGGTAGAATCAAATTCTACTCTCAAAGTACCTGCTTGCCCTGGCTTAAGATTTTTACTACTGATATGAGCTACAGTGCATCCGCAGGTAGTTTTGATATCTTTTATATTCACCTGCTTAGAACCTTGATTAACAAATTGGAAGGTGTAATCATAAACTTTGCCTTCCATAACCAAACCAAAATTATGTTGTGTTTCGGGAAAGATCAGGGATTGGGATTTAACTTTCTCATCTTCCTTCTTTTGGGGTCTTACCACGAATGCTTTGATTGTAAGTTTTAATTCAGGGGTATTTTCGGCATTTGATCTTACGAAAACTAACCTTTCCTGTTTGCCAATTCTGCCGGCTGAATTGAAATCAACTTTTAGTTTAACCGATTCACCCGGATTTAAAACATCCTTATCCGGTTGAGCAACAGTACAACCGCAGGTTGCTCTGACGTTTGTAATATTAAGAACGTCTCCACCCGTATTAGAAATAATAAAATGATGGCTTACCACAGACCCCTCTTCAATATTACCAAAATCGTGTTCAAGGCTTTGCACGGAGATTCGCGGACCCATCATCTGAGCTAAACATAACGGGAAAGAAACAACAACTAAAAAAATCATTTTTTTTATCATTTTTTCATACCTCTTATTATGAAATCTTTTAGATAATTTGGTTCAAGATAATCGTAATCAGCAGTGGATAATTCTGCACCAAACAACTTAAACCATTTGGCTATATATTCGGGGTTTGGAGCGCTTAACGGTATCATTCCTTCTATCCTGCAATTTCCGAACATCGGAATGTTTTTATCAATTAAATTAAGCTCTTCAAACCTTATTATTCTTAAATTCTCTGCAAATATATAATTATTAGAAACAACTTTAAACTGTGCAAAATATACTTCCTCCATATTGACCTTATTTGCAATAGCGAAATTGCTCCCATCCTGTAAAATTTCAGCTATTTGCAATGCAAGCGCTTCAAACGTGGGCACCGGGCAAATGGGAAGGTTAGCACCAAATGCAAGTCCTTTTGCTGCCGACATTCCGATTCTTAAGCCAGTAAATGATCCTGGTCCCGCTGATACAGCAATAGTTTCGAGGAGATTGATAGAAGTATTTGAAATCTTCAGCACAAAATCAATTTCTTCATACAACTTTTCGGCATGCGAATTCTTTTGTTTGATGCTGCTGCTGAACATCTTATTATCAGAAAAGTAGAGGCAAACACCGCAAATCTCTTCTGAAGTCTCAATTGCGAGTATCGGTTTCTGTTCAGGTTCGTTTTTCAATTTTGATTTCTCTGCTCAGGTCTTCATTAACTTTAATATTTATTTCATACCTCTTAGCCGGTAAAACTCCCGGTAAGCGCTCGCCCCACTCAATAAAGGTTATGGCTTCGGTATCATTCAGATAATCGTTATAACCCAGGTCAAATAATTCAACGGCATCTTCAATACGATAAAAATCAAAATGATATATTTTTTCATCATTATCATATTCATTTACAATTGCAAAAGTGGGGCTGTTAACTCCGCTTATTTTCATTGCCTTTGCCGCAGATCTCACAAAAAAAGTTTTTCCGGCGCCAAGATTTCCATTTAATACTATCACATCTCCTCTTACAAGCCGGGTAGTAAATAATTCGGCTATCCGGGTAGTTTCTTCCTCCGAAAAAACTCTTCTGACAAAAGGGAAATCCATGTTACTTCGGTTCCATCACAATAATCGGAAGTATCATTTCTTCCATTGATATACCACCATGCTGAAAAGTGTCTTTATAATGGGTGAGAAACTTATGATAGTCTGTCGGATAGACAAAGTAATAATCTTCTTTAGCAATAATATAGATTATGGTTAAACCTCTCTTAGGAAGTTTGTAATCAGTTGGATTTTTGATATAGATAGCATGTTTATCATCAACTTTAAGATTCCTGCCGTATTTGAAGCGTAAATTAGTTGAGGCTTCCCTGTCTCCAAGTACCTTAGCGCCTCTTAGCGAGCGTATGCTTCCGTGATCCGTAGTGATAATCAGTTTAACATTCGGAATTTTTGCAAGTGTTCTGAAAGTGTTAAGTAATGAAGAATGTTTAAACCAGCTTTCTGTAAGTGATCGGTAAGCCGATTCATCAGGGGCGATTTCTTTTAGCAGGTCCGAATCTGATCTTCCATGAGCGATCATATCCAGGAAGTTTACTACAACGGCTGTAAAATGTGAATTCTGGTATGAAAGAATATTCTGCTCAAAACTCCTTCCTACATCGGGATCAATAATTTTTATGTACTTCAGATCGTTGCGAAGTTTAATCCTTCTCCTGTCGAGGAAGTGCTGCAGAAGTTCTTTTTCATATTTATTCATGCTTCTTTCATCATCATCAATGGATTGCCATAGCTCAGGATAATGTTTTTCGATTTCGGATGGATACAAACCGCTGAATAATGCATTCCTCGAATAAGGCGTTGCAGTCGGGATCATCGAGTAATAATACTGCTTGTCAATCCTGAAATAGTCAATCAGATGTTTTTCCATCACCATCCATTGATCGAGCCTTAAACAGTCAAGAACAAAGAGGAATACTGCTGTATTTGTATTATCAAGATGACGTGTTACATATTGCGAAAGAATATCTGTGGTAATAACCGGGGCATCAGATTTATCGGATGCGTTAATCCAGTTCTTATAATTCTTTTCAACAAAACGTGAAAATTCTTTATTCGCTTCCCTCTTCTGGTCGTTAAGTGTTTGACGCAATCCTATTTCGGGATGAACGTCAAGTTCAATATCCCAGTTTACTAATTTGAGGTAAAGTTCTGTCCATTCATGATGATCAAGTTCGTTCAGTAATGCCTGTGAAATCTGGTTAAAGTCCTGGAGATAATCTTTCGCAGCATACTGCCCCGATATTTTTTTCCCTTCAAGAATTTTTTTACAAACAAGAAGCACCTGGCTTGGATTAACCGGTTTTGTAAGATAGTCATTTATCTTACCGCCAATGGCTTCGTCCATCAGGGTTTCTTCTTCATTTTTGGTTATCATTACAACGGGGATGTTCGGATTATGTTCTTTGATTATTCCGAGCGTTTCAAGCCCGCCCATACCAGCCATCATTTCATCAAGAAAAATCAGATCGTATTCTTTTTCCTTAACAGAATTAACGGCATCCTGCCCGTTTGTAACTGTATCAACCTCATATCCTTTTTCAGAAAGAAAAATAACGTGCGAACGCAGAAGTTCTATTTCATCATCTACCCAAAGCAGCTTTTTTGTTTTCATTGTATCCGAATCCTGTATTTAATTTTACTAACCTGTAATAATATATGAACATAAATATGTATATGAAAAATTCCTATATAATTCAAAACCATTAATACACTATTGAAGAGAAAAACTATCTATTGTATGGAAATATGGACATCAAGCCCGGCTTCATTTGTGGTAGTTGGTGGAATTCTTGCCGCACCTTCGGGTTCAACGGAAGTACGTTTGTAAAAGATTGAAAGAGTCACTTTCGAACTCAGTGTATACTTTACTCTTGGTTCAAGCGTTGTCCTGGTAGTTCCATCCTGAGGAATACCCTCTTCGGTAAAATTAGACATCTCAAACCTTGTGGTGGAATTTTTTGTATTCGTATATGAAAAAGTAAACTCAATATCATTCTGCAATGCCAGACCAAACAGCGGAATTTCGAAACCTGATTTTGAATAACCCGCTGTAATACCTATATCGCGTGAAAATGTTTCCGTAATATTCCTTGTAGTAACTGCAAGATCGTAACTTGCACGTGTTGAATACTTTATGCTGCCGATAAGATTACCGCCCCAAAGCTCGCCGAAGGTCATATTTAACCCAGCCAGAGGAGTAAATCCATATTCAATCTTTTGTGTTTGTGTTTCCTGGATACCGTCACGATTTATTCTCCAGCCTTCTGTATATGTTGAGGAATAGGAATGCTCTAAATTAACGCGCCTTGCAATTTCTTTAAAGATGAATATTTTTTCGAGTCCATCCCAGGTAATTCTCCAGTTTGGACGCGGAACATATTTAATTACATCACCCAGAAAACCAAGTTTTGAGAGAAGCGGTAAAGTTTCAAATCCGTATATGAATGCCTGTGAAAGATTTTCAGTTTGGTTTTCTGCCGAACGATCGTACAATTCATCAACTTTTTTTATTCCGCTGCCAAATATCGAAAACACAAGCACCGGCGGAAGCGTAAGAAATGACCTGTTCAAAGTCCCGGATGAAGTAGGCGCATTTACAACCACGATATTCCCGAGTTCATCTGTCTGAATATTTTGTGTTTTATTTAACGACCATCCGACTTTCCAGTTTACATCTATCTTTGCACCTTCCCAAAGGGGACGCGAGGTTCGGAATTCAAGATTGTTTCGCTGCGAAAATGCATCACTCAGATTACCTCTCGGCGCTCTTCTGCCAACATCCGAATTTAATCCGAGCATAAATAACCTCGGGGGACCATCATCTTCATCATACCTTAAGCCCCAGAAGTTGTGAAAGCCTGTACCTTTTCCATGCAAACCGCTTTTTGAAACCGTGTTATCATTCGTAAAGTTTACTGAGATGTTCTCATAATCGAAAAATAATGTTTGAGCCACAGACCTGAAAAACAACAAAGCATTTTTGATGGCTGATGGTTTCGGAGGACCTTCGACCAGCAAAGAATCAACAACCTCAGTTGTATCAGAAACTACAAAGGAAGTATCCGTAATAATCCCGGTTTCACCCTTTGAATCAGGAGGCATAAAATCTCTGTCGCGCCCCCTTTTGGTTGTTTGAGTCTGGGTTTGCTGCTTTGTATCTGAATCGGAGGCATCTTTAAACAGAGGTTCGGTTAAGGCTTTCCATCTTAATGTTAAGCCAAGATTAGTTTTGTTTGAAAACCCTGCGCTTCGTCCTAAAGTATCCTGCCTGAAATCAAAATTCCATTGGTAGGTAACCGAATACCCTGCCGTAATGTTAAAGAATTTATTTATATCCCAGAGTGAAGGCAGCCTTGGTGCAGTTCTCAATTCAAAAGACTGCTGATATTGGTTATCGCGCCCGAAGAATAAACCTGAAAAAATTTCTTTCCAGATTTCACTTTCAGGTCTTTGATTACCGTAAATATCTCTTTCAAGAAATGCTAAAGAAGAATTGATATTCAATGAATAGGTATGCGATAAATTAATCAGTCCTCCTTCGGTCATCTTCCAGGAATAATTGAAGCCGCGGGAAGTTGTAAAATCTCTTGTAATAATTTCCTGACTGGGAGTAGTGCGGGTTGCACGGGTAACATTTGTATTCCTGTTTCTTTTTGCCTGTAAAGTTACGGCAAAGTTCTGAGGAGTATAGAATACTTTAACACCTTTGTAGTCGGTAAACAATGCAAGCGCCGAGCCAATAACCGGAACATCAACAACATTTAGAAAATAGTCAGGACTCAGGTTTAAACCATAGTTAACATTAGCATTCCATATCCAGCTTTTGTTAGATAAAACTGTCGGGCTTCTGCTGAATGTTTTATTATATGTGAACCCGAATGTAAGGGCATTAAATGTATCTCTAATAAGCCAGACAGAGGATGGAATTCTGAGCCTGATATTTGCGGCTGTCCACGTATCTGAAATATTAACGGTTTGCACTTCTGATCTCAGGCTTTCAGGAGTTTGAAGTTCTGTAATCGTTGTGTCACCCTGGCTCTCTTCAAGTCTGTTTACGGCTTCATCCACACGAATATCAGTACCCGGTACATAAACCGGCTTGCCGACACTTTCAGTATGAGAGTATGTAAGCTTCAGGTTACTTTCCGGCATACTGATCGGGAGGAGTTTTAAAACATCAAGATCGGTTGACAAGCCCCAATTTCTTGAATGCACACGAGACCCAAACCGGTCGGTTATCCTGTGAAAATTAGGATCGGATTCACTCATATTAAAACTAACCGTCATCAGTTCGGCAAGTTTTAATGATGTCGAAACGCTGTATGCCCATCCGGGTGAATCATCCGCACCGATAACTCTTAATTCATTTACCCAGACTTCGCCGGATATTGGTCCTACTTTTTCAGGGTGATTTGTATTGTGAATACCAACTGTTAAAAACTTAACCGCAGTTAAATTGGGATTACCTTTCACTCTGTAGAAATGACCCGGTTGCCCGGGAACAGGTAAACTGACAATCACATTTATTGAATCCCCTCTTCCCTGCTTTATTGCTGTAAGTTCACTAAACAAAATGCTGATTTCATTCCATCCCGGCTGAACCGGCTGCCTGTATTCGTAATAATTGTTTGTGTCTCCGCCAAACCGGAAATAGACTTCAGCAGCAGGAATACCGCCTGAGGTATCGGAAACAGATCCATGACCATTATTTTTATCGCCGTGTATAAACAATTTCATTTCGCTGTAGTTGAAAACGTCGAGCGGACGGAAAAGATAACGCACAGTTTCACGTGATTCGCCATCCGGTAAATTGTTAATGATAAGATTAAGAGCCTGCTCATTTCGATAAACTTCTTCATCGGGTCTGGTTCTGTCGCGTTCGGGTGTAATGCCGGGGGGGCTTTCATAGTTTGGATTTTCTTCCCTGCTGATTACAGAAACGCTAAGAACGGTATCTTCGGGATTAAGCTTCTGCCATTGGCTTCCAACAAGATTAAATTCAGCGAAACGAAGATGAACCATCTGCTCGGAATTGGTGAACCACATTCTTATCATCTCAACATTTGAAAAGCTCGGGCTGCCGACTTTCATCACAGTGTCTTTAAGTGGAATTCTGTATAAATACCAGCCTGCATTATCCCCGCCTCCTGCAATAAAAGGATTTGTTTCAGCGCTTGTATCCAGAGGTATTTCGTATCTGAAATAACTGTTAACACGGTCAAGTGAACCATTCCTGTTTAAATCTTCTGTGTCGGGAAATCTTCCTACATCTATAGCTTCAAGATTTCCTTGTGTGCCGTTAATATTAAAGTAATCGAATAAAGACGGAGGATTACCCGGATTGAAGAAAAAATTATCACCACTCGGGTCATCTTTTGTACTAGGGATTCCGCCCAGGTAAGGATTTGTAGCCGGGTCGCGTTCCTGTGCATCAGTCATTCCATCAATACCAACATCGTACTTGGGGTCGAGAATAGCATCTGTTCCAAAAATATCTTCTGTATCCAGTTGTCCGTTTGGGAGAACGTCCTCACTGATTCTTCCAATATCAATATAAAATTTAGATTGAGGATCAGCGCTGTTAACTTTAAGCCAGAATTCGATAAACTCAATATTTTCTTCAATAAGATTATTAGCGGTTTGTGAAAGCAGTTTCATTATACCGCCCCAGTTTTTTCTTCTCTCGGCAAGGTTCGGAACGTAGTTATAAGTACCGGGAGTATCAGGCAAAAATATGTAATCCATTACAGTAACCTGCTGATCCTGTCTTCCAACTTTTTTTCTGTCGCCGTATATCTGATCAACGGTTACATCAGAAGGTAAAATAGTAAACCAAAAACTTTTTGCTTTATGATCCATTTTTCCCCAGGTATCTAATCCGGGCAAGTTGAGAATTGAATCCGGCGGACTAAGGTCTTTCCATGAGGTATAAGAAATACCAACCGGAATTGTTCGCTTTGCACCTTCAAAATCATCTATGTATGCAATGCTCTTTCCATCATCTGTTGGTATCGGACTTTTCTTTGTATTTGGGTCGGGATCAATATACGCATATTCACCTGAGAGGTTAAAAGTTGACATTTCCCTCGTTGAAATAACATTATCGAGTAATCTTGTCAGGAAAGGCAAATCGCCTCTGGTTGAGAAATCAACACCATAAATTGTATTGTTTAGTGGTTCTTCACCTATTCTTACCTTATCACTAAGGGTTTGCTGATTAAGGTTAAGAACAGAGAAGCCAAGTTTTGTTTTTTGTGAAAAGTCGAATATACCTCGCGCACCAAGCAGGGTTTTGGATGCAAGTTGAAAGAGATCGTTCTGTTCAAAAGTAATATTAAGATCTGCACCCGGTACAAGCGCAGCTTCATTCCTGATTGTTAACTGCCCGATGTTATAGTCAACTACATAGTCAACGCCGGCAGTTAATTCCCTTCCATTTAACCTCACTCGTACAGAATGCTCGACAACATTAAACCCAAGCTGATAAACTGCCGTAGCATCACCCGAACTTTTCCCTGTTAAGAACCATTTGTCTTTCACTTTGTTCTGCCGGGCAAATGTTTGTGTGGTGTCATAAACATCCTGGAACTTTATTGAATAGGGTAAAGCAGCCGGAATGTTTTGCCCGAATGGCTGCAGTACGGGAAAGATAATTTCTCCGGTTTGAGGAATTATGGTAAATCCGGGTCTGAAATCGAACCTCCCATCGGGTGTTGGATTTCCGCTGGCATCAAGTATATCCAATCCAAAAGCATTCAACAGCCTTACCGGACCCTGAGGAGTAGGATAGTCTATTACCGGTTCCTGCCCTTCGATTTCATATTTGATAAAGAATTCAAAACCATCCTGCTTAACATTCCTTGAACCGATCGGATAAATATTTTTTAACTGAAGCATCCACGCCTGCTTATATTGCGGCTGAAGATTTCTTGGCTTTACTAATTTAAGCACAAGCTTTTTGGTTGTATTAGTATCTGCCGGATCAAGAAATTCACCGAAAAAAATATCGTCCTGCGAACCAGGACCATTCTCAATGCGATAAGCAACAGCAATTATATCCTGATCCTGAATCTGGGTTTGGAAGGTAATAAATCCGGTTTCGGGATAAAGCTTGTAATCAACATCCTGTTCAAGAAGAAGAAAGCGCCCGGTTTCTTCTTCACCGGGTACAGGATTCTCAATATCTCGTCTGAAGAATTCATCATATGTTAAATTTGGCTGGGTTTTAGGATCAAGATTAATAAATGCATTTGCAAATCTTTCTCTTGAGCGATCGGGTGTAACAATATTTATTGATTTCCAAACCTGTATATCTACTACCCTGTACTGTTCATCAATTTCAGGAACGGAACTGGCAAAGTACCTGCGGAAAAGATCAAGACCGGGAATCTGACTTGCATACAGTGTATCAAGAAAATAATGATTACGTGAATAATCATACGCTCTTACATTGAACTCCTGTGCAGTTGTTCCACCGGAAACATTCACCTCTTTGATTTCTCCTTTTTTCTGGCTGGCAAGGGTTGTAAGCGTAAATGGACCCATTTTAAACAAAGCCTTAACACCGAACAGCGCCTCGCTGCCGCCTACAAGCGGCGATGTTTGAAGTGAAACATTACCGGCTTCAATGCTTTGAATTATCTCATCTTCATAACCGGTGTATTTAATTTTTAATTGATTCTCGTACTCGAAAGTTCTTTGAGTATTCCAGTCGGCTGTTATGTTAAGTTTATCCCCGATAGTTCCGCTGACATTTATCTGAACATCCTGTTTGAAGTCAGGTTCATTTCTTGTATTTCCCAGCAGCGACGCGGTAACACCTTCAGTAGTTTCACTGCGCCATGCGCCTTGAATATTTACAGCGCCACCGATTTTTAAGCTGATTTTCGGCTCGCCGAATATACTTAAAACACCAACAGAGGGAAGCGGGATTTCAAAATCCGTTATATCTTTAATAAGATCGCCAAGCCCCCGTTTGCCTTCTTTCAGTTCATACTGATAAGCAAGCGCCTCCCAGTTTTGTCTTTCTTTCAGTGCAAGTCTTAGCGCAATGTAATCTTCGATGGGAAGCTGCAAAAGAATTTTTGTTTCTTGACCGGCTACTAATTCCTTAATAACAACAAACTTGCCCGTGGAATCAATTTCAATCCTTCGTTGAACAACATTTTCAGAAGGGCGAATAAAAAACCCGGGTATTTTTCGTTTTCTCATTTCCACATAAGGAACATCTGTGCGTTGATACCTGAAATGTTGTAAACGTGCTGCTGAATCAAGCGCCATTTCTTCAAGCCGTGTTAAAGGCTGTTCAATTTCAGTAGTATCTGATTCGGTTGTAAGAGTATCAGGTATTTCGAACAGTGAGTCTGTTCCGTTCTCTTCTTCAGAAGTATCGGGCGGAGCATTAAATAGAATTGAGAAAGAATCCGTACTGCCTTTAATGTTATCCCGACCAGATAATAAATAATCTTCCGGGTACAGAACAACGTCAGCTTGCTGTGTATATCCGGCAAGCTGAAGGCATGCTTTCAACCAGATTAATTTATTAAACCGGGAGTCAACAGAAGAGTTGAAGCCGAAACTTAAAGCTCCAAGTAAAATAACCGCACACATGAAAAGTATACGGATGCTCTTCTTTATCGGATTTGTTTTTTTCGCGCTGATATAGAGTTCCTAAATCGAAATTTTCAAATTAAACGTAGTAAATAATATTCGATAAACTCTCCTATAATTGTTGATTTCGGGCGAAAAAATTAGATAATAAAAAGTTCAATTTCAACATTAATACCCATATCAGAAACTATTTTCAGGCTAAATCTATCACTTTTAATGAAGTGAGTTAAGGTAAATTTTTCTCACTTAATTTTTTAGCCGCTTCGGATCAGCTTATCCTGGTTCTATCCTCAGGGGTTAACCTTTGTTAAGCGAATTATAAATTCTGAATGCTGAGGATACAAGTTTATCAAGTTACTTCTTTCTCCCATTTCAAAATCAGAAAAATCAAATCCGGGGGAAACGAAACAACCGATCAAAATAAATGAAGACTTATCTTCCAGCTCGGCACCGAACCAGCAATTTTTTTTGATCACAATCTGAAAAGATTCATCTTCATTAAGTCTGTTACCAATCTTTTTAATTTCAAGTTGACCATCCGGTTTAATGATATAAATATTAGCTGAAGAGCCATCATAATAATTCCATACCTCATCCGATTTTAACCAATGTAATGCCGATACCTGTCCGCCTTCAAGTAAAAAATAGATTGAAGTGGAAAATGCCCGGTTTCCATTATATCTTTCAGGCAGTGATTCTTTAGTGATAGTTTCGTCTGCTCTGTACACCTCTCTGAAGAACCCGCCTTCCGGATGTGGTATAAGCCCTAACTTTTCTATATAATCTTTTGCTCCCTTGTGCATTAAATTATTTTCTCATTATTAAAGGGGAACCCGGGCTACTTAACCAATAATAATTTTTTGGTTGAATTAAAATCACCCGAACTTAAAGTGTAATAATAAACGCCGCTGCTTAATCCGCTCGCATTGAATACAACCTGGTGGTTACCCTGAGATTTAATATCATCAACAAGAGTTGCAACTTCTCTTCCCAGCATATCGAAAACTTTTAACGAAACTTTTCCTGTTACCGGTAACTGATAGCCGATAATCGTTGTGGGATTAAAGGGGTTGGGATAATTCTGCTGAAGTAAATAATTGTAATTACTGACTTCCCCGTCTGCAAATACGGGTGCATCAACAGCAAATTTGTAATATCCGGCTGGTGCAGGCATAGGCTTGGTTATGGTTTTGCCGGATACCGAAGATGCGCTTATATAATAGAATATTTCAGTACCGTTTGGTTGTGATGGTATATATGCAGCCATTGTATCGCCGCTAAGTTGTGTCATCTGAACAGAATTGTACCCGGCAGTGGTGTCAGTTGTCCAGAAAACATTAGCACGTTCAACCCCGCTGCTGGTTTTAATGATCGCTTTAATTTCATAAGGACCGGTGCTTAATACAATATCGTCCATCCGTGAATGAGAGATAAATACAGGATCAAACGCCCCTATCTCTTTTACGATGCAATGAATGGCTCCAAGTGAAGTTATTATGCTGTTAGAATTTATCCCTACAATTCTGTATCCCGGCATAGCTTCCCTGTAAATACGGAAGGCTGTTGTATCGTATTGTTCTTCATAAGTCGGGATAATTACTGTTTTATTCACGATGATTGAATTCGTATAAGTTCTGTAATTACCAACAGGAGGATAGTTGCCGTTATGTGGAGGCATAGGTATTCTTACTACCCGGTATGGCTTTCCATAAGGAGTTAAAAAATTATTCAATACATATTGAAGGTTTGCTTCTATTTGCGGACCATCAGCAACACCCGGTGGATATTCTCCGACAAGCAACGTCTCTTCATCAAGTAATTTCATATGCATGTCTATATGATGGATGACATCGTAAGGCAAAGTTTCCATTTTAATATAACGATCAACACCAAAGAACATATTCATTATTGAATCAATCTGTGCTTCAGTTTTTGTGGGGTTTTCATTAAGAATTAATTTTGATGAGAAAGCTGTTCCCAACCCATCAACCATCAGATTGCCGCCGGTATGCACTAGATCGTACGGCGGTGAGGTTGCCTGGTAAACCGGAACATTTAAATAATTAGCAAAGCGAAAAGGAATCTGATTATCTAATGGTCTTGGTCTGTTATAAATCATATCAATAATAAACAGGCTGTCAGTATGGTCTGCATAAACAGCCCAGGGACCGTAATCTCTTACCCAAATCGAATTAAAAGGGAAAATCAGAAATCTCAGGTTTACCAGCGGTACTCCGTTACTCTGGAGATAGTTCTTAACTGAATTTGAGTCTGAACAAACTATATAAACCAATCCTTCCGTTTGCGCATATTGAACGACCTGTCTTAAAATAGATTGGAAGCTTGTCCATGTAATCATCACACCCTGAAGTTCTTCCCACTCAGCCATTGCACGCACTGGCACAGGAGGCGGAACGGCAGATTCAGGAAATACTTCCGGTTTGTAGGTTTCCCAGAGAATTTTTTCTTCTTCGGTCATATATTTTGGAAGATCCTGTGAGATCAGAGCACTTGAAAGCGACAGAACAAAGAAGCTTAAGAGAACAAATTTTTTCATACGAATCTGATTAAGTTGTTTAAATTTTTACACGGTTAAATTAAGATTATTCCCGCAATATCGAAACAGATTTTTTGGAAGTTAAAAAAGTTTTCGAATTTAATTTGTAAATTCGGTTCGTCATCAAATCAAATTCTTTTAAAAGAAAAAAGAGGCTGCTTTGCTTAAATACTCATTCACACTTGCCCAATTTACTTTAGTTACAATTCTCGTATTACTTCCGGCTTTTAAAATTAAATCACAATACTTATCCGTAGAGAAGCAATCGTATTATAAAGAAGCTGCAACTAAAATTATACGTTTTTCCTTAACGGAAAAACAGGGGTACGAATGGCTTCGCGAATTATGTAAAATCGGACCCAGGTTAAGTGGTTCGGAAAATTTTATGCATGCAGCCAGATGGGCTGAAGAAAAAATGAGAAGTCTTGGTTTAAAGGTTTGGCTTCAGCCTGTTATGGTACCCCGCTGGGTAAGAGGCAAAACTGAAGAAGCAACAATCGTTAATCCGGATAAACACACCGGCAGAAAATTAAATGTTATGGCTTTAGGCGGAAGCATCGCAACCGGTGAAAATGGTATTACAGCAAAAGTAATAGAAATAAAAAATTTCGATGATCTTGAAGCAAGAAGAGATGAGGTTAAAGGCAAAATAGTTTTCTTTAACAGACCGATGGACGAAGGACTCGTAAATACATTTTCAGCGTATGGGAGCGCTGTTGATCAACGAATATCAGGAGCAATTCACGCTGCCAGGTTTGGTGCACTGGGGGTTATTGTAAGGTCTGTTACTTCAAAAAGAGATAATACACCCCATACCGGTCTGGTTCGTTATGAAGATGACACCCCGGCTATTCCGGCTGTTTCCATCGGAATACCCGATGCTGATTTTTTAAGTGAGTTACTAGCCATGCTAACTAAACTTGAAATAAACCTAAAACTTGATTGTGAGACTCTGCCGGATGTTCTCTCCTATAATTTGATTGCTGATCTTATTGGAAGTGAAAAAGCTGAAGAAATTGTTATTGTAGCCGGACACTTCGATAGTTGGGATGCAGGCTGCGGCGCCCATGATGATGGAGCCGGATGCATGCAAGCTCTTGAAACACTTGATCTATTTAACCGTCTTGAGCTTAAACCAAAAAGAACTATCAGGTGTATTTTTTATACGAATGAAGAGAATGGTTTTCACGGTGCGATTGAATACGCAAATTATGCCGATACAGTTTCGTACGAAAAGCACATAGCTGCAATAGAATCCGACCGCGGTGTTTTTACACCACGAGGCTTTTTGGTTGATGCTGATTCAGCTACAATATTATATATGCAAAAGTTTGTTCCCTTCACTGAAATGGCAAGGGCTGAATGGATAAAAAAGGGCGGCAGCGGTCCTGATATTTCGTTCATCAAAAATGCTAAAGCCCTGATTGCATTTTATCCTGATGATCAACGCTATTTTGATGTTCATCATTCTGCTAATGATCTTTTTGAAGAAGTGCATCCGAGAGAAATGCAGTTGGGAACTGCAGCAATTGCAATTCTAACATTTTTGTTAAGTGAGGAATTTTGAAGGATTATTTTTTAATCCACTCAGATTCAATTGATTTATCTGCTAATACAAACAACAATAATTAATTTTCTTTTTATTGAATCAGACCAATTTATACATTAAGTTGTATTCAGCTATCACACACATATTAAATTCTAATTCATTTAGCTGCTCTTTGAGAGTATTAAATTGGGTGAAGTCAGCAATTGCCTGCTGATTCAAACTTAATTATTTCATTCATAATCAGAGGAGATTCTGTAATGAATAAACAATTCTACTTTGCAGTTCCACTCAGGTGTTTAACAATCGTTTTGATTCTGTTCTTCTCCGCTCAGGTTTTGCTTTCTCAAACATGGGTAAGAAAAGTTGATGGCTTCTCAATGTGGTCAATCGGGAAGGATTATGCCGGTAATATTTATGCAGGCACCACTGGCTCCAACCGCGGAATATTTAAATCAACTGATGCCGGAGAAACATGGACAAACATGTTCTCAACCGGTGCGGCAAATTATCTTGAGATTGATTGCGACTCTTTGAACAACGTCTATGTTGCGAATACGACCAATGGGCTGCTGATCAGTACCGATGGCGGGCAAAACTTTAATCTTGTCCCCTCAAGCACATTTAACGGGAACACAATCAATACTGTTGCCTGCGGCAGATTAGGACATGTTTTTGCAGGTGCGACTAACGGCGGTATCTGGCGCAGCACGGATTTTGGAACTACCTGGACAAACACTGCGCTTCAAACCTTCACAATTGTAACAATTGCAGTTAATAAAGATAATCCGGATATAATTTATGCCGGATCGTCATCTGCAGGCGCTAACGGATTTTTCATTTCAACAGATGGCGGACTTACTTTCGGTACTTCAACGCTTAATCTGAACATCTGGCAGATACTTCAACCCTCTAATGGTGATCTTTATACTGCTACCACTTCATCACCTTACCCGTTCTCCCGTTCAACAAACGGAGGGTTAACATGGACAACAATGTCAAACCAATCCGGAGCTATGCGCGGTGCAACGCTCGATTTGCTTGATGATATATATACATCTGGTAATGGCGGTGTATTCAAATCAACTAACGGCGGAGCATCTTTTGCTAATCATAATCTCACTTTCAGCTCAAATAAAATTTTAACTTTGTCAAATAAGATTATGGTTTGTGTTACCGGAACCACAAACGGCGGCGTCTGGATATTTATCGATGAAGCCATTCCGGTTGAACTTGTCAACTTCTACGCCATGATTGACAACAATGTTGTTAATCTTTCATGGATGACTGCAACGGAAATTAACAACTATGGTTTCGAAATTGAACGGAATATTTCTGGTAACTGGGAAATGATTGGTTTTGCGCCAGGACATGGAACAACTACTCATGCTAATCATTACTACTATTCAGATAATCTATCCGGTCTGGCTGATGGAATTGTTCAGTATCGTTTGAAACAAGTTGATTTTGATGGCAGCTATACTTATTCAAAAATAGTTGAAGTAGAAGTAATCAATCTTCCGGATGGTTTCGTGCTTAATCAGAATTATCCTAATCCGTTCAATCCTGGGACTGTAATAAGCTGGCATTCGCCGGTTAATGGCTGGCAAACCTTAAAGGTCTTTGATGTGCTTGGGAAAGAAGTCGCAACTCTTGTTGATGAATACAAATTAGAAGGAACACATTCTTTTGAATGGAATGCAAACGGTTTACCAAGCGGAGTTTATTTCTACAAGTTACAGGCTGGTGAATATACAGCCGCTAAAAAAATGCTGTTGATGCAATAACTATTCAGAAACAAACTTACAACGTCCTTTTAATTCCCGGTATGGTTGCCCTCCTCTTCCCCTGTTAAGGAAGAGGAGGGATTTTTTATATGAAAGCGATGTCTTAATTTTCAATAAGATTATTTTCCGGACTATGAATTGATTTCAGACTTTAAAAAAATAAATAAAGTACTCTGCATAAAACCACGCGGCATCGGGGATGTAGTTCTGTCCACAGTAGTTCTTGAAAATCTGAAAGCTGCAAATCCTGACATTAAAATTGATTACCTGACAGAAGCATTCGCAAAACCCGCTCTGGAAAATATTCCATTGATCAA
Organism: Ignavibacteria bacterium; assembly: GCA_037447335.1. GTDB lineage: Bacteria > Bacteroidota > Ignavibacteria > Ignavibacteriales > Ignavibacteriaceae > JBBIGV01. The sequence goes on along the minus strand of JBBIGV010000001.1, from coordinate 8,918 downwards.
CAAAATAATATCATATAAGAAATCAGACTCACTGTTTTCAATCGTAAGAAAGGTCAGAAAAGAAAAGTATAATATGGTTCTTGACCTGTGGAGTAACCCCCGCACAGCACAGATCACTGTTCTTTCCGGTGCAAAATATAAGGTTGGTTATGCATATCGCGGCAGAAAGTATGCCTATAACATACTATCCGTTTCTGATCGTGGAGATTACCATGCAGCCGAACACAACCTTGTTATGCTCAAATCAATCGGAGTTGAAATCATTTCCTCAACAACACATTACCACGTAAGTGATGATGAAAAATCAATAGCAGGTAAATTCTTTAATGAGCATATAAATCCCGGATCAAGTGTGGTTGGAATAATACCTGCCGGCGCCTGGGCATCCAAAAGATGTGATAAGGATAAGTGGGTCGAAATATGTAACGCTGTTCTTCAATATTATGACGTGAAGTTTTTAATTTTATGGGGACCCGGCGATAAGGAAGATGCTGATTATATTCAAGCCCGAATTCCCGATCATAGTCTGTTGGCTCCGGAAACTACAATAAGAGAAATGTCGGCGCTTATAAACGAATGCGATTTAGTCATTTCAAACGATTCCGGACCGATGCATATTTCCGCAGCGATTGGTATTCCCACCATCGGGTTGTTTGGACCAACAAACCCGAAAGCACACAAACCATATTCACAAAATTCGGGTTATGTAATTAAAGATGATCTGTTCTGTATAGTTTGTAATAAGCTGATCTGTCCTTACAATCATGAATGTATGAAAGAGCTGCCGGTACATAAAATCATTTCTTTAATTCAGGATCTGGGTATCAGATTGAAAAAATAATTTCAGTAACAGATAAATATTATTGACGTTCAGGTTTATCTTTTCGAAATTCTTTTATAAAAACATTTCCGGAAAATTTTAATATTCTTAATTAACAAATTATATTAGTGCTGTTCATTTGCTGTAACAAAGTGAATTAAAAAATTGTATGTCTGTAAAACTATCATCCTGTTCCGTTAAATGATTGTGAATATTCCAAATTGCCAGCGATTTACGGGTTACAAACCATGTTATCCCGACCATAATTGCCTTAAGGACGGATGTAAAGATAATCTTCCCATCGGAACCAAAATCCTGATCATTAATCTTGATGCGATGGGCGATGTGCTGATGACAACTGCACAACTGCCTTCATTAAAAAGAAAATTTCCTGAATCTGCGATTTACTGGCTAACGCTTAAAAATGCTGCGCCTCTGCTTTACCACAACAAATACATCTACCAGATATTTACCTATGATGCAGAATCAATTTCAATTTTAAGTGAAATGAAATTTCATTATGTAATGAATGTTGATAAATCTCAACGCTCATGTGCTCTGCTGAATTCTGTTAATGCAGATCATAAGCTGGGATTTGGTCTTGACGAAAACGGAAAGATCATTCCTGTAAACAAAGGAGCGATCTACAACTACAATCTGGGAATGGATGATCATTTTAAGTTTCGCATAAATCAAAGAACCGGTCAGGATTACCTTGCAGAAACTTTTGAACTTGATTATCAGCGCGATGAATACGTCTTCAACTTTACTGATGAAGAACTAAGATTTATTTCTGATTATAAAAATCAGTGCGGCATCCGGGAGTATGATAAGGTTATCGGATTTAATACGGGCTGCTCAAATCTTTATCCGAACAAGAAGATGACAATTGAACAACACGTTTATCTGATTGAAAAGTTTCTGGCATTAAAAAAATATAAGATCATTTTACTCGGCGGACCAGAAGACGAAGAGCGCAATTCGATTATCGCCTCACGTTTTAAGGGTAAGATAATTAACACGCCAGCAACACAAGGTGTAAGAAGAGGCGCCTGTTACGAACAGCTTGCAGATGTTGTGATTACAGGCGACTCTTTCGGTATGCACCTTGCCATCGCATTGAAGAAATTTGTGATTGCATGGTTCGGTGTAAGCTGCTGGTCAGAAATTGATCTGTATGAACGTGGTGTAAAACTTTATCAGCAGGATCTCTTCTGCTCACCTTGCTGGAAGAAGGTTTGTCCCTACGACTTAGAATGTATAAAGATGATCGATATGGAACGAATAATTTCAGAAGCAGAAAATTATTTTGATAATGCGGGTAAATGAACTTGCTTTAAAATCCTATCCCTTCAGCTACAAAAAATCTTTTATCCGGTTTAAGCTCAATCTCCATTAAACCCAGTTTCTTCAGCAGTACGCGGAATGTATTCACAGAAGAAATATTGTTATATAGAAGGCTGTAATCATGATCCGGAAAATAAATTGTATTTAAAATAGAATGTGATTCAACCCCTTGCTGCTTTTTATCATCCAGCATCCTGAATCCGTGATCACCCTGAATGATAATAACCGGTTCCCTTTCAGCATTCGCGAAAATATTTTCAACCGCATCCATCAAAACTGAATTTGCATATTTAAGCTGATTTAAATACTTCCACTTGTCAGCACTTTCATTCGCGTAATCATTAGGCATCAGATTTCCTTCATTATCAAAAAAATAAGGCGGATGCGGAATCATGAAATGTGCATAAACAAACACGGGGTTACCATATTTCTTCTCAGTAACGGATTTCAGTTCGGAGAATATCTCCTCTGTAACATTGTAGCTGTGGATTTCTGATTTATACGTTAAACCAAGAAGCGCTGCAAGGTAATCAATATCAATAATTTTTTTGAAGAGAGAGCTTCTGAAAAATCCCGGCTCATTAATAACATCAAACCGGAAAAATTTTGATGTGCCGGAGATATCGAATAATGAAAGATTGATGGTTTTATAGCCTGCACGTTCGGTCATCCTGGTAAAAACATTATCTTTTATCAGGCGAAACAGGTTAGGATAATGTTCTACTGTTAAGCTTGTAAAAGAATCATAATCCAGATAGGACATGTTAAAATTCGAAGCCATAGTAAAATGTGTCTGGTTGTAGTTGCTGTGGCTATCGCTCGCTATAAAAAATTTTTTGTTTTTTAGAAATGCACCGAGCTTTGCGTTATCATAGTCCCAGTATTTCTTCAAACTTTCAAAACTTGTGTATGAATCAAAAATGATGTAGTAAATATCAGGAAGTGCAATGCTCTCAACCGGTTTAATATTGGCGCTGATCTTTTCTTCAAGCTCAATTCTTTTAGGCTCAAATGTGAAAAAATTTATAAGCTCAAAGCATACAAACACTATTAACAGAAGGTTCAGATAACCATTAAACCTTATTAAGGTGGTTTTTATTTTTGAAATAATAAAATATATCACTGCAAAAGCAAGCAGCAGCAATACCGAAGAAGCGATAAGCAAATTGCCTCCAAAATAATTGTCGGCAATTACCGGAAATAAGTTGTATCCAAGCAGATAATTGCTTAATGAAAAAAAGTTAAAACCAAATGCAAGGAAGAGCGTGGCTGCAATTGCAGCTTTAATATTATTTTTAATAAGTAGTCTGATGAGCATGAACGAGATAATAGTCAACAGCATCACGAGTATAATCGTTAAGAAAAATTCTGTTGATGTGATCGGATAGTCGGTTTCGTGTATAACCCGGTAATTACTTAAAAGATAAAGCAGGGATACAAACGGCAAATGGAAAGTAAAGTTTTTTTTCTCTGTGAGGATGTTCTTAATTAAATTTTTCATTTACCCGACCTTATTCAGATTTTCCATTAAGTAAACTACCCTGCCTGATGCAGCCAGTTTTTCACTCGTTATAATTTTAAAATAGTTCCCGAATACTTTTTCAAATTCTGTTTGATTATAGTTTTGAAAAATATCCTCCCTGCTCCTTAGAAGTAATTGAGTATTCGGATCATCTTTTGGGACGAATTCAATTACCAGGTATTTACAAAGCAGGGCAAAGAATGAAGCCACAGAATCAAAGGGAATATTATTAGCGATTGAAAGATGATGAATTAAAGCTAATGCAAACAGCATATCAGCAGATGATCTGTCAATTAAAGATGAACGCTCGGATAAAGCCCAGCCGTTAGCACTGCTTGGATTAACAAGGTTCATGATCAGCGGAAGAATATTTTTTCCTTTGCGGCTTTTGCATTGAAGATAAAGCTTATTAACTGTAAGCGGATCTGAGTCGAAGCTTACTGCTTTTGCATTATGCTTTGCAGCCAGAAAGCTGAACATGCCTGTATTTGAGCCCAAATCCCAGATACAATCTGGTTTAATCTTATTAATGAATGACTCAATTAGTTCCTGCTTATGAGTTAAATATAAATCGCTGAGAATATTTTCTTCATAGTAATTCACCCATGCAGAGCTGTCGTTTTTTAATTCAATATCATTGACGAGCGTACTTAAACTATCAATCAGCCTGTAAAAAGATATTTTCGAAAAGCTTCCTTTTTGCAACACGGGTTTTTTACTGCTGTACTTCTTTTGTGCTTTTGAATGCATCGTTACATGAAGAAATACTTTCAGATTTAATTTGCTGCGAAAAGGCAGCAGCGTATTAGTGAGGTCGAGAGGTATGCCATCAATAAAATCCCTGAGTAAAATGTGCATTCTTAAATCTTTATAGCTCATCAATAAAAGCGGTGCAAGAAAATGCTGGCAAAATTGTTTATAAGCTATCCAGGGCAATCCTTCTTTATAAATTTCAAAAGATAATGTATCAATAAATATTGCACTTCCATTATAATATTGCACATTATATGCTGAAGCATCTTTAAGCGACATATTCATATCCAATGCGAGCTTCTGTATTTTGAGCGTAAGCAATGCCGCATCTTTAAGCTGATCAAAGCACCATTCATACGGATATGAGATGAAAGGAATTTCGAGCGGGGAGATAATTTTATAACAATCTATATTAAAATTATTCTTTTCAGATTCGGTGTGTGTTATAAGGAGAGATTCGGAAATTAATTTCTCATACAATCCCGAGTTCAGCAGAAAATCATAATTTGTTTTGTAAGTATGGTTAACCGCACGGCAGAGTTTACCTTCCTGTCTGAAAATAAAACCACTCGGATCGCGCGAAAGGAATTTATTAATCATTGCCAGGTTCTTTTTTGCCTGTGATTAAGCCGGTTACTTTCGTGAACAGTTTTACAATAGCTTTCTTTAACAGAGAAAAGTAAAAAATGATTGCAAGCGCAATTGCACTTAATATCTGAAAAAGAAGGCTGCCGGTTCCCGGATCAATATACAATAGAACTGTAATTACAGGTACATAAATGTCAATAACAGAATAGAATAAACCAATCATTCGCTCTCTCCTCCATGTGAATGGTTAGGTAGTTATTAATTTTTCAGTTTTAATAACCAAAATTTTTCTTCGACAATTGAATTATACTAAAAAGAACGGAGATTTTCCGTATAAAATCTGAGATTATCCTGAAGTTTCGGTTTACCTGTAAAAAAAATCGAATTAGAATAGCCGTGCAGTGCTTTATTACAATCAATCCCTAAAAAGTTACTTTTGCTAACAATCCATTTTCGATTTTTCAAATTTCACTAATTATAATTTGTGTTTAACAGGTGTAGTTATTATATTCTTGCCGTAACTAATATATAACTATTATGCGGAGGAGCTATGAAATACTTGTTCACTTTCCTTTTCTCATTCCTGCTTTTTACTTTTACCTTTGCTCAGACTCCCGATGAAATTATGCGGGAAGCATATCCTGAAGAACCTGTAATAACTGAGTTATCCGGATTCGAACTTCTTTGGAGAGATATGATATATGCAAAACAAAAAGGAGATAATCCAAACTATTTTGCGCTTGTTGAGCAAATTAAAAATGAGTACCCGGAAAGATTTGTGAATTCAGAATATCCTGTTCCGATCACTTTTGCAACGCAGGAACAGGTGGATGCATTTAACGCGAACAACATCCCCGATTCAGAAATGCAGCTATTTACAGGCAATGTTGCCACCTACGGTACTGCAACACACACCGGCGGTAATCCAAGAACTGTCCGAATCAGATCCGCACCCGATGGTACACAATATTTAACTTTTGGTCCTGCTTCAAATGATACTTTTTATGTTTACAGATCTACCAATGCCGGTACAAGCTGGAGTTTATTTACATTTGGAGCTTCACCAGGTAATACAGGCAGAGGGCTCGATTTTTACATTACCGATACCACAGGAACTTATCGGATCGGCATTATAGTTTCAACGGAAACATCTACTGCACTTGGACTATTATCATTCTTTACATTTTCGCCGGCTTCACCATTGCCTGTTTATGCCACAACAGTTGCACTGCCCGTTTCCGGTAGAGGTCTTATTCATCCTGTAATCGTGTCGGATGGATATTATTATTCACCAGCGACAACCCATTGGTACATAGCATATCAGGATTACAGTAGCGGTACTCCAACCAACAACCCTGTAAGAGCAGCACTTACTACCGACTGGGGACAGACCTGGACATTCACTACTGCAAGAACTGGCTTCAATGATTATGATGTTGATATTGAATTCAGAAGTCATGCCTCTCCGGGTGTGGATTCGATTTATGTTCTGTTATCAAATAATCTTACCCTTACAAACCCGAATTTAAGAATAAGAAGAGTAGCATTGAGTAACTGGACAGGCACATTCAGTCAGTTTAATCCTGCAACTACTTCTGACCCTGAATTCCATGGATTAATAAAGGTTGATAGAGCAACAGGTGAAATGATCTGTACATTTACCCGCACTACAGCCGGTGTTAACCATGTTGCATATGTATATGCCCGACCGGGCGCTCAGTATTTTACGCCTACTACACCGACTTATATTGCTCAGAATCCATACAATGAAGGTGGGTTGACAGTCCACTGCATCGAAGGTCAATCACTATGGAGATTTGTATATCTCGCTTCGGGCGCTGCAAAGGATACAATAATTTTTAAGTGGTCTTTCGATCTTGCAACAGGCGTCGAAGGACATATTGTTGTTAATCCGGTTAATAATTCTTCGAACCAGATATTTCCGTCAATTGCAGGTCATCCGTCACTTGCAGCAACGGATGTAAACAATTACGGAAGTGGAATTGTTTTTGCCGGTGCAGGTAACAGCGGTTTATTCTATCATAACATACCCGATGCTATTATACCGGTTGAACTTTCTGCATTCAGCGGATGGGCAGACGGAAATTCAGCTTACTTAAGCTGGCAGACTTCAACTGAAACAAATAACCGGGGATTTGAAGTACAAAGGATGACAGATAACGAATTTGTTTCGATCGGTTTTATTGAAGGATACGGAACCACTACCGAGAAACAATATTATTCTTTTGTTGATTTATCACTTTCACCGGGTTCCTATTCATACAGGTTGAAGCAAATTGATTTTGACGGATCTTATAATTATTCAAACGTAATTGAAGTAATTGTATTACCTCCTGACAATTTTTCACTTAGCCAGAATTATCCGAATCCGTTCAATCCTGCAACGACAATTAATTATACGATTCCGTCAGCTTCATCAGTTATGATTGAATTGTTTTCAATTAATGGCGAGAGAGTTTCAACACTTGTTAATTCCAACCAAGAATCAGGTTATTATACACTCGAATTAAATTCGAACCGGTATAATCTCGCATCCGGAGTCTATTTCTACAGAATGACCGCAGTGGATATTTCATCCGGAAAACAATTTATAGATACACGAAAACTCGTACTGATGAAATAATCATTTTTCATAAATTATCAACAAAGGCGAGGCAAAGGTCTCGCCTTTTTATTTGATTTTTATTGCCGGTACCAGGGTCAATGTGCAATAGAACTGTAATTACAGGTACCTAGAAATCAAAAATAAAATAAACCAATCATTCGCTCTCTCATCGGTTAAGTATGGTTCAGAATATCCGCGATTTTCCGAACTGAAAGAATCCAACTGCTTTTAATTCGAAATATTTTGACGATAGTCTAATAAATTCAGCGGGATATTACCGCATAAATGTACTTGATTCGGATATTTTAGTTTTTTTTGCCTGGTTACAGCCGATCAGATGTTTTTTTATTATACGGGATAAACTATCTCAAATATTGCCGGTTAACATCATTTTTTTCATTTATTAATTTAAAATAGTTTGAACTATGCAATTATTTTTTTTACCTTTATACAAGGCGGCTAATTACAATTATTTAAGTAAGGAACTGCTATGAAACAAAAATTCATTTCTCTGAGTCTTTTTCTTTTTTTAATATTTTCTTTCTCTTCCTTTGCGCAGGAACGTCCTCAAATCACCTTTGAAGATTTGATGATCAGCGCAGAAGAAAATGTCACATTGATTACTGATGCACGTAAGCTTGCAGAGAAGTATGACATTCCCCATACCATCTACTTGCCGGAGGGTGTTTTTATAGAAGCAAAAGGTATTGAAAATAACAAGGTCGTGTATACGATTTTTAATGACTTACTCCATACTTTTAATAACGGTGAAGTTGCTTCTGAGAAGAAATAAATGCACGCTACGACCTGTCAAATGCAAGGGTGCACTGGTCTAACAAGCCAACACAAAATCCTGAACTCGGATATACTTTTTCAGGTGAGGTGAACAGGGCTATCAGCTTTGTTATGGTTGTTGAATCTATTAATAACATGATAATGACTTTTAATTATAATGATGGTTCGCTGATAAATGCCGCTTATATTCCGCTGGCAAGCCTCAGCACCCCGATTGAAGGTCTGCTTACTTACACCACAACGGTAATTGTATCCGGTCAGCTTAGCGATAATATTCTTGAGTTTGATACCATGGGGAATTTTATAAGAGTTCTCTTCGGCGGCAATACGGCTATTTATGACAATGCAAGAGGTATAGAACTAAGACCGGGATTCAATACCGTGGTAGGAACGGTAGCTGCAAGTGCAAATCAAAATGCTATTGCAGAATTTGATCTTGCTACAGGAAACTACCCTGGAAATTTTAT